>NZ_DGMA01000009.1:0-304014 GCF_002388205.1 Achromobacter sp. UBA4530 | reverse complement strand
GAGGGCTGGGTCGAAGGCTGGATTGAAGGCTGGATTGAAGGCTGGGTTGAGCCCCGATTGAAGGCTGGTTCCAAGGCGCCGTTAACCACCCGAAAATCGCAACGCCTGCTGCCAATCCATGGCAGTATTGCGCCGTCTGCCCTTCCCCCGCCCCCATGTCCCGCACCGAACGCCTCCTGGAGCTGCTCCAGACCCTGCGCCGCCACCGCCTGCCCGTCAGCGGCCATCGGCTTGCGGCCGAGATGGGCATCAGCCTGCGCACGCTGTATCGCGACATCGCCACGCTGCAATGCCAGGGCGCGGAAATCGAGGGAGAACCGGGCGTGGGCTATGTGCTGCGGCCCGGCTTCATGCTGCCGCCGCTGATGTTCAGCACCGAAGAAATCGAGGCGCTGGTGCTGGGCACGCGCTGGGTGGCCCGCCGCTCGGACGAACGCCTGGGGCTGGCCGCGCGCAATGCGCTGGCCAAGATCGGTGCGGTGCTGCCGCAGGAACTGCGCGACGAGCTTGACGCCATTCCGCTGCTGGTTGCCCCCAGCGCCGTGGCCGTCACGGACCGCGTCGACGTGGCGCTGATCCGCCAGGCCATCCGCGGCGAACAGAAGCTGGAAATCACCTATCGCGATGACAAGGGCTCCGATTCCACCCGCGTCATCTGGCCGTTCGCGCTGGGCTTTTTCGACAGCGTGCGGCTGGTGATGGCCTGGTGCGAATTGCGCGGTGACTTCCGCCATTTCCGCACCGACCGCATCGCCACGCTGGCTATCGGCGCCAGGTATCCCAAACGGCGGCACATCCTGCTCAAGGCGTGGCGCGCGCTGGACCACGAGGCGCGCAAGGACTGACGTTCACTACTGCCAAAAACTGACAGCACCCCTGCCTATCATGAGCGCATCCAACCCCCGGAGCGCATCATGTCAGACACCAATTTCGTCATCCTGTATGTGGAAAAGCCGCAGGCCAGCGCCGCGTTCTACAGCGCGCTGCTGCAGCGCCCGCCCATCGAATCGTCGCCCACGTTTGCGCTGTTTGCGCTGGACTCGGGGCTGATGCTGGGCTTGTGGTCGCGCTACACGGTGGCGCCGGCAGCCGCCGGACGCGGCGGAGCGTCCGAACTGGCGTTCACCGTGGCCGATGCCGATGCGGTCAACCAGCGCCATGTGGACTGGAGCCTGCGCGGCCTGCCCATCCTGCAGGCGCCCACCGACATGGATTTCGGCCGCACCTTTGTGGCGCTCGACCCCGACGGCCACCGACTGCGCGTGTTCGCCCCGGCCCCCGCGCCGGCCCCAGCCGCGCCCCGCACCGAGCGCGCCGTCGCGGCAGTCTGATGACAAACGGCCGCGCCAAAAAGCGCGGCCGTTGACGACCCATCACGCACGCTGCCGCCTATTCATGGCGACCGCTTCGCCGCGCTTCTTGAACAGCAGGTAGTACGCCGCGGCGAGCAGCACCAGGAACGGCACGCCAAACACCAGCGTCAGCTTGAAGACGCTGGTGAAGTACGTGGTCACCAGAATCGCCAGCATCGCCCCCGCGCCCAACAGCGTCAGCACCGGAAAGCCCGGCATGCGGAACGACAGCTTTGCGCCGCCTTCGCGCACCCAGCGGCGGCGAAAGAAATAGTGCGTGACGAAGATCATCATCCAGGTAAAGAGCGCGCCGAACATCGAGATGGCCATCATCAGCGTGAAGGCCGTCTCGGGGTACAGCACGTTCAGCACCGTGGCGATGGCGATGCCGCTGGTCGACAGCAACAGCGCGTTCAGCGGCGTGCCGTTGCTGGACAGCCGGCCCAACGCCGACGGCGCATGGCCCGCGCGCGACAGGCTGAACATCATGCGCGTGGTGATGTAGAGCTGGCTGTTCATGGCCGACAGCGCGGCCACCAGCACAATGAAGTTGATGACACCCGCCGCGCCCGGAATATCAAGCACCTCCATCACCTGCACGAAGGGGCTGCCGCCCTTGCCGGCATCATCCCACGGCACGATGGCCAGGATCAGCGCCAGCGTCAGCAGGTAGAACACGACAAGCCGGACAATGGTGGCGCGAAACGCCTGCTTGACCGCGCGTTCCGGATCCTCGGCTTCACCGGCGGCCACGGCGATCATCTCGACGCTCAGGTAACTGAAGATCGAGATCACGACCGCGATCCACATGCCCCACACGCCGTTCGGAAAGAACCCGCCATGCGCGGTGTAGTTCGCCGTGCCGTACTGCGGATTGCCCCAGACCACGTAGGCGCCCAGGATGATGAAGCCGATGATGGCGCTGATCTTGATGGTCGAGAACCAGTATTCGATCGTGCCGAAGGCCTTGACGCTCAGGGCATTGATGAGGATGAGCGCCGCGGAAAAAATGCACACCCATAACCATCCGGGCACGCCGGGAAACCAGAAGGCCATGTACTTGGCCACCGCCGTGACTTCCGTGCCCACGGCCAGCACCACGCAGGACCAGTACGCATAGCGCACCAGAAAGCCCGCGAGCGGGCCGATGTAGTGTTCGGCATAGGCGCCGAACGAGCCGGACGTGGAATGCGCGACCGTCATTTCGGCCAGGCAGGCCATGAGCAGCAGCGTGATCACGCCGCCGATGGCATAGCTGATGAGCACGCTGGGCCCGGCAAAGCCGATGGCGAATTTACTGCCCAGGAACAGGCCCGTGCCGATGGCCCCGCCGATGGCGATCATGCTCATCTGGCCGGACGTCAGCCGGCGCTTGAGCCCCTGTTCGCGTTCGGCAATCTGGCCGAACCCTTTCTGTTGTTGCATTGTCTCCTCCTGTACTGCGCATTTTTGTGTGATGTACGGCCCCGTGCGGGGCCGGCGCGATGAGGGGTTGAGCCCGGAATCAGGTCACGGCGGAACGCTGCTTGAACTCGGGCTTGTCCCACGCGCGGGTATCCAGCACGTCCTTCAGGATGTCGACCGCGTCCCAGACGTCGGCGTAGCCGAAATACAGCGGCGTCAGGCCGAAACGCAGGACCTCGGGTTCACGGTAATCACCGATCACGCCGCGCGCGATCAGGGTCTGCATGACCTCGAAGCCGTTGGGATGGCGGAAGCTGACGTGGCTGCCGCGGTCGGCGTGCGTGCGCGGCGTCACCAGCGTCAGCGGATGCCCGCCGCAACGCGATTCCACCAACTGGATGAACAGGTCGCTCAGCGCCAGCGACTTCTTGCGCACTTCGTCCATGCCGGCGGCATGCGCGACATCGAGGCCGCATTCGACCATCGACAGCGACACGATGGGCTGCGTGCCGCACAGGTAGCGGCGGATGCCGCCCGCGGGCTCGTAGGCCACGGCCATGTCGAACGGGCGGCTGTGGCCCCACCAGCCGGACAGCGGCTGCCAGAAATCCTTGGTGTGACGCGGGGCGACCCAGATGAACGCGGGCGAACCGGGGCCGCCGTTCAGATACTTGTAGGTGCAGCCCACGGCGAAGTCGGCATTGGCGCCATTCAGGTCGACGGGCACCGCGCCCGCGGCGTGCGCCAGATCCCAGATGGCCAGCGCGCCGTGTTCGTGCGCCTGCGCCGTGACGGCGGCCATGTCGTGCATCTGGCCGCTGCGGTAATTGACGTGGGACAGCAGCATGACGGCAACGGAGTCGTCCAGCGCCTTGTCCAGCGGCAGGTCGTCGTCGATCAGGCGCATTTCGTAGCCCTGCTGCAGCAGGTCGATCATGCCCTGGATCATGTAGAGGTCGGTGGGGAAGTTGTCGCGCTCGGACAGGATGACGCGGCGCGCGGGGTGCTTGTGCTGCTGGATGCGCAGCGCGGCGGCCAGCGCCTTGAAGATGTTGAGCGACGTGGTGTCGGTGACGACCAGCTCGCCCTCGCGCGCGCCCAGCAGGCGGCCCAGCTTGTCGCCCAGGCGCGCAGGCAGATCGAACCAGCCCGCGGTGTTCCAGCTGCGGATCAGGCCCGTGCCCCATTCTTCGGTAATGACCTGCGCGGCGCGGGCCGCGGCGGTCTTGGGCAGCACGCCCAGCGAATTGCCGTCCAGGTAGAGCACGCCGGGCGGCAGGTCGAATTGTTCTTTCACGTGGGCCAGGGGATCCTGGCGGTCGGCGTTGACGCAGGCTTCACGAGTGTTCATGTTCCATTCCTTCAGCAAATTTCCGGATACATGCTATCAGCGCAGTCAGTCCGAAAAATTGCAAATCCAGTCGTGACTTACCCGCGTTTTCCGCATTAAATTGCCTTCATCATCATTTTTTCGAACTGGATTGCGCCATGCAGATTGACGTCATAGACCAGCGCATTCTGGCCCGCCTGCAGGAAGACGGCCACCTCAGCAATCAGGACCTGGCGGAACAGGTGGCGCTGTCGCCCTCGGCCTGCCTGCGCCGTGTGCGCGCGCTGGAAGAAGCCGGGCTCATCCGCGGCTACCGTGCGCTGCTGGACGCCGAGAAGCTGGGCTTCGAGCTGGAGGCCATCGTGCATGTGTCGCTGGACCAGTCGCGCGCGGGATGGCACGAAGAGTTTCTGGCGGGCATCGCGCTGCACGACGAGATCACCGAGGCGGCCATCGTCACTGGCGCGTCCAACTACATCCTCACCGTGCGTACGCGCAACCTGTCGGCATTTTCGAATTTTGTCGAGGACAAGCTCAGCAAGATCCCGGGTGTGCGCGATCTCTGTTCGCATATCGTCATGCGCAAAGTGAAGGACCGAGAAGGCATGCTGCCGCTGGCGGCCTGGCGTTGAGTCGACCTCGCCGTCGGCGTGAAGCAAGGCGCGCTAGCTTGGCGCGTGCTCCAGAAAGCCGAAGACCGTCACGAAATGGCAGGCCGTGCCGCCCATGACGAACAGATGCCAGATGCCGTGCGCATGGCGCCAGCGTTTGTCGTTGGCATAGAACAGCGTCCCGATCGTGTAGATGGCGGCGCCCGCCAACAGCCACGTCAGCCCCGCCGTCGATAGCGCGCCCGCGATCGGTGCGGCAAAGGCCACACCCAGCCATCCCATCAGCAAATAGAGCGGCAAGGCCGGCGGCGCGTTGCGCGCCCACCAGAGTTCGCGGCTGATGCCCACCAAGGCCAGCAGCCAGATCGCCACCCCCATCGCGGCGCCCCACCGATGATCCACGGGGCCGTACGCCAGCGGCGTGTACGTACCGGCTATCAGCAGATAGATCGCGCAGTGGTCCGCCTTCGCCCACATCGCCTTGCGGCGCCCTTGCGTGCAGTGGAACAGCGAAGACGACGCATACACCGCGATCATCGACGCCGCGAACACCGCGCAACTGACGATCTGCCGCGTGTCCACGCGCAGCTCGGCCGCGCGGGTGATCAAGGCGCCGGAAGCCAGCACCGCCAGCGCCAGCCCGGCCAGATGCGTCACGCCATTGAGTCGTTCGCCTTCCTGCATGTGCGCCCCCGCCCCGGCGTCGTGCCGGCGCCTGTCATCATGGCGGGCTTGTGTGACAGGCGCGGGTCAGCGACATCACCCCACGAAATCCACCGCGGCCGGATAGCCGTCAATGGCGCGCGCGGACAGGATCGCGCGCTGCACCGCGATCGCCATGACCTCGGCGGCCATGACACCCAGCAGCATCACGTTGGCGGATTTGCCCGACGCGCCCGTGCCCAGCGCGAAGATCGTGTCGCCGTCGAGCATGGTGTGGATGGGGTTGATCGTGCGCGCCAGGCCGTCGTGCGCCATGCCGGCGATCTTCTGGGCTTCGGCCTTGGTGATCCGCGCATCGGTGGCCACGGCGCCGATGGTGGTGGCCGCGCCCGCGCGCATCGACTTGGGCAGGTCGCCCGCCAGGATGGCTGCGCGCGTGTCGAACAACATCTTGCCGTCTTCGGTGCGCGCGCCGGCCAGGATGCGCCCGGTGGCCGGGTCCAGCACATCGCCCACGGCATTGACCGCAACGATGGCGCCCACCGTCACGCCCGCCACCGTCAGCGACGCGCTGCCGATGCCGCCCTTCATGGCGCGCTTGGGGCCATACAGCTTGCCCACCGTCGCCCCCGCCCCCGCGCCCACGTTGCCTTCCTGCGGCGCGTCGGCGGTAGCCGACCGGCAGGCCTGGTAACCGGCGGCGGCATCGGGCCGCACCGACGCGTCGCCCACGCCCAGGTCGAACAACACCGCGCTTGGCACGATGGGCACAAATGCCACGCCTACGTCAAAGCCGATCTTCTTTTCTTCCAGATAGCGCATCACGCCCGACGCCGCGTCCAGGCCGAACGCGCTGCCGCCCGTCAACACCACGGCGTGCACCTTGTCGACCATGTTGATCGGGTTGAGCAGGTCGGTCTCGCGCGTGCCCGGCGCCGCGCCGCGCACGTCCACGCCACCGGTCGCGCCGGCCTCGGCAATGATGACCGTGCAACCGGTGGGCCGGCGCGTCTCGGTGTAATGCCCCACCCGCAAGCCCGCCACATCGGTGATGCTGCCGCCGCCCGGCATGGACGCCGCGCCGCCAGCGGCCTGCGTGGGCATTGCCCCCGCCGCGGCAGCGCCCGCTGCCGCCACCATGAACGCACGCCTGTTCCATTGCTGTTCCACACCCGTCTCCGTCAACGTAAAGCCAGAAGGATCCCGGACCGACTGCCCCGGGCTTTCGTGCCCCGGGCTTTCGTGCCCCGGGCTTTCGTGCCCCGGGCGTTCGGTAAAGCTACATGACTTGTAGCTATATTTTTACTATTCCATATGCTTTGTGGAAAAATAGGCCGGTTGTTAGAGTGCCGCTACGCCGGAGGGCATTGCAGGCCCACATGCTCTCCACAGTGATCATCCGTGGAGCATTGCCATGAAACTCTTCCGTACGCTGTTCATCGCCGGCCTCGTGCAGGTCGCCGCCCTGTCCGCCGCCCATGCTCAGTCCGAACTGGACCAGATCAAATCCGCGGGCGTCTTCAAGATCGGCACCGAAGGCACCTACGCGCCTTTCACCTTCCACGATGCATCGGGCAAGCTTACCGGCTTTGACGTGGACATTGGCCGCGCCATCGCCGAGCGCCTGGGCGTGAAGGCGCAATTCGTCGAAGGCAAGTGGGACGGCCTGATCGCCGGGCTGGACGCCAAGCGCTACGACGCCGTCATCAACCAGGTGGGCATCACGGATGCGCGCCGCGCCAAGTACGACTTCTCCGATCCCTACATCTCGTCCGCCGCCGTGCTGATCGTGCGCGACGACAACACCAGCATCAAATCCTTTGCAGACCTGAAGGGCAAGAAGTCCGCCAACACGCTGACCAGCAACTTCGGCAAGCTGGCGCAAAACCACGGCGCGGAAGTGGTCGCCGTGCAGGGCTTCAATGAAGCCATCGACCTCCTGACCTCGGGCCGCGTCGAAGCCACCGTCAATGACAACCTGTCGTTCCTGGACTTCAAGAAGCAGAAGCCCAACGCCCGCGTGAAGATTGCGGCCACCGACAAGACGGCGGAGTTCAGCAATTCGGGCGTCCTGATCCGCAAGAACAACCCTGAGCTGCAGGCCGCCATCAACAAGGCGCTGGCCGACATCAAGGCTGACGGCACGTACAAGACCATCTCGGTCAAGTACTTCGGCACGGACCTGTCCGCGCAATAAACCACTGGAGCGCCCATGACGCTGCCCCCCTGGCTGCACGCCGTCCTGCCCGACTGGCTGCTGGCAAAAATTGGCGAATGGTCGGTGCCGGCCTGGGTGCAGCTGATGGCGGACTCGTTCTGGCCGCTGCTGCACGCGGGGCTGGTCTTCACGGTTCCGCTGACGTTGATGTCGTTTGCGCTGGGGCTGGCGCTGGCGTTCGTGGTGGCGCTGATCCGGCTGTTCGGGCCCGCGCCGCTGGTGGCGGTGGTGCGCTTCTACGTCTGGCTCATCCGCGGCACGCCGCTGCTGGTGCAGCTGTTCGTGATCTTTTATGGCCTGCCCAGCGTGGGCATCGTGCTGGACCCGTTGCCCGCCGCGCTGATCGGCTTCACGCTGAACGTCGGCGCGTACAACTCCGAAGTGATCCGCGGCGCGATCGAATCGATTACCAAGGGTCAGTGGGAAGCAGCCTATTCGCTCAGCATGACGCGCGGCCAGGCCTTGCGCCGCACGATCCTGCCGCAGGCGGCCCGCGTGGCCGTGCCGCCGCTGTCCAATTCGTTCATCGCGCTGGTCAAGGACACGTCGCTCGCGGCGGTGCTGACGGTGCCGGAAATCTTCCAGGCCGCGCAGCGCATCGCGGCCGTCACGTATGAGCCGCTGATTCTCTATACGGAAGCGGCGCTGATCTACCTGGCGTTCAGTTCCGTCCTGTCCGCCGCGCAAGTGCGGCTGGAACGGCGCTTCGGCCAGCATGCGATGTTTAGCGAGAAGACCCGATGATCCGCCTTGAAAAAATCGAAAAGTCCTTCGGCGGCAATCCCGTGCTCAAGCAGGTGGATGTCCAGATCGACGAAGGCAGCGTCACGGCATTGATCGGCCCGTCGGGCAGCGGCAAGAGCACGCTGCTGCGCTGCGTGAACCTGCTGGAAGTGCCGGATCGCGGGCGGCTGGAGATCGGTCCGGAAACGGTCGACTTTGAACCCGGCCACAAGCTGGCGCGCGAACAGGTCCAGGCGGTGCGCAAGCAGACCGGCATGGTGTTCCAGAACTTTCAGCTCTTTCCGCATCAGACCGTGATCGGCAATGTGATGGAAGGGTTGGTGACGGTGCAGAAGTGGCCCGCCGACCGTGCACGCGCGCGGGCGGAGGAATTGCTGCGCAAGGTGGGGATGCTGGAGAAGGCGGAAGCCTGGCCGGCGAATCTATCGGGCGGCCAGCAGCAGCGCGTGGCGATCGCCCGCGCGCTGGCGCCGGCGCCGCGGGTTCTGCTGTGCGACGAGCCGACCTCGGCGCTCGATCCGGGATTGGCGGCGGAAGTGGTGGACGTGTTGCGTCAGTTGGCCGCGGAAGGCATGACGATGCTGATGGCCACGCATGATCTGCGGCTGGCGGCCAGCGTGTCGCGGGAAGTGGTGTTTCTGCTGGATGGCGTGGTGGTGGAGGCCGGGGATTCGCGGTCGGTGTTCACGAATCCGAGTGATTCACGCACGGCGGCGTTTGTATCGACGTTGACGCAGGAAGCGCCGTAGATCCGGGTGTCTGACACCCGATGAAAGAACTCGGTGTCTGACACCCTCCGGGACGCTGCGGCGTGTTGGCGATCGTCTCACCATGGTGTCAGACACCTGCCGCAAGCTGGAGACTGTTTTACTTGGCGCAAAGCCGCCGTCTACTACTTCGGCGGTAGGGAGCCCGCCGGGTCGACCGCCTGACCGTCGTAGCGCAGTTCGAAATACAACCCGACCTGCTTGCTGTCGCTGTTGCCCATCTCGGCGATCTTCTGGCCCTGCGACACGCGTTGCCCTTCCTTGACCAGCAGCTTGCTGTTGTGCGCGTAGATGCTGAGGAAGCTGGCGTTGTGCTTGACGATGACCAGATGCCCGTAGCCGCGCAAGCCGCTGCCCGAGTAAGCCACCGTGCCAGGCGCGGCGGACACGACGGGCGTGCCGGCGGAATTGCTGATGACGATGCCGTTTGAATGGGAACCGTCGTAGCCGCGCGTGACCTTGCCCTGCGCGGGCCAGACCAGCGAGATCGCGCCCGGCGGCGCCGTGCGCCGCTTGCCGGATGACGCGGTGGCGCGCGGCGCGGGTTTGGGTTTGGTGCTGGCCTTGCTGGGCGGCGAGGTGCGCGCCTGGCCGGCGGGCGGCTCGACCCGCAGGACCTGGCCGACTTCGATCGAATTGGAGTTCGACAGCTTGTTCCACCGGACCAGGTTGCTGACGGTCGTGCCTTCCTTGCGCGCAATCTGGTACAGCGTGTCGCCCGACTGGACCCGGTAATAGCCCGGCTGGACCTTGGTCGTGCCGCAGGCGGTCAGCAATACCAGCAGCGCCGCCATCAGCGCGCCCAGCCATAGACGGGAATATGAGCCCGCGCGTCCCGGCCCGGCGGACGGGTCGGCATTGGACAAACTGGCGGCGGACAAAGTCGAAACGGACAAGGAAAGCTCTGAAACCTGGGGCACGGGGTCGCGTGTCGGAAAGAAGTGCGTTCAAGGGTACCAAGAAATCGGGAACGCTTGGCATAGAATGCCTGCATGCCTTCGTCGACCCGCCTCCTGTGCATGCTGCGCGCCCTGCGCGCCGACGCCGTGCTTTGGCTGGCGATCCTGGCATTGGCGCTGCGGGCGCTGGTTCCCGCTGGCTACATGCCGGACGCCCGGGCGCTGCACGACGGGCGGCTCGAGGTCACATTCTGCTCGGCGGCGGGCAACGTGTCGTCATTCAGCGTGGCGCTGCCGGCCGATGACGGCGGCAAGGCCCCGCACGACAACGCCAACACCGGCGCGCAATGTCCCTTCGGCCTGCTTGTCCACGTCACGCCCGCCACGGCGCCGGCCATGACGCCGCTGCTGCTGAAGGCCGCCGGACACCCTGTCTTCCCTCCTGCGCATCGCGCCCTGCCCGCGCAGCCCGCCCACGGTCCGCCGCTGGGTTCGCGCGCGCCGCCGCCGCTGGCATGACTTCGTCCAGGATCGTCCACGCCCCTTACTAATTAGTAAGGCGCTGCGGACGGCACTTGCCGCGCGGCCAGACCGCGTGGCCGACTCGTCAATCCAGAGGTTTCAATGAATTCCCTTTTTTCGCGCACGCCCGCCGGCGTGACGCGCGCCGCCCCCACGCCGGGCGCGCCCGACCCGCGTCGCCGTCTGCTGCTGTCGACACTGGCGCTGCTGCCGCTGGCGGGCTGCGGTCCCGACGCCCCGCCGCTGCACGGCATGGACCTGTCCGGCATGACCACCGGCGATTTCCAATTGCAGGACACCGATGGCAAAACCCGCACCCTGGCCGACTACCGCGGGCATCCGGTCATGTTGTTCTTCGGCTTCACCCAATGCCCGGACATCTGCCCGACGGCGCTGACCCGCGCCGTCGAGATCAAGACGCTGCTGGGCAAGGATGCCGACAAGCTGCGCGTTCTCTTCATTACCGTGGATCCCGAGCGCGACACGCCTGAGATCCTGCGCGCCTACACCCAGGCCTTCGATCCCGGCTTCGTCGGTCTGCGCGGCACGGCGGAACAGACCCGCGCCGCCGCCCAGGCCTTCAAGGTGTTCTACCAGAAGGTCCCGACCGGCTCGTCCTACACCATGGACCACACCGCGCTGACGTACCTCATCGACGCCGAAGGCAAGCTGCGCGTGGCGCTGCGCCATCAGCAGAGCGCGCAGGAATGCGCGCAAGACCTGCGCACCGTGCTCTGACCCAATAAAGGAACCCCTCATGAAGAAGCTTTCGATCAAACCGCTGGCCGCCGTCTTCGCGTTGGCCCTGGCCGGATTCAGCCATGTTGCGCTGGCGCAGGACGCCGGCCTGTCCGTGCAGGACGCCTGGGTGCGCGCGACCGTGCCCAACCAGCACGCGACCGGCGTGTTCATGCAACTGACGTCCAAGGAAGCCGGCCGGCTGGTCGGCGTGGAATCGCAGGCGGCCAAGCACGTGGAAGTGCACGAGATGGCGATGCAGGACAACGTCATGAAGATGCGCCAGGTCGCCGGCATCGACCTGCCCGCCGGCCAGGCGGTGGACCTGAAACCCGGCGGCTACCACGTCATGCTCATCGACCTGGCCAAGCAGATCGTGCCGGGCGATCACGTCGCGCTGACGCTGATCGTGGAAGACGCGGCCCGTCAGCAACGGCGCGTGCCGATCGACGCAGTGGCCCGGCCGCTGAATGCGACCGCCGCGCCAGCGGCCGGTCACGGCCACTGATGACGGGCGGCAGGCGCTCATCGCGCGCCTGCCGCGTGGCGGGGTCGCACCGCGATCTCGCCATTTGAATGCCTATCGCCGGCGCTCCATGCTCGCGTGTTCCCCTATCAGCGGCTACATATCAGGGACACATCGCCCAGCCGCCACGACAGCGCCGCCCTCCGATTCACCATACAATGCCTGCACGTCCGAATCCCGCGCCTTCCGGCCCGGGCAGCAGCCGGCCACCGCCGCCGCGCTCCGGATGCCAGCGTTCCGCGCAGCCGGGCGCCCGTAACTGCCGGCAGGCTGGCCGGCCCTCTGTATCTGGATATGCCCGGTAGTTCCGCCTTTTCCTTCCTGCGTACCCTCTGCAGCCTGCGCTGGCTCGCCATCGCGGGCCAGGCCGCCACCGTCCTCGTCGCCAGCAGCGTGCTGGGCCTGGATCTGCCGCTGGAACCGCTGTGGCTGGGCGTGGGCATGCTGATCGGCTTCAACGTCTACGCCAGCCTGCGCCTGCGCCATCCGCGCGACCTCTCCCACGCCACCGCCTTCGGCCACCTGTTCATCGACATGGCGGTGCTGGCCTGGATGGTGGGCTGGAGCGGCGGCATCAGCAACCCGTTCGGCACGATGTTCCTGATCCTGACCGCCCTGGCCGCGCTGGCGCTGCCTCGCAATTGGGCGCTGGCCGCGGCGCTGGCTGGCGTGCTGGGCTACGGCGCCGCGGCCATCTTCGGCCAGCCCCTGCGCGGCGACGTCGACCCCCACACCCTGCTGTTGTGGGGGCTGGGCGCCAATTTCCTGATTTCGGTCGTGGTGGTGCTGGTGTTCTCGACCCGCCTGGCCGCCGACATGCGCGCCCGCGAGCGCGAACTGGCCCGCCTGCGAGAACGCTTCACGCGCAACGAAGGCATCGTCGCCCTGGCCACCCACGCCGCCGCGATGGCGCACGAGCTGAACACGCCGCTCGCCACGATGACGCTCCTGACCGACGAGATCGCCGCCGAGGTCCAGGACGACGAAGACCTGCGGGAAGACGTCACCACCCTGAGCCAGCTTCTGGCCCTGTGCCGGGAACGCATCCGCAATCTGGCGGTCCCAACCGCCGTGGATCTGGTTCGCGTCGTGGGGCAGTGGCGTCTGATCCGGCCGACCATCGACCTGCAACGCTCGGGCACGCTGCCCACCAGCCTGCGCGTCGATCCCGCCATCGCCCACCTGCTGCAGGCGTTGTTGAACAACGCCGCGGACGCGGGGGAATCCGCCGACGCGCCCCGCGTGGACCTGCATCTGGAATACGGTTACGGCGCCCTGCGCGGCGAAGTCCGGGACTACGGCCGGGGTTTCGATCCCGATCATGCCGTGCTCCCGGCGACCAGCCTGTTCAACAGCGGCAAGCCGGGAGGACTGGGCGTGGGCCTGGCCCTGTCGCACGCCACCGTGGAACAGATGGGCGGCGAAATGACCATGACCGCGGCCGAAGGCGGCGGCACCCGCATCCGCTTTTATTTGCCTCTCGGCAACCCCGGGACCTGAATGTGATGAATGCAAACGATCTTGGCCTGCTGATCGACGACGACGAACTCTACGTGCGCACCCTGCAGCGCAGCCTGTCGCGCCGCGGCCTGGAAACCCGAACCGCCACCGGCATCGCCGAGGCCCTGCGCGTGGCCGAGGAAATCCGTCCAGCCTTTGCCCTGGTCGACCTGCGCCTGGGCGAAGACTCCGGCCTGACCCTGATCCGCCCGCTGCGCGCGCTGCGCGAAGACATGCGCATCCTGCTGGTCACCGGCTACGCCAGCGTGGCCACCGCCGTGGAAGCCATCAAGCGCGGCGCCGACGACTATCTGCCCAAGCCGGCCACGGCGCCCATGATCCTGCGCACGCTGGGTCTGGTGAAGCCAGAAACAGTTACGATCGAAACGACCATGACGCCGTTGCACCGCCTAGAATGGGAGCACATTCACCAGGCTCTGCACGAGACCGGCGGCAATGTTTCCGCCGCGGCGCGCCTCCTGGGCATGCACCGGCGCTCGCTGCAACGCAAGCTGGCGAAAAAACCGGGGCCGGAACGCGAGGTGCTTCCGGAATGAGTTGTGCGGGGCGACACATCTTTACAACACCCCCATGTGCACCTGCGACATATCGTCGCACCCCCTCCCTCCCCTCGGGGCTTCTGCTCCCCTAGGAAAACCCTGAATCCGCCGCCATTGGGCCGGATTTCTCCCAGGCAATGCGACCTTTCGTCGCAGGCTTGACCCAGATCAAACCGATAGGATGGACGTTGCTGCCTAGCAGCATTCCAGTCTGCTGCTTTGCAGCATTTCCCACCTTCCATCCAAGGCTGTACGTGAAACACCCCCTCCTTGCGACCCTTACGCGCATATTTGGCGTCGGCGCGGTCATGCTGCTTGGCGGCTGCAACATGGAAATCCTCTCCCCCAAGGGAGATATCGGCATCCAGGAAAAGACGTTGCTGCTGACGGCGACCGGGCTCATGCTCATCGTCGTGATCCCGGTCCTCATCATGATCGTGGCGTTTGCCTGGAAGTACCGCGCTTCCAACACCAAAGCTGACTACCAGCCCAAGTGGGCCCACTCCACGGCAATCGAAGCCGTCGTCTGGACCGTCCCTTGTATCATCGTGGCGATTCTTGCCGTGATCACCTGGCGCTCCACGCACGCGCTGGATCCCTACAAGCCGCTCGTGTCCGAACACAAGCCGGTGACCATCGAGGTGGTTTCACTGGATTGGAAGTGGCTCTTCATCTACCCCGAGTACGACATCGCCACGGTCAACGAGATCGCGTTCCCCGTGGACGTTCCGGTCAACTTCCGGATCACGTCGGCTTCGGTCATGAACTCGTTCTTCATTCCCCAGCTCGGCAGCCAGATCTATTCGATGGCGGGCATGGAGACCAAGCTGCACCTGAACGCGCGCGAAATCGGCACCTACGCCGGCATTTCGGCCAACTACAGCGGCGGCGGTTTCTCGGGCATGCGCTTCAAGGCGCACGCCATGTCGCAGGAAGGGTTCGACAACTGGATCAAGGAAGCGAAGGCTGCTCCCACCGCGCTGACCCCCGAGGTCTATGCGGAACTGACCAAGCGCAGCGAGCGCAACCCGGTCGTGAAGTATTCGTCGGCGCCGCCCGCCATGTTTGATTTCATTCTGGGCAGCACGATGACCAAGATGGCCGGCGTGGACTCCGCCACGTGCACCTCCACGTCGAATAATCTGATCGCAGGAATCAACTAACAATGCTCGGGAAACTTACCCTCGAGGCCATTCCGTACCATGACCCCATCGTCATGGTTACGCTGGCCGCCGTGTGCCTGGGAGGCCTAGCGGTCTTCGGCGCCATCACCTACTTCAAGAAGTGGAAGTACCTCTGGACGGAGTGGCTCACCACCGTCGACCACAAGCGCATCGGCGTGATGTACATCATCGTTGCGCTGATCATGCTGTTGCGCGGCTTTGCCGACGCCATCATGATGCGCACGCAGCTTGCCGTCGCGTCCGCGGACTCGGCCGGCTTCCTGCCGCCGCACCACTACGACCAGATCTTCACCGCCCACGGCGTCATCATGATTTTCTTCATGGCGATGCCCTTCATCACCGGGCTGATGAACATCGTCGTGCCGCTGCAGATCGGCGCCCGCGACGTGGCGTACCCGTTCCTGAACTCGCTGAGCTTCTGGCTGTTCGCCGCCGGCGTCGTGCTGATGATGCTGTCGCTGTTCGTGGGCGAATTCGCCGCGACCGGCTGGCTCGCGTATCCGCCGTTGTCCGGGCTGGACTACAGTCCAAGTGTGGGGGTGGATTACTACCTCTGGGCACTGCAGATATCAGGGCTGGGGACAACACTTAGCGGCATCAACTTCATCGTCACCATCCTGCGCATGCGTGCGCCCGGCATGACCCTGATGAAGATGCCGATCTTCACGTGGACCTCGCTGGTCACCAACGTCCTGATCGTCGCCGCCTTCCCCGTGCTGGCCGCGACCCTGGCGCTGCTGACGATGGACCGCTACCTGGGCACGCACTTCTTCACGAACGACGGTGGCGGCAACGTCATGATGTACGTGAACCTGATCTGGATCTGGGGCCACCCCGAGGTCTACATCCTGGTGCTGCCGGCCTTCGGCGTGTACTCGGAAATCGTTGCCACGTTCGCCCGCAAGACCCTGTTCGGCTACAAGTCCATGGTTTACGCCACGGCCGCCATCGGCGTGCTGTCGTTCCTGGTCTGGCTGCACCACTTCTTCACCATGGGTGCGGGGGCCAACGTCAATGCCTTCTTCGGCATAGCGACAATGATCATCTCGATCCCGACCGGGGCCAAGATCTTCAACTGGCTGTTCACCATCTACCGCGGCCGCCTGCGCATCACGACGCCGGTGCTGTGGACGCTGGGCTTCATGATCGTGTTCGTCATCGGCGGCATGACCGGCGTGATGCTGGCCATCCCCGGCGTGTCGTTCATCCTGCACAACAGCCTGTTCCTGATCGCGCACTTCCACAACACCATCATCGGTGGCGTGGTGTTCGGCTGCATCGCCGGCATGGTCTACTGGTTCCCGAAGGCGTTCGGCTTCACGCTGAACGAGCGTCTGGGCCGCTACTCGTTCTACTGCTGGTTCGTCGGCTTCTTCCTGGCCTTCATGCCCCTGTACGTCCTGGGCTTCAAGGGCATGACGCGTCGCCTGAACCACTACGACAACCCCGAATGGCAGCCGTACCTGCTGGTCGCGCTGGCTGGCGCCGCGCTGATCATGCTGGGCATCTTCTTCCTGCTGCAGCAAGTGTTCGTCTCGGTGCGTCAGCGCAAGCAGAACCAGGACGTCACCGGCGATCCGTGGGATGGCCGCACGCTGGAATGGTCGATCTCGTCGCCCGCGCCTTTCTACAACTTCGCCCACGTTCCTCACGTTGATGAACTGGACCAGTTCTGGGAAGACAAGCAGAGCGGCAAGGCGTACAAGCGCCCGGCCAAGTACGAAGACATCCACATGCCGAAGAACACCGCCGCTGGTGTCTGGATCGGCGCCTTTGGCCTGGTCATGTGCTTTGCGCTGATCTGGCACATCTGGTGGCTGTCGATCGTCGGTTTCGTGGGCATGATCGGTTCGTTCATCGTTCGCGCCTATGACCGCGACGTCGACTACTGGGTCCCGGCCGCGGAAGTCGAACGCATCGAAAACGCTCACTTTGACAAAATGCAGAAGGCCGCCTGAGCCATGATTCAAGCCGTAGCCACTCACCCCCACGCGGGTCACGACGATCACGCGCATCACGACGATGGATCCAAGACCGTTTTCGGTTTCTGGGTCTATCTGATGAGCGACTTGCTGATCTTTTCGGTGCTGTTTGCCACGTTCGCGGTGTTGTCCAACGCCACCGCGGGCGGTCCGTCCGGCAAGGAACTGTTCGACCTGAACTTCGTCCTGGTCGAAACGCTGTTGCTCCTGGTGTCCAGCTTCACCTTCGGCATGGCCAACCTGAACGTGCACGCCAACAACAAGAGCCGTGCCATGGGCTGGTTGATGGTCACGTTCCTGTTCGGCGCGGGCTTCATCGCGATGGAAATCTATGAATTCCATCACCTGATCAGCATCGGCGCCGGTCCGGGCCGCAGCGCCTACCTGTCCGCGTTCTTCACGCTGATCGGTACGCACGGCCTGCACGTGACCTTTGGCCTGATCTGGATCATCGTCATGCTCGACATGATCCGCCGTCATGGCCTGGACTCGATCAACAAGCGTCGTCTGGCGTGCCTGAGCCTGTTCTGGCACTTCCTGGACATCGTCTGGATCTGCGTCTTCACCTTTGTCTACCTTCTGGGAGCCCTCTGATGTCGCACTCCGCTGCGGCCGCACACGGCCACGACGATCACGCCGCCGATCACGGCAGCCTGAAGTCCTACATCATCGGTTTCGTGCTCTCGCTGCTGCTCACCTTCGGCTCGTTCGGCCTGGTGATGCACGGCGCGCTGTCCCACACCGCCACGATCATCGGCGTGGTGGCGCTGTGCATTCTCCAGCTGCTGGTTCAGCTGGTGTACTTCCTGCACATGGGCGCATCGAAATCGTCCCGCGACAACCTGGCCACGTTTGTCTTCACCGTGCTGATCATCTTCATCATCGTCGGTGGTTCGGCCTGGGTGCTGTACAACATGAACGTCAACATGGGCCACGCCATGTAATGACCGCTTGCCGTTAAGGCATGCAAAAACAGGCGCCTTCGGGCGCCTGTTTTTTTTGAGGGGAGATCGCGCGGAAGGCGCTGGGGCGTCGCGGGCAGCCAGCTGGCCGCTGCCGCCGCGCAGCGCGCGCCGGCTCAGCGCGGCGGAGCCGGCGGCGCCAGGTCCACCTCGGCGCGCCGTGCCAGCTCAATTGCCGTCACGCCCTCGAACGGCTGCACGCGCGAAGTTTGGTTCAGGTCGCACCCAGCGGGACCAGCGGCCGCATCGAGCACCTGCTTGACCGCACGTCCGCCCATCGGGCTGACCGGGCCGTTGTTGCCAAGCTGCCAGGCCAGCACGTCCGCCACCGCCATGCCGCAACGGGCCGGCGTCTTTGGCGCGCCGCCGTGTTCGAGCAGCAACTGAACCTTGTTGTCCATGCCCAGGTTCAGCATGGTCACCAGCGGCAGCGCGTCCGCCGCCGCGACGCCCTCGAGCCGCATGTCGGAATCGCTCCGGTCGGTCGGGTCCGCACCCGCCTTCAGCCAAGCCTCGTACAAATCGTCGGGCAGCCACGGCAGGCTGAGCGGCGCGATCCGGTTGCGCAGCGGTCCCGCCGTGTCGGCCGGCGCCGCCAGCGGCACGCCTGCGGCCACCAGCCGGTCCGCGATAGCGCGCAGCCGCGCGCGCTGGCCGTCCCACGCCGCGCTGTTGCCGTCAGCCGCCGCGCGTTGCTCCACCTGATTCCACATCGACAGCAGACTGGACAACGGCTCCGTCGAAAGCGGCGCTTGCGGCGGGCGCGCAGCCTGCACCAGCTGATCGATGAGGCCAGGCTGCAGGTAGCGGACCGCCAGCGACAGGCCTTCATTCATCCCGTTACGGTCGGGCGCGTCCTTGGAGGCGCCGTAGCCGCCCACCGCGGGATCGGCGCCGTGGGCCAGCACGTATTTCACGCGCTCAGGCACGGCATAGGTCGCCGACGGGGTCAGGTCGCCGCTCGGCGATTCCCGCAGGGCCTCGAGCAAGGGCGTTTCCCACATGGGACTGTTGCCGTAATACATGCGGGTGTAGGCGGCATTGATGTCCGCCCCCCGCGCCAGCAGTTTCTCGGCAAACCAGAAATTCTTTGGCGTTTGCAGCGCGGCATGCAGCAGCGAGCGCCCGTTCTTTTCGCGCGCGTTCGGATTGGCGCCCTTCTCCAGCAGGTAGACCAGGTTGTCCTTGCTGTCGCTGTAGTACGAAATCCGGCGCATCAGCAGCGGCGTGCCGTTCGAGTCCAGCGCATCCACCGGCGCACCCGCGGCGATCAGGATGTCGGCCAGCGCGTAGCGCTCTGCGGCCGGACGGGTGTCCTTGGCGTCCGGCAACGCGCTGGCGACCAGCGAGAACCCGTTGTCGGGGCCGTCCGCCTTGGCGCCCGCGTCCAGCAGCACGCGCACCATCTCAAGCTGCTTGCGCGACACGGCCACCGACAGTGCGGACCTGCCGTATTCGTTCACGCCGTTCGGATCCTGTCCGCCCGCAAGCTGGGCGCGCACCGCGTCCAGATCGTTCGCCTGGATCGCCTGGAAGATCGCCAGGCGCGGACGGCAGACCTGCGCATCCAGTGCCGAGGCCTCCAGCGCCGCGCCGATGCGGGACGCGATGTTGGCCGGAATGGCTTCCTTGCCGGCAAGGCGCTTCGAGCAATACAGCCGGTAGTCCTCGCGCGCCAGCGCTTCGTAGTAAGCCCGCTCCTCGCGCGATTTCTCGCGCTGTTTCCAGCGGGCGTCGGCGCGGTTAAGGTAAGCGGCGGTGCGCGACGGATCGCGCCGCAGCACGTCGGTCAGGATGCGTTCCGCCTGCGCCGTGTCGCCCGACTCGGCCAGCCAGAAGCCGTAGTCGTTCAAGGCGGTCAGCATCTCGGCGTCCTTGCCGTCCGGATCGATCTCGCGATAATCCTGCGCCATGACGAAGCGGCGCAGGTCGGCCAGCGCACGGTTGAACTCGGCGGTCTTGGCGCGCGGAATGGCGCGCGCCACCTGATGCAACGTGCGGAACGTGGCCGTCACGTCCGGCGCCGTCTGGTGTTCGAAACGCACCTGCGCGGGAAATGGGTCCAGCCGCGTGGGATAGTCGCGCAGCGCCGCGTGCAATGTTGCCAGGGCCTGCGCGCGGCGCGCCTCGTCCCACGGGCGGCTGCTGATGACCACCGCTAGCTGCGAGTCGGCGTTGACCGACGCGGCCTCGCCTTTGTCGTCCACCAGGAAACCCGTGGCCTTGCCGGCGCCGGCGCCGCGATCGGCATAACCGACCCAGTAGAAGGCCTCGCCCGCGCGCGGGGACCGGACCGCCACGTTGTCCTCGCGCGACGCCTTCCAGCCTTCGGGATCGATCACCAGCGGCTGCGAGCGGAAATCCAGCTTGAAGGTCTTGGCCCCCTCGCGCACGTACCGGTACAGGTACAGCCGGTTTTCCATCTGACCAACAAGGACGGCGTCCTTGACGTTCTCGGTGCCCCACACCCGGCGCTCGGGCTCGCGCAGCGGATAACGGGAAAGCCGGATCGAATCAATGACAGCGCCGACGTCGAAGGCCAAGGCGGGCGGCGGCGATGCGGCCATGCCGGCCAGCGCCAGCGCGACAGCGCCAAACAGACGGGTGACAGCGGGACGGAAACGGCGCGGCATGTTTGGGGTGTTATGCAATGGATAGGACGCCGATCATACCTGTCCCCGCTAATTACCCTCGGGTATGTCCCAACGGGGATTCACCCGCATATGGCAGAAGCGCGCCGATTTTTCGTTATATATTCGCCCCTACACTGTTTAGTTAACAGCTTAATAAAACCGTTACCGCATTAAGAATCATGATGGACGCCGTGCCCGTGCCGCCCTCTCTTCCCGACACCAGCATCACCGATCGGGCCCAGCGGTTTGCGCATGCCTTGCTGCGATATGCACCGCCCGTTCATCCCGACGCCGGCTTTTTCGCCGCCGTCATCGGCACCAGCATTGCCCACCAGGACCTCGCGCGCAGCGGTCTGTCGCCGGCCGAACTGCACGACCTGCTGGACTACCTGTTCCCGGGCGCGCTGACCGGCTTCGACACATCCCTGTTCCCGCTGCGCGAGCAATATGCCGCCTTCGTCAGTATGGGCGTGAGCGATCCTCAGCCCGGTTTCACGCTGTTGATGCGCGTCCTGCTCGACGCCTACCGCGCGCCCGGCCCCGACACCACCCCATGGGTCAGCAGCGTCCTGGCGCACGCCTGCCTGCGGCCAGACCACCTGTGGCGCGATCTGGGTCTGTCGGGACGCGAAGACGTCACCGTGCTGCTTGCGCGTCACTATCCGGGTCTGGTGAGCCGTAACGTGAACAATCTGCGCTGGAAGAAATTCCTGGCGCATTCAGCGTGCGAACACGCCGACCTGCCCGCCGCGGCCGCGCCGGGATGCAGCGATTGCGAGGACAGCGCGTTCTGCTATCCCGCCGCGGCGTAAGGCGCGGGCGGGGCCACGACAGCCCGCCGCACCTCGCGCGTCAGAACCGGTAAGTCGCCCCCACGCCCACGCCCGCATTCCGTCCGGGCGCCGGTTCGTAATAACGCCCGTTGCCTTCGTTGACGATGACCGAGCCTGCGTAGTCGCGGTCAAACAGGTTGTCGACGCGGGCGTAGGCGTTCAGCTCCCACGGGCCGGCGCGCTTGATGTAGCCGACGCTGGCGGCCGCGACAAAATAGGCGGGCGCGTCGCCATTGTTGGCATCGTTGACGTAGATCTTGCTCAGGTAGCGCCCTTCCACTCCGGCCTGCCAGCCTTCGGGCGGCGCCCAGGCCAGCGAGGCATACGCCGCCTGGCGCGCGATGCCGGGGATCTTGTTGCCCGCGCGGATATCGCCGCTGCCGTCGTCGGCGTAGCGTGCGTTGAGCATCGTGTACGCGAGCTGCGTGCGCCAATGGCGCGCAAATTCCCCGGACCAGCTCAGTTCCAGGCCATCGCGGCGCGTGCGGCCGGCGTTCTGGTAGCTGGTGCGCCCGCCCAGGCTGCCCGCAGACACGATCTCGTCGTCCGTGCGGGTGCTGAACACCGCGGCCGTCAGCAGGCCGCCGGCCATGCGCGCCTTGACGCCGGCTTCGACGTTGGTGCTGACCGACGGCATCAAGCCGAAGTTCAGCCCCGGGTCGCCGCCGGGCCGGTACGAGATCTCGTTCAGGGTGGGCGTCTCAAAACCCCGGCCGTACGAGGTGTAGACGCTGACGTCGTCGTTGACGGCGTAGCGCAGCGCGGCCACGGGCAAGGCCTTGCGGTAGCGCGCGCCGCCGCTGTCGTCGGTATTGCCGACCGTGATGTAGTGGTCGTCGGAGTCGAAGCGGACCGTGCTGTAGCGCAGGCCTGCGTCCAGCGTCCAACGGTCGGCGAAATTCCAGGAGGCCTGCGCATAGGGGTCGGCGTTGTAGACGCGATTGGTTTCATCGCGGCGCAACGCGCCTTTCACGCCCAACTGCCGGCTTGCCCCCGAACCGACGAAGTTCTCGTAGCCCTTGCGGTCTTCCTGCATGGTGTCGTACGAGAAGCCGCCGATCACGGTCAGCGCGCGGCCCGCCAGCGTCAGTTCCGAGGTCCAGCGCACGTCCGCGCCGCCGTATTGGCGCTTCAGATCAATGACGCCGCCGGCCTGCGTGGGCGGAGTCTGCACGGCGGGCGGGATCGACTGATATTGCGTGGTATCGCGCTGGCCGTAATACACCATCACGCGCAGCGCGTTGCGGCCGTCGATCTGGTGGTCGAAGACCAGCCCGCCCTGCGTCTGCTTGACCGTCTTGCGGGTGTTGTACTGCTCGGCCACCGGCGCGCTGCGCGGGTCGTCCTGGAACTGCTGGTAGGTCAGGCCCAGCGGATCCTGCGCCTTCAGGTCGACGCTATTGACGACAAGGGTCAGGCGGCTGTCGTCGTTCAGTTGCAGGCCCAGCTTGGCGTTGCCCAGATTCTTGCGCGCGGCGCTGTGGTCGCGATAGCCGTCGGTGGTGAAACGCGACAGGTCCAGCACGTAATCCAGCTGACCCGCGCCCGTGCCCGTGACGCCGCTGGCCTGCGCGCCGTAGCGCCATGTGCCGTAGCTGCCGCCCCAGCCGCTGGCGGTGATCTCGGGCGGATTGGCGCCGTCCTGCGTGAACACCTGGATGACGCCCCCGGAGGAATTGCCGTACAGCGCCGAGAACGGCCCGCGCAGCACCTCGACTCGGTCGATGGAGCCGATGTCGATATTGGAGGTCTGCCCCTGGCCATCGGGCATCGTGGCGGGAATGCCGTCGACATACAGCCGCACGCCGCGCACACCGAACGTGGACCGCGCACCGAAGCCGCGGCTGGAAATCTGCAGATCCTGCGCGTAGTTCTGGCGGTTCTGGATCTGCAGGCCGGGCACGCCGGCCAGCCCTTCAGACAGGTTGATGCCGGGCTGCTGCCAGCGCATGGCGCTGCCCTGCACGACATCGACGGAGGCCGGCGTGTCCAGCACCGCGGTGCCGAGCCGGGTGCCGGTCACCACCACCGGGGCCAGCGTCTGGGCTTGCGCCAGCGCGGTCGCAGCCGGTGCAAGCGCCAGTATCGTGCTTGCCGTCCACCACCACGTGCCGCTGTCCCGCCATTGCCGCTGTACCAAACTTCTCTCCTGTGATCGGGCGGGAATGGGTTCTAATACCCGCCATGGAAAATACGCAAGACATCGAACGCCGGCTGATGGACCTGGAGGTCAAAGCCAGCTTCTCGGATGATCTTCTGGAGCAGTTGAACCAGATCATCGTCCGCCAACAACAGCAGATCGACCGGCTCATGCGCGAGGTCGCCGACCTGCGCCAGCAGGCGCCTGAGGGGGCAGCCCCCTTCCGCAGCCTGCGCGACGAACTGCCGCCGCACTACTGATCGCTAATAGTGATAGCGCAGCAGCCTGGTCATACTACCCAAGGGCTCGACCCGGCGCATCAGCCATAACGCCGCCTGCGCCGGCAGCGAATATCGTGCCCGCTGCGCGGGGTCGTCGGTTTCGTACCCGCCGCGCACGGTGCGCAGCCGCAAGGCGGGCACCTGCGCCTCCAGATCCTGCGGGCGCCTCAGACTCCAACGCGTGACCGCGCCTGTCGATTGGATCATGCGGTTGTGCGCCACCCAGCTCAAGCCCAGGCGGTTGTAGGCGTCAAAGACGACCTCGCCGGACGGAAACCGCGCCGTCAGCGCGCGCAGCAAGGTCAACAGCGCGTCCTCGGGCAGATAAAGAAAAAGTCCTTCGGCCACGACCAGCGTTGGCTTGCCGGCCGGGATCTGCGCCAGCCAGTCCAGGTCCGTGACGGGCGTGCCCACCAGCGTGCAGCCCGGCCGCGGCGGATACAGCTTGCGCCGCAGTTCGATGACCTCGGGATAGTCGACCTCGTACCAACTTATGCCCGGTGGCGGATTCACCCGCTGCACGCGCGTATCCAGCCCGCAGCCCAGATGCAGCACGGTGGCATCGCCGTGCGCGGCGATGAATTCGCGGGCCCAGCCATCCAGCGTGTGGGCGCGCATCGCCAGACCGATCATTTCGTCGCGGCGCATGCGCAGGCGGGAAAAATCGTAGTCGATGCGGCTAACGGCATCGGCGGCGTGATGGTCCTGCAGCACGGAATTGGGCAGCCGGCTTTCTCGCGCCTTGGCGTACAGCGTGATGAGAAGCGTGGCCTTTTCTCGGGTGAGGTCGATTTTTTCCATGCACAGTCCTGTCGATCCGCCCCGCTTCGGCATTCCAAAAATGGTGACTCAATAGCAATTGAAGCCACATCTTCCCATTGATGGAATTATCTTTTACCGATATCCGGGTTTATCCGCATTCTAGATCGGCGCAAGATTCAAGCCATCGGGAAACAGCAACGAACCACGACGGAAAGGCCGCCGGATTCGCTCCCAGGCTCTAGAAATCGGAGGTTTACCATGAAGACCCTTGCTACCGCTTTGATGTTCTCGCTGGCTGCACTGAGCGCCGGCGCCTATGCCTCGCCCAACATCGAACCCAACAATGTGCCCTTCCAGGGCGTCTACGGCACCCCGTACGAAGGCCCCACCCGCGCTCAGGTGCAGGCCGAACTGGCTGCCGCGAAGGCCGCCGCCAAGGCCGCCGGCATCAACACCAACGCCGAACCGAACAACACGCCTTTCCAAGGTGTGTATGGCACGCCGCACACCGGCAAGACCCGCGCCGACGTGAAGGCCGAACTGGCCGCCGCCAAGGCCGCCGGCCAAGTGTCGAACGTGGAACCGAATGACATGCCGTTTGCGGGCGTGTATCGCGGCAACTGAAACGGCAACTGAAACGGCTCTCCCGCCGCGCAACGATTTACCCTCCCCTTGTTGTAGCTTGGCCGCCCCGTTGGGCGGCCTTTTTTTGGCGTACTATCGGCTCAGATTCACGGTGCAGACTCGCTTACCGCCTTACTGGCTGTTCACATCAGGGAGCCCATCTTGAAATATCCCCGCGTTCTTGCCGCAGTGCTTCTGTCCAGCGTCATGGCGTCGGCGGCGGTCGCCGCCCCGGCCGTCATGCTCAACGACGCCCTCATCACGCAGATATTGCCGGCCGACCGCGCCTCGTTTCACGAGGCCGTGGCACAGGCGCTGAACAGCTCGGCCGACGGCCAGAGCACCGAATGGACCAGCACGCACCAGCGCAAGAAGGCGGCGCCGATCACGGTGCAGTTGACGCCCAAGCAGACCACCAAAGCCGGCAATGACCGCGTCTGCCGCTTCCTGGTCGGCAATTTCTCGCGGACCACCACGACCGAAACCTGGCAGTTCTGGTTCTGCAAGCAACCGGACGGCACCTGGAAGGCCAGCGCAAACTAGGCCTGGCCGCTCACCCGCAGAAAAAAATGCGCGCCGGCTCCGTGAGGAGCGGCGCGCATTGTCTTGGCCGCGCGAATCACGCGGCGGCTCAATGGCGATCAGGCGCCTTCGACGCGGTTGGCGTCGAGCACCGTCATGGCCGTCATGTTGATGATGCGGCGCACGGTGGAGCTGTTGGTCAGGATGTGCACGGGGGCATTGGCGCCCAGCAGGAACGGACCCACCGCGACGTTGCCGCCCGCTGCCGTCTTGAGCAGGTTGTAGGCGATGTTGCCGGAGTCCACATTCGGGCACACCAGCAGGTTGGCTTCGCCCTTGAGCGTGGACGACGGCAGGATGCGCATGCGCAGGCCCTCGTCCAGCGCGCAATCGCCGTGCATTTCGCCGTCGATTTCCAGGTCCGGGGCCGCTTCGCGGACCAGTTCCAGGGCGCGGCGCATCTTCTCGCCCGAGGCCGAGCTGCCCGAACCGAAGTTGCTGCGCGACAACAGCGCAACCTTGGGCGCCAGATTCATGCGCGCCATTTCTTGCGCGGCCATGATGGTGAATTCGGCGATCTGCTCGGCGGTGGGCTCGTCGTTCACGTGCGTGTCCACCAGCACCACCGTGCGCTCGTCGAGCAGCAGGATGTTCATGGCGGCGTAAACGTTGTGGCCCGGACGGCGGCCGATGACCTCATCCACGAAACGCAGGTGGTCGTGGTACGCGCCGACCGTGCCGCAGACCATGCCGTCGGCATCGCCCAGATGCACCATCATTGCGCCGATCAGCGTCAGGCGGCGGCGCATTTCCACGCGCGCCATTTCCTTGGTGATGCCCCGGCGGCTCATCAGCTCCCAGTACGTCGTCCAGTATTGGTGGAAGCGCTCGTCGTATTCGGGGTTGGTGACTTCGACGTCTTCGCCCAGACGCAGGCGCAGGCCGAATTTTTCGATGCGCGACAGCAGCACGGCGGGACGTCCCACCAGGATCGGACGGGCCAGGCCTTCGTCGACAATGACCTGCACGGCGCGCAGCACGCGTTCGTCTTCGCCTTCGGTAAAGACGATGCGCGCCTTGCCGCCCGAACGCACGATGCGCTTGGCCGCCGAAAACAGAGGCTTCATGAACGCGCCGGAGTGGTACACAAACTGCTGCAGTTGCTCTTCGTAGGCTTCCAGGTCAGCCAGCGGACGCGTGGCGATGCCGCCTTCCATCGCGGCCTTGGCCACCGCCGGCGCGATGCGCACGATGAGGCGCGGATCGAACGGCTTCGGGATCAGGTATTCGGGACCGAACGAGATGTCGTAGGTGCCGTAGGCGGCGGCCACGACTTCGTTCTGCTCTTCCTCGGCCAGGTCGGCGATGGCATGCACCGCCGCCATTTCCATTTCGCGCGTGATCGTCGTGGCGCCCACGTCCAGCGCGCCGCGGAAGATGTACGGGAAGCAGAGTACGTTGTTGACCTGGTTCGGGTAATCCGAACGGCCCGTGGCCATGACCACGTCGTCGCGCACGCCGTGGGCCACTTCGGGCAGGATTTCCGGCGTGGGGTTGGCCAGCGCCAGGATCAGCGGGCGGGAGCCCATGGCGGCGACCATTTCGGGCTTCAGCACGCCGCCGGCCGACAGGCCCAGGAACACGTCGGCGTCCTGGATCACCTCGGCCAGCTTGCGGGCGTCGGTCTTTTGCGCAAAGCGCGCCTTGTCCGGATCCATCAGCGTGGTGCGGCCTTCGTAGACCACGCCCTCGATGTCGGTGACCCAGATGTTTTCCAGGGGCAGGCCCAGGTCCACCATCAGGTCCAGGCACGCCAGCGCCGCAGCGCCCGCGCCCGACGTGACCACCTTGACCTGCTTGATGTCCTTGCCCACGACCTTCAGGCCGTTGATGAAGGCCGCCGACACGGTAATGGCCGTGCCGTGCTGGTCATCGTGAAAGACCGGAATCTTCATGCGTTCGCGCAGCTTGCGCTCGACGGTGAAGCACTCGGGGGCCTTGATGTCTTCCAAGTTGATGCCGCCGAAGGTGGCTTCCAGGCCGGCGATGATCTCGACCAGCTTGTCGGGGTCGGTTTCATTGATTTCGATGTCAAAGACATCCAGGCCGGCGAACTTCTTGAACAGCACCGCCTTGCCTTCCATGACCGGCTTGGAGGCCAGCGCGCCGATGTTGCCCAAGCCCAGCACCGCGGTGCCGTTGGAGATCACGCCCACCAGGTTGCCGCGCGCGGTGTAGCGGTACACGTTGGACGGGTCGGCCACGATTTCCTCGCAAGCCGCCGCCACGCCGGGCGAGTACGCCAACGCCAGGTCGCGCTGGTTGACGAGCGGCTTGGACGCCACGACGGAGATTTTTCCCGGGGTGGGGAACTCGTGATAGTCCAGGGCTGCCTGGCGGTCGGACGGGTTGTTCATGGGCTGTGGCCTCGCTGTCTTGAATTTGCAAAATTCTAGGGTGGAAGACATAAGGCGTTCATTCGGATTTAATATCGTCCCATCACGCTTTCCTAATGTCTTGTCTATGACAGCCTTTGATCCGGATGCCGTTTTCCGGAAATTGACCTCGCGCCTGAAGATGCGCCACCTGATGCTGCTGCTGCAGATCGAGCAGCACGGGTCGCTGACCCGGGTGGCCGAACACATGGCGACCAGCCAGCCGGCCGTGACCAATGCCCTGGCCGAGCTGGAAAGCATGTTCGGCGTGCCGCTGTTCGACCGCTCGGTGCGGGGCATGACGCCTACGCCCATGGGCGCCGTGGTGCTGGCGCGCGCCCGGGCGCTGGTCCATGATCTGGGCCATCTGGTGCAGGAAATGGAGACCGTGGCGGCCGGGCACGCCGCCCACCTGCACATCGGCGTCATTCCGTTCGTGTCGGGCCAGATGCTGTCGGCGGCCATCGGCCGCACGCTGCCGCAGGGCCGTCAGCTCACCGCGACCATCCACGAGGGTCAGGGGCCGGCGCTATTGCGCCAATTGCGCGACCACACGCTGGACGTGGTCGTCGGCTGGGCCACGCCCTCGGTGGACCTGAGCAACATCGGTTTCGAGGTCCTGTACCACCAGCAGCCCCGCCTGATCGCCAGCCGCCGGCTGGCCGCCCGGCTGGGGCGGTCGCGCCTGGAATGGAACCGGTTGGCCGATCTGGACTGGATCCTGGGCACGCCGGGCAGTCCGATCCGCGAGCAGGTGGCCGACATCTTCTTGCGCGCCGGCCTGGCGCCCCCGCCGCCGTCCGTGCAAAGCGACTCATCCAAGCTGATCGGCGAGATGATCGTGGCCAGCGACCGCGCCGTCACGATCCTGCCGGCCGACATCGCCGACGAGCTGGTTCGCATCGCGGGCGCGGCCATCGTGCCGTATTCATTTGACTGGACGCTTCCGCCGATCTCGCTGTTCACGCGGTCCGACGGATTGCGGCGCAACGTCGAGGCGCTGTTTGCGGCGGCGTTGCGCGAGGTCTATCTGAAGGGCGCGCGGCCGATGTGACGCCTCGGGCCGGCAGCCCGTCGTATCATGGACGCCGGACTGACCTGTGCGGCCCCCGACTTCCGGCCCGGTCACGTGGCCGGTCCCTCCGGGAGGCCGTACGTCATGACGCAGGCGAACACGCAGGTTCCGCAAGCTCCTCGCCCCTGGCACCAACTCTCCGTCGACGAGACGTTGGGCATCCAGGTGACCAGCGCCGCCGGCCTTTCGCAAGACCAGATCCGGCGCAGGCAAGAGACCCACGGCCTGAACGCACTGCCCCCGCCTGCCCGCCGCAGCGCCTGGCTGCGATTTCTGGGCCACTTCAATGACGTGCTGATCTACATCCTGCTGGGTGCGGCGGTGGTGACATCGCTGATGGGCCATTGGCTCGATACCGGCGTCATCCTGGCCGTGGCGGTCATCAACGCCGTCATAGGCTACGTCCAGGAAAGCCGCGCCGAACGTTCGCTGGACGGCATCCGCAACATGCTGTCGAACCATGCCCGCGTGGTGCGCGACGGGCAGAAGGAAGAGATCGACGCCCGCGACCTGGTGCCGGGCGACATCGTGATCCTGCGACCCGGCGACAAGATCCCGGCGGACGTGCGGCTCTTTGACACGCACAACTTCCGCGTCGAGGAATCGATGCTGACCGGCGAATCCACCGTCGTCGAAAAGCACGATGCGCCCCTGCCGGGTGACGCGCCGCTTGGCGACCGCCTGAACCTGGGGTTCTCGGGCACCCACGTCAGCGCGGGCAATGCGCGCGGCATCGTGGTGGCCACCGGCAGCGACACCGAGATCGGCCACATCAACCGCATGATGACGGACGTGCAGACGCTGCAGACGCCGCTGTTGCGGCAGATGGAGCTGTTGGGCAAGCGCATCTTCCAGGTGGTGCTGGTGATGGTGGTAGCGCTGTTCGTGCTGGGCCGCTACGTGCTCGACATGCCGCTGTCGGACCTGCTGATGTCGCTGATCAGCATCGCGGTCGCCTCCGTGCCGGAAGGCCTGCCGGCCATCATCTCCATCATCCTGTCGCTGGGCGTGCAGCGCATGGCGCGCAACCGCGCCATCATCCGCAAGCTGCCCACCGTCGAAACGCTGGGCGCGATGACGGTGATCTGCTCGGACAAGACGGGCACCCTGACCATGAACGAGATGACCGCCAAGAACGTGCTGCTGGCGCAGGGCGTGTATCGCGTGTCGGGCGACAACTACCGGCCGGTCGGCGAGATCACCCGTGAATCCGACGGGAAGCCGGTGGACTGGCAGCGCGAGGACGCGCTGACGCGCTTCGTGCGTGCGGCCGCCATCTGCAACGACAGCCAGCTGCACGAAGATGCCGATGGGCAGTGGCGCATCGTGGGCGGTCCCACGGAAGGCGCGATGATGGTGCTGGCAACCAAGGCCGGCCAGAGCCTGGAGGGCGTGGCCAAGCACGGCAAGGTGCCGTTCGATTCCAGCTACAAGTACATGGCGCGCCGCTGCGACGACCATGGTCAGAACATCATCTACGTCACCGGCGCGCCCGACGTGCTGTTCAAGCTGTGCGCGCAGGAACAGGGCGAAGCCGGGCCGCAGCCGCTGCGGCTGGACTACTGGGAGCGCGGCCTGGAGGCCTTTGCGCACCAGGGCCTGCGGACATTGGCAGCCGCGTACAAGCCCGGCACGGCGGACGCCGCGGCGCTGGACCATCCGGACTTTCAGGACGGGCTGGTGTTGCTGGGCGTGGCCGGCATCATGGACCCGCCCCGTCCCGAAGCCATCGAAGCCATCGCGCAGTGCAACCAGGCAGGGATCCGCGTGAAGATGATCACGGGCGATCACCCCGAAACCGCGCTGGCGATCGGCGCCATGCTGGGCATGACGCATGTGCGCGAGGCGGTGACCGGCGCCCAGTTGCAGCAGATTGGCGACGAAGAACTTGCCGCGCTGGCGCGCGACCACGACATCTTTGCGCGCACCAGCCCCGAGCACAAGCTGCGCCTGGTGCGCGCGCTGCAAAGCATGGGCGAAGTGGTCGGCATGACGGGCGATGGCGTCAACGACGCGCCCGCGCTCAAGCAGGCGGACGTGGGCGTGGCCATGGGCATCAAGGGCACCGAGGTCACCAAAGAGGCCGCCGACATGGTGCTGGCGGACGACAACTTCGCCTCCATCGCCTATGCCGTGCGCGAAGGGCGCCGCGTCTACGACAACCTGAAGAAGACGATCCTGTTCATCCTGCCGACCAACCTGGCGCAGGGACTGCTGGTCATCGTGGCGTTGCTGGCCGGCGCACAGGCGCCGCTGACGCCGCTGCAGATCCTGTGGATGAACATGGCGACTTCCGTCACGCTGGCCTTCGGCCTGGCGTTTGAACCGGCCGAACCGGGCATGATGCAGCGCCGGCCGCGCGATCCCGCGAAATCGATCTTGGACGGCTTCGCCCTCTGGCGCATCGCGTTCGTGGGGCTGCTCTTCACCACGTCCGCCTTCATCATCGAAAAGAGCCTGATTGCCGCGGGGCGCGATCCGGACTTCATCCGCACCGTCATCCTGCAGACGCTGGTGACGGCGCAATGGACCTATCTGTTCAACTGCCGCCTGCAGGACCGGTGGCCGATCACGCCCAGCATGTTCCGCAATAAGGCGCTGTGGCTGGTCACGATCCTGCTGGGCCTGCTGCAATGCGCATTGATCTATCTGCCCGCGATGAATCGCGTGTTCGGCACCGTCCCGCTGCCGCCGGAATACTGGACTTTGACGCTGGTGGCCGCCGCGGTGCTCTTTTGCGTGGTGGAGATCGAGAAGCTGGTGCTGCGGACATGGCGCGCGCGGCGCGCCCGGCTCGAGCTGGCGCATCGCCCCGCAGCATGACGTGACGACCGCGGCGTGATGGCGCGCCCCGGTTGCCCGCCGCGCCTCGCGCACAAAAGTGCCAACAAATGTAAAGGGCGCGGCCGCGCGGCCGTGCGCGCTCCTATACTTGCGCCCGCCAAGATTCACAGGAGGGCCCGCAGCTTGTTCACCATCTCGCCAACCTTTGCGAGCGGCCGCGCGCTTTGCCTGCTGGGACTCGCCGCGCTGACCGCGCTTTCAGGCTGCAGTTCGATGCTGGGAGAAGGCACGGGCGCCGCGGCCGGTATCGCCGGCACGGCCATCGCCAACAAGGTGACCGACAACGCCACGGTGGCCACGGGCATCGGCCTGGGCGTGCAGGCCGGCGCGAAGGCCGCGCTGGCCTATGCGCAGCGCCAGACACGCGGCGAAGAGCAGGACGCCATCGCCAAGGCGGCCGGCGCGCTTGCGGTGGGCAAGGTCGCCAGCTGGAACGTCGAGCATAAGTTGCCGATCGAGGACGACGCGCGCGGCCAGGTCACCGTCAGCCGGCTGATCGGCGGTGGCGACCTGCAATGCAAGGAAGTGGTGTTCTCGGTGGACACGCCTGCCGGCAAACCCGGCGCTGATCCGGAACGCGAGTTCTACGTCACGACCGTCTGCCGCGACGGCGAAAACTGGCGCTGGGCGAGCGCCGAACCGGCGACCGCCCGCTGGGGCTCGCTGCAGTGACGCGGGCGATCGGCATGCTGGCGCTGGCCGCCAGCCTGGCGCTCGCGGGCTGCCAGAGTTCCTCCATCGGTCCCGCCACGGGCGCGGTGGTCGGCACGCTGAGCGGTGCGGCCACGGCCAATCCCGTTGCCGGCTTTGCCATTGGCGTGACGGTGCAGGCCGCGGTGGACGCCACGGTGAAGTACGTGTTGCGCGAATGGAAGAACGACCAGCAGAACGTCATGGCCAATACGGTGGGCGGGCTGCCCATCGGTGAAGTCCGGCAGTGGCAGATCAAACGCACCCTGGCGGTGGGCAACGAGCGCGGCAGCATCCAGGCAGTGCGCGACATCGAGACGCCGCTGGCGCACTGCCGCGAGGTGCTGTTTACGGTGGAAGTGGAAGGCGCCGCGCCTGCCTACGCCAGCACGATCTGCCAGCGCCGGGACGGGCAATGGAAATGGGCCTCGGCCGAACCCTCCGTGGCGCGCTGGACCGGCCTGCAATAGCGGCGCTTGATCGGCGCGAGATCTGCGGGCGATACTGGCCCGACCGCCATCGCCGCCACGTCATTCATGCCCGCACGCCAATTCCTCATGCAGCGCAGCGTCATCGCCGGCGTGCAGGCCGTATCCGCCTGCAGCGGCCACGCGTTCGCGCGCCACACGCATGAACAATTCGGCATCGGCGTGATGCGCCAAGGCGCACAGGTGTCGCACAGCGGCCGGGGCCAGGTGGAGGCCGGGCCGGGTTACGTCATCACGGTCAATCCGGGCGAGGTCCACGATGGCGCGCCCATCGGCGACGGTGTGCGGGCCTGGCAGATGATCTACCTGGATCCCGGCGTCGTGACCGCCTGCGCCGAAGACCTGACCGGCGCGGGCGTGCCTCGGCGTCACGATGCGGGCAGTCTGTCGGGCGCCTCCCTCTACGAATTCGAGCACCCGGCGCGGCACCAGCCAGCGCTGGCCCGTGACGTCCTTGCGCTTTATGCGCACATCACCGCAGGCGGATCGCCGTTGGCGTGCGACAGCCTGCTGTTGCGCGTGCTGGCGCAGGCTGGCGGTCCGCGCGGCACGCTGGCCACCGCCCTTGCGCGCGAGGCGATACCGTCCTCCCTGCGCCATGCGATCGCGCGCATCGACGACGACCCGGCCGCCGCCCTGTCGCTCGCCGATCTGGCCACCGCCAGCGACCTGAGCCGCTACCAGGTGCTGCGCGCCTTCACGCGCGCCACGGGGCTGACGCCGCACGCCTACCAGATGCAGCGTCGCCTGCTGCTGGCGCGGCGGCTCATCCGGCAGGGCATGGCGCTGGCCGATGCGGCCGCGCTGGGCGGTTTTGCCGACCAGAGCCACATGACGCGGCTTTTCGTGCGCGCCTATGGCGTGTCGCCGCGCCGCTATGCGTTGGCCGCGGGCGCCTGATCCGCCTTCCCTGCAATTTCGTTCAAGACCTGCCTCCCGCCTGCGCCCTACGCTGTGCCTTTTCCAACGGGCATTCAGGCGATGGCCATCAACAGGCTGCGGCACGGGTATCTCTATCTGGCACTGGCCATGGTGCTGGTCGGCAGCACCGTGACCGCCAGCAAGGTCATTGGCGCGGGGTTGCCGCCCTTCACCGCGACCGCCCTGCGCTTTGCCATCGCGTTGCCCTGCTTCGCCCTGCTGATGGCGGCGACCGGCGCGCGCCTGCCCCGGCTGCACCGGCGGGACTGGCTGCTGCTGACGGTGCAGGCGGTGGCGGGCAGCGTCGGGTATACGACCTTGTTGATCGCCGGGTTGCAGCGGACCTCGGCAGTGGACGGCGGCATCATTCTGGGGACGCTGCCGCTCGTCACGGCCGCGATCGCCATGCTGCTGCTGGGCGAGCGCCCGGGCCGGCGGGCCCTGGCTGCCATCGGCATGGCGGCGTTCGGCGTGTGGCTGATGACCAGCCGCCCCCCCTCGCGGGGCATGGACGGGTCGCTCGCCGGCAACGCGCTGATCCTGGGCGCGGTGGCCTGCGAGGGGCTGTTCATCCTGTTGAACAAGCGCCTGCGCACGCCGGTTGCGCCGCTGGCGCTATCGACGTTGATGACGGCATTCGGCCTGGCGTTTTCCGCGGTGGCCAGCCTGGCCGAAGCGCCATGGGCATTGGACTACGCGCCTGGCGCGGTCGCTGCCGTCGCGTACTACGCGCTGGTGCCCACGGTGGGCGGCTTTCTGCTCTGGTACGCGGGCGCGGCGCGCGTGCCTGGCTCAGAGGCGGCGCTTTTTACCGCACTGGCGCCCGTTTCCGCAGTGATGCTGTCGGCTAGCCTGCTGGACGAGCCGGTGACCGGCGCGCAGATCGCCGGCATAAGTTGCGTGCTGGGCGGCGTCCTGGCAATGACCCGGCGCGGCGGCCCGCGCAGCAATGGAACGGGGGACGGCATTTAGCCGCGGCTGAAGGCCTGCGCGAAGTCGTCGGAAAAGATGTCGGCCAGCGCGTGGCGCAATGCCGCGGCGCGCTCGGCGCCGTATGCGGCTTCGAAACGGTTCTGCGCGTCCTTCCACAAGCGGCGGGATTCCGCCAGCTTGGCGCGGCCGGTCTCGGTCAACTCCACCCGGCGGCTGCGGCCATCCAGCGGGTCGCGCATCATCTGCACGTACCCATCGCGCTGCAAGGGCTTGAGGTTGTGCGCCAGCGCGGACCGGTCCAGCACCATCGCGCGGGCCAGGTCGGTCATCGACGGCGAACCCGCGCGGGCAATGTGCACCAGGATCGAATGTTGCGACACTTTCAGCCCGCAGGGCGCGAGCACGGTGTCATAGAGCTGGGACACGCGACGCGTCGCCTTGCGCAGCGCAGCGCCGTTACAGACAAGCGGATCCGGAGGAACGGCAGAGCCGAGGAGCGGGGCGTCGGACATGGCGACCAAGGAAGGAAAATCGGCGGGCAAGGACATAACGCTACCGCCCGCGCGGGTTCACGTCCAGCCCGTTATTGACAGTTATTGGCATATGCACGTAAATTTTGCCGATCACGTCCACCGGCCTTCCCCATGCCAGCGACCGCCCCGCCACGCCCCGCCAATGCGCGCTTGCAAGCCATGCTGCATGGCCCCATCGCGCCCACGCTGGCGCGGCTGGCGTGGCCCAACATCCTCATGATGCTGGCGCAGTCGTCCACCGGCCTGATCGAGACCTGGTTTCTGGCGCGGCTGGGCACGCCGGTGCTGGCCGGCGTGGCGCTCGTCGTGCCGGTGCTGATGCTGATGCAGAACATGTCTCAGGGCGCGATGGGCGGCGGGATTTCCGCTGCGGTCGCGCGCGCGTTGGGCGGCGGACGGCAACAGGAGGCCGATCAGCTCGTGCTGCATGCAGTCGTGCTGAACGCCTTGCTGGGTCTGGCCTTTTGCGTGTTGTTGCTGGCCTTCGGTCCGGCGCTGTACCGCGCGCTGGGCGCCGAAGGCGAAGCGCTCGACGCCGCGCTGGCGTATTCCAATGTGATCTTCGGCGGCATCGTCCTGATGTGGCTGATGAACGCCTTTGCCAGCGCCATCCGCGGCACCGGCAACATGCTGGTGCCGGGCGCGGTCATCTGCGGCGGCGCGCTGCTGCTGATTCCCCTGTCGCCATGCCTGATCTTCGGATGGGGCCCCTTCCCCGCGCTTGGCGTGGCGGGCGGCGGCTGGGCGCTGGTGATCTACTACGCCGTAGGCACGCTGATCCTGGGCGCCTATTGCGCCAGCGGACGCAACGCGGCGCGGCTGGTCGCCAGCCGGCTGCATGCGACGCTGATGCGCAACATCCTCAGCGTGGGCGCGCTGGCCACCATCAACCCGCTCATGACCAACGCGCTGGTGGCACTGACCGCGGCACTGGTGGGCGCCTACGCGGGCGAGGCAGCGGTGGCGGGCTATGGCGTGGCGGTGCGGCTGGAATATCTGTTGATGCCCATCGCCTTCGGGCTGGGCGCGCCCATGGTGGCGATGGTCGGCTCGAACATCGGCGCGGGCCAACCGGAGCGCGCCATGCGCATCGCCTTGACGGGCGGGGCGATGGCGTTCGTGCTGGCGGAGGCGATCGGGCTGACCGCGGCGTTTTTCCCCGACGCGTGGCTGCGCCTGTTCGGCGCGCAGGATCACATGCTGGAGGCCGGCGCCGGTTATCTGCGCATTGTGGGTCCGGTGTATGGGTTTTTCGCGCTGGGCTTTTCGCTGTACTTCGCGTCGCAAGGAGCCGGAAGGCTGAAGTGGCCGTTGATGGCGGGGTTCCTGCGGCTTTTGATCGGCATCGGCGCAGGCGGCGTCGCGCTGCACATGACCGGTTCGCTGACGGTGTTCTTCGTGATCGCGGCCGTGGCGATGTGCATTTACGGCCTGATCATCCTGGCCGCCGTCGCGTCGGGTTCGTGGTTCGACCGCGGCCACCTGCCGGGGCGCCGGCTTTTTGCACGCTGACGCGCGCAGGGGCGTCGGGGGCCGGGTCCACGGGCGCTTGGGCCGCATCGCCAGCCGGTGCGTCGCGCAACGCATAGGCCACCAGATCCGCCGCGTACGCGGGAAGATCATCACGCACGCACAGCACCAGATCCCGGGCCGCCCACGGATCCGCCAGCGCCACGCGGCTTACCCCAGCCGCGCGGCCATAGCGCACCGCCGCCGCGCGCGGCACGATGGCCACGCCGACCCCCTGTCCCACCATCCGGCAGACGGCATCGAAACTGCGCAACCGCACGCGATAGGACAGCGCCTTGCCGCTGCGGCGCGCGTGATGCGCGATGTGCTCCTGCAGCGCGCTGCCCTGCACCAGTCCGACGAATTCATAACCGGCCACGTCCTCCAGCAGCGCCTGTTGCAGCGCCGCGAGCGGATGGCCGCGCGGCACGATCAGCGTCAGCGGGTCATGGCGGAAGATGCGCGTGCGCAGGCCGTGCAGATCGGCCGAGTCCGCCAGCACCCCGATGTCGCATGCGCCGGTCCGCAGCGCGTCGGCGATCTCGTGGCTCAGGCGCTCTTCGAGGTCGACGGAAATATGCGGATGGTCCTTGAGAAACGCGCCCAGCACGGGCGGCAGGTATTCGCTGAGCGCCGTGGTGTTGCACAGCACCCGCACATGGCCTTTCAGCCCGGCGCCGTAATGATCCAGCTCGCCGCGCATGCGGTCGATCTGGCCCAGCACCAGCCGTGCATGATGGACCAGCGTGCGCCCCGCGGGCGTCGCCTGCACGCCGCGCGGCTCGCGCACCAGCAGCGGTACGCCCAGCGCGTCTTCCATGCCCCGGATGCGCTCGCTGGCCGACGCCAGCGTCATGTGCGACCGCCCCGCGCCCGCCGTGATGGAGCCGGTTTCGTGCACGTTCAGGAAAAGGCGTAGGTCGGTCAGGTCAAAGCGCATGAAAAAAAGCGTAGCACGCCAGCCTCAGGCGCAGCCATAGTCTGGGTACGCCAGATCCCGATAGGCGCGGTCGGGCGCGAGCGTGAGAATGCGTCCATACCCACCCGAACAGGCGGAAATCATGAACACTGCAACATTGCGCACCCGGACCGCGCGCTGGCCGGGGCTGGCCTTGGTCGCACTGGCGCTGTACGCCTCAGGCGTAGCCGAAGCGCAGGCCGGAATTGGCGGCCCCCTCACCCCCGCCCAGCAGTACGCACTGGCATTGGAAGCGCAGACGCAGGGCGACCATGGCGCAATGCTGACGTGGCTGCGCGCCGCCGCGCGCGCGGACCACCCGCCCGCGCAACGGATGCTGGGCATGGTGCTGATCGGCGGTCCCGCGTTGTACGGCCCGTCGCTGCCCGCCGACCTGTGCGAGGGACGCGCATGGCTGCTGCGCGCCGCCCGCCAGAACGAAGGACCGTCGCAGGATGTGGCCTTCGCCCTGTTCGGCCGCCCCAAGGACGCGCTGACCGCGCACTGCGAGCCCGCATGAATCTTTTCGATCCCGTATTGCTCGCGGCTGTCGTGACGGTCTTCGTCCTGGCCGGCGTGGTCAAGGGCGTGGTCGGGCTGGGCCTGCCCACCATTTCGATGGCATTGCTGGCGCTGGTGATGGCGCCGGCCCAGGCGGCCGCGCTGCTCATCGTGCCGTCGCTCATCACCAACCTGTGGCAGGCGCTGCCGTGGGTCACGCTGCGCGCGGTCCTGCGCCGGATCGCCGGCATGCAGGCCGGCGTCTGCGCGGGCACGGTGGCGGGCGCGCTGTGGCTGGGTCCGCCCTCGGGCGACTGGGCCGGCATCTTCCTGGGGCTGGCGCTGGTGGCTTATGCCGCCTGGGGACTGTTTGGCTCGCCGCCCGCGGTGCAGCCCCGGCATGAACAATGGATCGGCATCGCGGCCGGCGCGGTGACCGGGGTGATCACGGCCGCCACCGGCGTCTTCGTCATCCCGGCCGTGCCCTATCTGCAAGCCCTGAAACTGGACAAGGACGCGCTCATCCAGGCCATGGGGATTTCCTTCACGGTGTCGACCGTGGCGCTGGCCGCGGGGCTGTGGCTGAACGGCGGCTATACGGCCGGCGCCGCCAGCGCGTCGCTTTTGATGCTGCTGCCGGCACTGGCCGGCATGGCGCTGGGGAAACGGCTGCGCGGCCGGCTTTCCGCGCGCACGTTCAAGCTGTGCTTCATGGTCAGCCTGGCGTTGCTGGGCGCCTACCAGGCCGGGCGCGGGCTGCTGGGCGGCTAGCGGCTCCGCGCCTCAAACGGTCTGCGGGCTGCTCACCCGATGCGGCTGGCGCGCTGTATGCCTCAAGCGGCCAGCCGTCTTCCGTCGACAGCGCCGATCGACACGGACATCTCGCGCCACCGTGCCAGCTCCTGTTGCACCGACTGGATCTTGCTGCGCGCCTGATCGAAGGAATTGCGGCCCAGGAACAGATGCAGGGGCGCGTACTGCGCCTCGGCGGCCTGGATCAGCGCCTGCGCCGCCTTGACCGGATCGCCGCCCTGGTCCCAGCCTTGCTCGCCGCGCGCGGCCAGCTCCGGGGATGCTTGCGCATCACCCGCGCGCATCGCGCCCGGGTAGACAAGCGACACCCGGATGCCCAGGGGCGCGGCTTCGGCGGCCAGGGATTCGGTCAGCCCGCTGACGGCAAACTTGGCGGCGCTGTAGGCGCCCCATTCCGGCGCGCGGCCATCGAAACCCAGAATCGACGAGATATTGAACACATGCCCGCCGCGCTGCGCGCGCAGACGCGGCATCACTGCGCGGATGACGTTCAGCACCCCGAACACGTGGATATCGAACGTGCCGCGCAACTGCGCGTCCGACAACCGCTCGAGCGAGCCTTGCACGCCCTGCCCGGCGCCATTCACCACGACGTCGATGCCGCCAAAGGCCGCCGCCGTGGCGTCCACCGCGCGGCGCACCGCGCGCTCGTCGGCCAGGTTGACGGTCAGGGGCAGGAACCGGCCTTCCAGCTTGGCGCCCACCGCTTCCAGCAACGCATCGCCATCGTCCGACGTGGCCGCGACCTTGTGCCCCTGGTCCAGCAGCATCTTGACCAGCGTGACGCCTAGCCCGGCCGACGCGTCCGTCACCAACCAGATTTTTTCGGTATTCATGCGATTCCCTTCCCTTGCTTGCGGCCGCCGGCAAGATGCCTGGCTGCCCGGCCGATACCGCCCGCGCTCCGCAGAGCCACGGCCGGCGCGGCCCTGGACAGGATAGTAAGAATCGCGTGCGCGGGCGTACAGGCAGGATCTTGCGTGAAACCTGCCTATTTCTACGGCAATGCGATATGGCGGATAATCCGTCTGTTTGCCGCCGCCACGCGCGGCGGGTCATTGCGGGGCTTTCATTCCCCGCTGCTTTCGGAGTCAGCTATGCATCGCGGCATTGAAGCGATCGAACACTTCATGGAATCCATCGGCCTGACCTGGCAGCCCGGCCGCGTCGCACGCGCCGAACTGCGCGTCAGCTACCGCATCGGCAATACCCGCCCACTGGGCATCGACCGCACGCTGGTGGAATTCCACTGCGACGCCAAACGGGCAAAGGTGTGGGTGCCCGAGTTCTCGCGCACCAGCTTTCACCAATGGTTCGAAGTCCCCTATCAAGACTTCGAGTACACGCCCGGCGGGTCCATGCTGAAGATCAAGGCCGCCGCGCGCGGCAACGCGCCGCCCTACAGCGTGGGCATCAAGCCGCTGGCCTGATCGCCCCGCGCGGAACGCCGGTCATAGCGGCTTGTACATGATCGTCGTTCCGTCCACCTTCGCCGGGTCGAGCGGATCTCGTGCAAATCCCGGAATCACCCCCACCGTCTGATAGCCCAGCGACGCGTACAGCGGCTCGGCCGAATCGCCCGTGCGCGTGTCCAGCGTGAGCAGGCTGCGATGCAGGCGGCGCGCCATGTCCTCGACCTCGTGCATCAGCCGGCGCGCGATGCCCTGGCGGCGAAAATCCGGATGCACCAGCAGCTTGCGCACCTCGGCGCGGTGCGGCTGGTTCGGCGGCGTGTCGACGTCCAGTTGCACGGATCCGGCAACCCGCCCGTCCACGCGCGCCACCCACAACTTCACCGCCCCGCTTTCGACGCCCGGCAGCACCTTGCCGCGCCAGAACCCCTGCGCGTCGTCATGCGTGTACGGCAGCACGAAGCTGACGCTGGCCCCGCCCTGCACGCACGCGTGCAGCAAGGTGGCCAGCTCGGGGATGGCGGCCGCGGCGGCATCGGCCGTCAGCAGCGTCAATTCAAGGTTTGCAGGGGTCATGGCAGGCTCAGACGATGAAAAGCAGGTAGCGGGCGCCGCTGTGCGGCGGGGTGACGAAGGCGCTGGCGCCGAATAGCTGGTAGCGCAGGCAGTCGCCCGGCAGCAGGCGATGCGTGTGGCCGTCGGCCGTGACGGACAGCTCGCCGTCCAGCATCAGCAGATGGTGTTCAAGGCCGGGCCGTGGCGATTGGTCATAACTAATGCGGGCGTCGGCGGCCAGTTCGCAGGCCAGCACCTCGCCCGCCAGGCGCTGCGACGGCGGCGACACCGAGCGGCGGCGGAAACCCACGCTGTCATCCACCCACACCGCCTGCGCGGCCTGGGGCACATGGGCGGCAAAGTCGTCTTCGACCATCAGCATGAGGCGCGACATCGTCATGCCATGGGCGGCGCAAAGCTTGCCCAGCACGCTGGCGGTGGGACTGACCTCGCCATTTTCAAGGCGGGAGAGCGTGGCGCGGCTGATGCCGGCGCGGCCGGCCAGATCGTCCAGCGACCAGCCCCGGTCCTGGCGCAGTGTTTTTAGCCGGGCGGCCAGACGAAGGTCCAGCCCGGCATCGGCGGCGGCGGCGGTGTGTGGTTGTTCCATATCCGGGAATTTATTCCATATATGAAAACATGTCGACCGCGTGGTTTCCCCGATGCGCAATCCGTTCGCCCGCCGGACACTACGAGCGACCCGCGCCGGATTCGGCACAATAGCGGTCATGCACTTGGGCAAACACCTCTACATGACCATCTTTTGCGCGTTGACCTCCGGTTGTTCCCTTCCCTCGCTGGACAAGCGCAGCGTGTCGCAGGGACTTACCGATGAGGAAGCCGGCGCAACGCCGCTGGGCCGGGCGATCGCCCCACTGGCCGCCGCGCATCCCGGCAAGTCCGGCATCCACGCCCTCGCCGATCCCCTGGACGCCTTTGCCGCGCGCATGATGCTGGCGCGTGCGGCCGAACGCAGTCTGGACGTGCAGTACTACATCTGGCACGACGACATGACGGGCATCATGCTGTTCGAGGCGCTGCACGAGGCCGCCGACCGGGGCGTTCGCGTGCGCCTGCTGCTGGACGACAACGGCACGTCGGGACTGGACCGGACGCTGTCCGCGCTGGACGGGCATCCGAACATCGAGGTGCGGCTCTACAACCCTTTCACGCTGCGCTGGCCAAAGCCGCTTGGTTACCTGACGGACTTCAACCGGCTGAACCGCCGGATGCACAACAAGTCATTCACCGCCGACAACCAGGCCACCATCGTGGGCGGCCGCAACATCGGCGACGAGTACTTTGGCGCCACCGACGGCGTGCTGTTCAGGGACATGGACGTGCTGGCCATCGGCGCCGCCGTCAGCGACGTGTCGGGCGACTTCGACCGCTACTGGCGCAGCGATTCCGCCTATCCGGTGGCAGGCATCGTCCGGAAGGCTGCGTCCAACGAACTGGAAGAACTGGAGGCGGACGCGGCCGCGGTCGAACAGTCGCCCGAGGCTGCAGCCTATGCGCAGGCGATGCGCGACCTGCCCTTCATCCGGCAGTTGCTTGGCGGCGAACTGCCCCTGATCTGGGCGAGCACCCAAATGGTCAGCGACGATCCGGGCAAGACGCTGGGCACCGCGCCGCCCGAGGCGATGCTGCCGCACCAACTGCACGAGATCGTGGGCGAGCCAGCAAAGGAACTGCTGCTGGTGTCGCCTTACTTCGTGCCCACCGCCGCCGGCACGCAGGCGTTTGCCAAGATGGCGCGCAATGGCGTCAAGGTCCGGGTGCTGACCAACGCGCTGGAAGCCACCGACGTGGCGGTGGTGCATTCGGGCTACGCCAAGCGCCGCAAGGACTTGCTGGCCGCCGGCGTCGAGCTGTACGAAATGAAGCGCGCGGTGCAAGGCGTCGAGCGCAACAAGAGCATGGGTCCCTTCGGCAGTTCGGGCTCCAGCCTGCACGCCAAGACCTTCGCGGTGGATGGCGAGCGCGTTTTCGTCGGGTCGTTCAATTTCGATCCGCGCTCGGCGCGATTGAACACCGAGCTGGGATTCGTGATCGACAGCCCGGCGCTGGCGCGTGGCATCGAAGACGCCTTCGAGGAAGAACTGCCCCGCACCGCCTACCGCGTCATGCTGGATGAGATGGGCAAGCTCTACTGGCTGGAAGATCGCGACGGTCACACGGTGCGCCATGACCGCGAGCCCGGCGCCAGCATCTTGCAACGCGCGACCGTGTGGGTGGCGTCGCTGTTGCCGCTGGAGCCGTTGTTGTAGGGGTGGAAGTCAAACGCGACCCGGTCTACCGCAATCCGCAACAAGCGGAGTGGCCGTTTATTTCGCAAGGCGTAGACTGGACGCAGCGATTTTCCGCAGTGAATTTTCCGCAGTGAATCTGCCGCCGTAAATTTGCCGCAGTAGTTCTCCATTCAACGACCATGACCACCGCGCCCGCCGACGCCCTGCTCGCGCAGCAGGACTGGAACCGCGCCGTTGCCGACCTCGACGCGCATGGCAACGCCATCCTGCCCGCCTTGCTGACGCCTGCGCAATGCATCGCGCTGTCGGACGCCTACGATCACGATGATCGCTACCGAAGCCGTATCGTGATGGCGCGCCACGGATTCGGGCGCGGCGAATACAAGTATTTCCGCTATCCCTTGCCTGACCTGATTGCCCACCTGCGCGGCGCGCTTTATACCCAGCTTGCGCCCATCGCCAACCGATGGAACCGGCAGATGGGCATCGGCGTGCAGTACCCCGCAGATCACGCGGATTTTCTTGCGCGGTGCCACGCGGCCAGCCAGCGCCGGCCGACGCCGTTGATCCTGCAGTACGGGCCGGGCGACTACAACTGCCTGCACCAGGACCTGTACGGCGAACACGTGTTTCCGTTGCAGGTGGCGGTGCTGTTGTCCACGCCGGACGTGGACTTCACGGGCGGTGAATTCGTCATGACGGAAACCGGCAGCCGAGAGCAGCGCGCCGACGTGCTGCCCCTGAAGCAAGGAGATGCGCTCATCTTCACGGTGAACCAGCGCCCGGTTCCCGGCGTGCGCGGGTGGCGCAAGGTGGCCATGCGCCACGGCGTGAGCGAGCTGCGTTCGGGGCGCCGCCACACGCTTGGCATCATTTTTCACGACGCGGTGTGACATGACCCTGGACCTATTCGGCGGCGACGATCCCGCCCAGCATGGCCGCGTGACCATCGGCCCGCAATCCGTGGTGTTGCGCGGCTTTGCGCTGCCAACCGTTGACGCGCTGCTGGCCGGCGTGGACGACGTGACCGCGCAGGCGCCGTTCCGGCACATGGAGACGCCCGGCGGGTACACGATGTCGGTGGCGCTGACCAACTGCGGCGACTTGGGGTGGACGACGGACGCCCGCGGCTATCGCTACAGCCGCATCGACCCCGTGTCCGGACAGCCCTGGCCGGCGATGCCGCAGGCCTTCAGGCAGTTGGCGCAGGACGCGGCGCGGGAAGCCGGCTTTCCGGATTTTGCGCCCGATGCGTGCCTGGTCAACCGTTACGAACCCGGCTCGCGTCTGTCGCTGCACCAGGACCGCAACGAGCGCGATTTCAACGCGCCCATCGTGTCGGTGTCGCTGGGCATGCCGGCGATGTTTCTGTTCGGGGGAGACGACCGCGCGGACCGCGCGGCGCGGGTGCCGCTGTTTCACGGTGACGTCGTCGTGTGGGGAGGCGTGGACCGCCTGCGGTTTCACGGCGTGATGCCGCTGAAGGACCTGCCGCATCCGCGGCTGGGCAGCCAGCGCATCAACTTCACGATACGCAAGGCGGGATAGGGGCGCGCGGCCGCTGCCGGCGCCCCTGTGGAACCGGGCGGCCCGGGCCGTGGGGACAGCGCGGGCCGCGCGTTGCCAAGGCCGCCTGGGTTGCCCAGGTCGGCCCCGGATCGCTCACGCCGCGCGCAACCGCACACGCGGGAAATCCACCGGCACGTCGAACGCCACGTTCACGTAGTTGGTGAACAGGTTCAACGCCACATGCGCCAGGATCTCGACGATCTGCTCGTCATTGAAGCCGGCCGCGCGCACCGCCGCCACGTCGGTGTCGGCCACCTGGCCGTGCTGACGCACCAGCTTCAGCGCGAAATCCAGCGCCGCGGCCGTCTGCGGATCGTCGGCGTGGCCGGCCTGGGCCGCAGCCATCTGTTCGGCAGTGGCGCCAGCCTTGCGGCCCAGCGCGGTGTGCGCGGCCAGGCAATATTCGCAGCGGTTGCGGTCGGCGACGGCGACGGCGATCTTTTCGGTCAGTTGCGGGGGCAGCACGCCGCCGCCCAGGGCGCCAAACGCACCCCACATGCTTTTCAGGGCAGCGGGCGAGTTCGCGACTGCGCGGAACATGTTGGGGGTCGCGCCGAACGCGCCGTGGATCTGGTCAAGCAGCGCCTTGCTGGCAGCGGGAGCAACAGAGGAGTCGATGAGTTGAACGCGGGACATGACGTTTCCTTTCAGTGAGTTGATTCAGTCGTTAAGGGAAAGGCGCCGGTTGGTTTCCTGCTGCCTTTGCGCCAGTATGGGTGGGTCGGGAGTAATATTGGGCACCTATCGTCCACGATTCATATCTATTCGTCCAATACGCCATGACACCCTCGCTCGACCGTCTGTCCGCCCTGCTCGACCGGTTCCGCGTGCGGGCGCACCTGTTCCATGCCGGCCCGCTGTGCGGTCTGAACCGGTTCGCGCCCGAACCCGGGCGCGCCTTCCTGCATGTGCTGCGACGCGGCGACATGGAGGTCGCGCACCGGGCCGGCAGCGGTCTGCCCCGCCGGCTGCGCGTGGCCGAGCCGACGCTGCTGTTCTACGCACGCCCGGTGCACCATGAATTCCACAACCCGCCCGAGGACGGCTCGGATTTCACCTGCGCCACGCTGCACTTCGAAGGCGGCGACCACCATCCGCTGGTGCGCGCGCTGCCGCCGCTGATCGCGCTGCCGCTGGCGCGTGTTGACGGACTGGCGCAGGCGCTGGCGTTGCTGTTCGCCGAAACCGAACAGGTGCGATGCGGACAGCGGCTGCTGGCGGACCGCCTGTTTGAGGTGGTGTTGATCCAGCTGTTGCGCTGGCTGATCGACCATCCTGCCGAGGCCGGCATACAGATCGGGTTGATGACGGGTCTTGCCGAGCCGCGCCTGGCGCGCGCGCTGGTCGCCATGCACGAGCAGCCCGGCGCGGCCTGGACGCTGGCAGCGCTGGCCGGCCGTGCGGGCATGTCGCGCAGCGCCTTTGCGGCCGCGTTCAAGCACGTGGTCGGCCAGCCGCCGGCGGACTACCTGGCCGACTGGCGCCTGACGCTGGCGCAGTCGCGCTTGCGGGAAGGCATCGCCGTCAAGACGATCGCCGCCGAACTGGGCTACGCGAACGCGTCGGCCCTGTCGCGCATCTTCAGCCAGAAGCTGGGCGCATCACCGCGGCAATGGCTGGATGCGCGGGCGGCGGAAAACTGAGCGGGCGGCAGTCGACGATGCAGCCTTTGGGGTCCGCCAGCGGGCGGTCCGGCGGTCCGGCGGTCCGAAGCTCCGGCGATCCGGCGCTCCGACGGACCGGCTTTCCGCGACGCGTCCGTCCAACATGAGGGTTCACCATGTCTGGCGGCGGCCGCGCAGCGGACCTACTATTGCGCACCCCTCAGGCCTAACCCGTCGGACTGCCATGCGTACCCGCACTGCCTTCGCCCTGCTCTGCACCCTGACCTGCGCGTCCGTCCAGGCGGCCACGCCGCCCGACATCGTCGAAAATTCGCTGGGTATGACCTTCGTGCGTGTCCCGGCGGGCACATTCCAGATGGGCAGCGACGAAGGGGCCGACACGCTGGCCGCCGCGTATCCGCACTATCCGCCTGACCGCTACGCCCAGCTCTTTGACGAAGCGCCGGTGCACGCCGTTCGCATCACGCGGCCGTTCTACCTGGAGCGCACGGAAGTCACCGTGGGCCAGTTCCGGCGCTTCATCGAAGCGTCCGGCTACGTGCCGGAGTCCGAAGCCGACGGCACCGGCGGCTACGGCTACAACGCCGCGTACGATCCGGAAACGTCCGCGTCGGGCGACGCCTTCGAAGGCCGCGACCGACGGTATTCCTGGCGCAACCCGGGATTTGTGCAGGGCGACGATCACCCGGTGGTGAACATCAGCTGGAACGACGCGCAGGCGCTGGCGCAATGGCTGACCAGGACGGAAGGCCGCGTGTACCGCCTGCCCACCGAAGCCGAATGGGAATACGCCTGCCGGGCCGGCACGCGCACGCGCTACCAGAACGGCGACGACCCGGCCGCGATGCCTGACGTGGGCAACGGTTTCGATGCCGACGCCAGCCCGTTGTGGCCGAAGTGGCAGGCCTTTGCCTCGCCGCGCCACGACGGCAACACCTTCACCGCCCCGGTCGCCAGCTACGCGCCCAATGCGTTCGGCCTGTACGACATGCACGGCAACGCATGGGAATGGGTCGCGGACTGGTACGGCGAGGACTACTACGCCCACTCCCCGACTGATGATCCGCAGGGTCCGGAAGTCGGCAACGTGCGCGTGCGGCGCGGCGGCTCGTGGCATACGTGGGCGCTGTACACGCGCTCGTCGTACCGCAACTGGAACACGCAGGAAACGCGCTATCCGCTGGTCGGCGTGCGCCTGCTGCGCGAGGCCGACGCCGCCGACTGAGGTCAAAGACTTCCTGGTGGGTTAGCATGGCCGCACGATCCATTTGAAGAGAGTCCTGATATGCACACGCTGGGCCGTCTCGTCCTGCTGGTGAACGACTACGACACCGCCATCGCCTTCTACCGGGACAAGCTCGGGATGGAGGTGTCTGTCGACATGCCTGTCGGCCAGCAGCGCTATGTGCATCTGCGTCTGCACGATCAGCCCTCGGTGGGCATGTGGCTGCTGCAGGCCCAGACGCAGGCCCAGCGCGATCGCGTGGGCGACCAGACGGGCGGCCAGCCCGTCGGCGTGTTCTACACGGACGACGTGCTGCGCGATCACGCGCACTTCTCGGCCAAGGGCGTGCGCTTCACGCGCGAGCCCGTACAGGAAGAGACCGCCGCGTACGCCCACTTCATCGACCTGTACGGCAACGAGTTCGTGCTGGTCCAGTTAAAGCAGCCGGCGTAGCCGCGGGGTCTGCTCATGGCCTTCGATGCGACCCGCAAGGACTGGATCCGGCGTGCCGCGCCGTCCAGCCGCGTGGAGCGCATCGAGGCGTACTTCGGCGGGCATGGCTACGACATGCACCGCCACGACACCTACGCCATCGGCCGCACCCTGGCCGGCGTGCAAAGTTTTCATTACCGGCGCGGCATGCAGCACAGCCTGCCGGGCGGCACCATCGTGCTGCACCCCGACGAAGCGCATGACGGCCAGGCCGGCACCGACGCGGGCTTTCATTACCGGATGATCTACGTAGAGCCGGCGCTGATCCAGCAGATCCTGGGCGGCCGGCCGCTGCCGTTCATCCGCGACGGCATCAGCGCCGATCCCCGGCTGTACGCGGCCAGCGGCGCGCTGCTCCAGGCCACGGGCCAGGACATCGATCCGCTACAGGAAGACGACGCGCTGTTCGAACTGGCGCACGCGCTGTGCGCCGCCGCGGGCCGCAGAACCGGCCGGCGCGCGCCCGATTACGCCGCAGCCGAACGCGCCCGGCAGTTCATCCACGCATCGTTGGACCAGCCGATTCTGCTGGACGACCTGGCGCGCGCGGCGGGCACGGATCGCTGGAGCCTGTCGCGCGATTTCCGCGCGCTGTTCGGCACCAGCCCTTACCGCTACGTGATGCTGCGGCGTCTGGACCTGGCGCGCCGGCTGATCGCGGTGGGCACGCCGCTGGCGCAGGCCGCCGCCGACGCGGGCTTCACCGATCAAAGTCACCTTACGCGCCGCCATGTGCAGGCCTACGGCATGGCGCCCGACCGCTGGCGGCGGATGCTGAACGGCTGACGCGCGGCCCCGGCGGGCATCGGCAAAAGCTGCTCGATCGTACAAGACGGCGCACCCGGCGCCGCCGTATCGTGAGGCTTTCCATCCCCATGAGCCCGCCATGTCCCTCCCTGCTTCCATCAATCTGGCCGCCAAGCTGGCCCTGATCCACGACCACTGGATGCCCAAGGTCATTGCCGAGATGAACGACTACCAGTTCAAGCTCGTCAAGCTGAAAGGCGATTTTGTCTGGCATTCGCACGCCGACACGGACGAGACGTTCATCGTCATCGCGGGCCATCTGCGGATCGCGCTGCGTGACGGCGAGATCGCGCTGGGTCCCGGTGAAATGACCGTGATCCCCAAGGGCGTGGAGCACAAGCCCTGTGCGCCGCAGGAAGTGCAGCTCATGCTGATCGAGCCGCGCGGCGTCGCGAACACCGGCGACGAAGGCGGGCCGCGCCGTGCGCCCAACGACGTATGGATCTGATCGGCCGCGTTTGCTAACGTGTGGCCCAACAGTGATGCCACCACAGGAGGAAACCATGTCCAAAGTCATGCTTGTCACCGGCGGCAGCCGCGGCATCGGGGCTGCCATCGCCAAGCTGGCCGCCCGCCGCGGGTACGCGGTCGGCGTCAATTACCACGCCAATGCCGATGCCGCAGAGGCGGTCGTGGACGAGATCACCCGAGACGGCGGCAAGGCCGTCGCGATTCAGGCGGATGTCGCCCAGGAGGACCAGGTGCTGCGCATGTTCCGCACGCTGGACGAGCGCCTGGGTCGCATCCACGCGCTGGTCAACAACGCCGGCATCCTGGAAAAGCAGATGCGCGTCGAGGACATGGATGCCGCCCGGCTGCACCGGGTGTTGTCCACCAACGTGGTCGGCGCATTCCTGTGCGCACGCGAAGCCGTGCGGCGGATGTCGCCGCGCCACGGCGGCCAGGGCGGCGCCATCGTCAATGTGTCATCGGCCGCGGCGCGGCTGGGATCGCCCAACGAATACGTGGACTACGCCGCGTCCAAGGGCGCGATGGACACGCTGACCATCGGGCTGTCCAAGGAAGTCGCTCCCGAAGGCATCCGCGTGAACGGCGTGCGCCCCGGCACGATCTACACCGAGATGCACGCCAGCGGCGGCGAGCCGGGCCGCGTCGACCGGCTGAAAAGCGTCATCCCGCTGCGCCGCGGCGGCACCGTGGAAGAAGTGGCCGGGGCGGTGATGTGGCTGTTTTCGGACGAGGCCGGCTATACCAGCGGCTCGTTCATCGAGGTATCGGGCGGCAATTAGCGGGCGGCAATTAGCGGGCGGCCCGGCAAGACTGCGCCGGGCGGATCCGCTTCCGGTGTCTACGGCGATCCCTTGTCATCCGTCGAGATCACGCGCTTTTCCTGGCTTGCGGAAATGCGCGCCTCGACGCGCCGCAGCACGGCCAGCACAAACAGCGCCATCAGGGTGCTGACCACGGCGGTGGCCTCGCGGCCCATGCCGGCGGCCACGCCAATGGCGGCGGTCATCCAGATGCTGGCCGATGTGGTGAGGCCATGGATTTCGCGCTCGGCGCCCAGCTTGATGATGGCGCCCGCCCCCAGAAAGCCGATGCCCGCGATCACGCCTTGCAGCACGCGGCTCAGGTCTCCGACTTCCATGCCGCCCTGCAACGGCACCAGCACGAAGATGGCCGCGCCCAGCGCCACCAGCATGTGCGTGCGCAGCCCGGCATCCTTGCCTCTGCGTTCCCGTTCGTAACCCAACAGGCCGCCCAGCAGGACGGCCATGCTTAAGCGCAGCACAATGCGTGTTGCCTCCGCCACATCGGGAATATCGGCAAATTCAGTACGCACTGCAGTCCAGATTTCCAGCCAGATTTGCGACATCGACGAGTCCTTGGATCCGAGGAGAAACCGAGCATAGCAGGCGGCGCGCGGACGCGGCGCACCTTCGCGTCTTCAAAAATTCTGCCCTGGATCCCACAGCGCCGCGCATCCGGTTTACAACGTCTGCAAGGCCGCGCCGACCGGCGCGCATCGACAGGAGCGCTACATGGATTTGCAGCTGGCGGGTAAACGCGTCCTCATCACGGGCGCCTCCAAGGGCATCGGTCTGGCGTGCGCCATCGCGTTTGCGCGGGAAGGCGCCGAGCCAATATTGGTTGCGCGTGACGATGCGGCGCTGCATGACGCCACGGCGGCAATCCGCGAGCAGACGGGGCGGCAGGCCGGCGCGGTGACGCTGGATCTGGCGCAACCCGGCGCGGCCGAGCGCCTGTGCAAGGAAACGGGGCCCGTCGACATCCTGGTGAACAACGCCGGCGCCGTGCCGGGCGGCGCGCTGGATCAGGTTCAGGACGAACGCTGGCGCGCGGGCTGGGAGTTGAAGGTGCACGGCTACATCAGCCTGGCGCGCCACTACTATCCGGCGATGCGCGACGCGGGGTCGGGCGTCATTGCCAACATCATCGGCATGGCGGGCTCGGCGCCGCGCGCCGATTACATCTGCGGCGCGGCGGCCAACGCCTCGCTCATTGCATTCACGCGGGCGCTGGGCGGCGAATCGCCGCGCCACGGGGTGCGGGTGTTCGGCGTCAATCCGTCGCGCACGCGCACCGATCGCGTGCTGACGCTGGCTCGGCAACGCGCGCAGGCGCGCTGGGGCGATGAATCGCGCTGGCAGGAAACACTGTCGGATCTACCGTTCGGGCGGCTGATGGAGCCGGGCGAGGTGGCCGACATGATCGTCTTCGGCGCCTCGCCGCGCGCGGGTTATCTGAGCGGAACCGTGATCGACCTGGATGGCGGCGAACAGTACGCCACGCACGGGCGTTGATGCCCGGCGCGGCGGATGCGCGTCAGGCGCCCGCCGCCTGCCGGCACATCGATCGGCAATCGCGCGCCAGCGCGTCAGGCAGCTTGCGCCCGCCAGCCCGCCAGCAGCGCCGGCAACTCGCGCATATCGGTGAACACGTGCGACACGCCCACGTTGCGCAGCGCCTGCGCGCCGCTGTGGCCGAGTTCGCCGGGGCTGTAGCCGAATACGGTGGCGCCGGCGGCCACGCCTGCTGTTGCGCCGGTGACCGTGTCCTCGACGATTGCGCAACGCTTCGGGTCCACGCCCAGCGCCTGCGCGGCCGCCAGGTACACGTCCGGAAACGGCTTGCTGCGCGGCATCTCGTGGCCGCTGAAGACGCGCCCGTCGAAGCAGTCGGCGATGCCCACCTTGGCCAGTTGCAGCTCGACCTTGCGTCGGTCCGCGCCCGATGCCACGGCGATGCGCCCATCCAGCGCTTCGTGCAAGGCGCGCACGGCGTCGGGCGCCCCGGGGATCTCGACGAGATCGCGGTCCAGCGCGTCGTTGCGGCGCTGGCGGAACTGGTCGAACCATGCCTGATCGATCGTGGCGCCGGTGCGCGCCTCGATCAGCGGCAGTTCGTCCTTGACCGCCTTCCCGGTAAAGATCTGCATTGTCTCGGCGTGCGTGATGCCCCAGCCCAATTCATTGAGCATCTCGGTCAGCACGCGGCTGGTGATGGGTTCGGAATCGACCAGGACACCGTCGCAGTCGAACAGCACGGCGTCAAAGGGAAAATCAGTCATTGCGGGCAGCGGGGGGAGTGTCGATGAAGCCGGTAAGCATACTGCACGGCAACTGACCGCCGGCTGGTGCGGCCCCGCGGACAGCAAGCGGCGGAGTGCCGGGGCGCGCCGGACTGGCTAAGCTGTGGCGTCGTACCGGCGGCGGGTAACGCCTGGCCGCCAGGACGATTGCCCCGCGCAAGACGATGCACATGAACATGACCACGCCCAAGACCCCGATCCCTTCCATGACGCGCCCCGGACCATGACCACGCCCGCCTCCCGCCCGCTCGGCGAATACGACTGGATACGCATCGCGCAGGACCTGGACGCGCAGGGCTGGGCGCTGCTGCCCGCGCTCTATGCGCCGGCTGACGCACGCGCGCTGGCAGCGCTGCAAGGCCTGCCCGATCCCCTGCCGGCGCCGCTGGCCAGCCTGCGCACCGATCTCTACGCGCGCCTGCTGCCGGTGGCGCGCGCCTGGGCAAGCGCACTGGACGTGGATGTCTCCTACCCGGACGATCTGCCCGCCTACCTCCAGCAGAACCGCCTTTCAGGACAATCGCGCAGCCTTTCCGCGATCCAGCGCCTGGACGCACCCGGCTACCAGCCGCTGCTGCAGCATGCCGACGGCGCCTGCGTGTTTCCGCTGCGGCTGATCGTGCTGCTGTCCGAGCCCGGCGTGGATTTCACGGGCGGCGAACTTGTCATGACCGAGCAGCGTCCGCGCATGCAGTCGCGCCCGATGGTGCTGCCGTTGGGCCTGGGCGATGGGGTGGTGATCGCGACGTCGCACCGGCCCGTATCGGGCTCGCAGGGCGTCTACCGCGTCACGGAGCGCCAGGCCGTCAGCCGGGTGCGCAGCGGCGAACGCGTGGGCCTTGACCTGATGCTGCACGACGCGCCGTAACGGGCAGTAGCGCTGTGCACGTCTTCGCGAACGGCCTCCCAAGAGCTGACCCAGGAGCTGACCCACGTGGCGCCCCACCAGCCCGCACAACCCGCTTTCAGTTTTCCGCCGTGATGTTGCCGTCGGCCACGACCTTGGCAAACACCGCCGTCTGCGCCTTGATGAACGCGCGGAACTCGTCCTGGCTCATCGGCTGCACTTCGCCGCCCAGTTCACGGATGCTGGCCACGAATTTCTCGTCCTTCAGGCTGCGGTCGATGGCGGCCGCCAGCTTCTGCTGCACCTCCGGCGGCGTGCTGGCCGGCACGAAGACACCAAACCAGTTTTCCAACGCATAGTCCTTGAGCGGCGCGTATTCGGCCAACGCGGGGATGTCCGGCGCGAACGACGCGCGCTTGGCGGACGTGACCGCCAGCGGCTTGACCTTGCCGCTCTTGATGAACGGCAAGGCGCCCGCCAGGCTGACGAACGTGAGGTCCACGCTGCCCGCCGCCACGTCCACCAGTTGCGCCGCGGCGCCCTTGTACGGCACATGCACCATCTTGATGCCCGCCAGCGACTGCAACAGCTCGCCGTTCAGGTGCTGCGGGTTGCCCACGCCGCTGGTCGCGTACGTCAGCTTGTCGGGATGGGCGCGGCCATAGGCCACCAGTTGCTCGACGTTGGCCACCGGCAGCTTGGGATTGGCGACCAGCACGTTCGGCACACGGGCGATCAGCGCGACAGGCGCCAGGTCCTTCTCCGGCTGGTACTGCATCTTGCTCTTGAAGACGAGCGGGTTGATGGCGGTCTCGCCGGCCGATCCCAGTAGCAGCGTGGCGCCGTCAGGCGCGGAACGCACCACCGCCGTCGCGCCCAGCATGCCGCTGGCGCCCGGCTTGTTCTCCACGACCACGCCCTGCGGCAGTTCGCTGCGCAGGCGCTCGGCCAGCAGCCGGCCCATGCCGTCCACGCCCCCGCCCGCGGCAAAGGGCACGATCAGGGTGATCGGGTGGTTGGCCGGCAGGTCGGCGGCGTGCAGAGGGGTCGAGGCGGCAAGCGCCAAGGCCGCGGCGGCGGCCAGGGTACGGATGGGGGGCATGTCTGTCTCCTAGGGGGCCAAGCGTCATTGCGCGGCCGGGTTTGTCCTTAATTGCATTTTATGCAGGCAATATGCAAAACTGGCAGCTATGGAAAACACCAATGCCCCGCTCCGCCGCGCACGCTTCACGCTGGATGGCGCCTCGTACACCTGCCTGGACCTGCCCGCCGCATACGGCGCGGATTACTTCCGGCTGCCGGTCGTGCTGCGCCTGTTGCTGGAGAACGCACTGCGCAACATGCAGGGCGCCGAGCGCGACGCCGCCGTCGCCGCGCTGTTCGGCTGGCTGGCGCACGGCACCAGCGAATCCGAAATCGCCTTCCAGCCGGGCCGCGTGCTGATGCACGACACCACCAGCACGCCCGCCCTGGTCGACATTGCCGCCATGCGCGACGCGCTGGCCGAGGCCGGGGTCGATCCGTCGGTGCTGAATCCCGTGCTGCCGGTGGACGTGTCGGTGGACCACTCGCTGGCCGTCGAAGCCTATGCGCGCAGCGATGCGGCGCAAGCCAACCTGGACCAGGAACTGCGGCGCAACGCCGAGCGCTACCGTTTTTTGCGCTGGGCCTCCAAGGCGCTGTCGAACGTGCGCATCCACCCGCCGGGCACCGGCATCATGCACACCATCAACCTGGAGCAACTGGCCACGGTGGTCTGCCAGCAGCCAGGCCCCGACGGCACCGCCCTCTATCCCGACATGATGATCGGCACCGACAGCCACACGCCGATGATCAACGGCATCGGCGTGCTAGGTTGGGGCGTGGGCGGCCTGGAAGCGCAGACGGTCATGTTCGGCATGCCGACGATGCTGCGCATTCCCGACGTGATCGGCGTGCGGCTGACCGGCGCGCTCCAACCCGGCGTCACGGCCACGGACCTGGCCTTGACCGTCACCCAGCGCCTGCGCGCCATCCACGTCTCCGGCGAGTTCGTCGAATTCTTCGGACCGGGCGTGGCCACGCTGCCGGCCGGCAGCCGGTGCGTCGTGGCCAACATGGCGCCCGAATACGGCGCGACCACCGGCTACTTCCCCATCGACGGTGAAACGCTGGCCTACCTGCGCCAGACCGGCCGCGCCGAAGATCAGATCGCGCGTGTGGAGGCTTACGCGCGTTGCACCGGCATCGCGCTGGACCCCGATGCCGAGCCCCGCTACACCCGTGTGGTCGACATCGCGCTGGATGCCGTGCAGATGCACGTGGCCGGTCCCAAGCGTCCGCAGGATCTGCATCCCTACGGGCAGACGCGCGAAATTCTTGCGGCGCTGGATTTCACGCCGCGCGCGCCGTCCGCCCTGCCCCGCCACGCCATCGCCATTGCCGCGATCACCAGTTGCACCAACACGTCCGATCCGCGCCTGTTGACGGCCGCCGGGCTGCTGGCCCGCAAGGCCCGCGGGGCCGGGCTACGGCCGCCGCACTGGGTCAAGACGTCACTCGGCCCCGGCTCCCCCGCCGCCGCAGAGTACCTGGCGCGCGCCGGTCTGCTGGAAGACCTGGCCGCCGTGGGCTTTGACATCGTCGGCTACGGGTGCACCACCTGCATCGGCAACTCCGGTCCGCTGCCGCCCGTCGTGCGGGAGGCGCTGGCCGACGGCGCCATCCACCCGGTGGCGGTGCTGTCCGGCAACCGCAATTTCACGGGCCGGATCCATCCGGATCTGGACCTGGGCTTTCTGATGTCGCCGCCGCTGGTCATCGCCTTTGCGCTGGCCGGCGACGCGGAAAGAGACCTGAGCCGCGAGCCGGTCCAGGTGACGCCCGACGGGCGCGCGGTTCACCTGTCCGAGCTATGGCCGACGGAAGCCGAGATCGACGCCGCGCTGGCCGCAGGGCAGCGTCCCGACGACTATCGCGCCGCGTTCAAGATCGCCAGCGCGAACCCGGCCTGGCAGGCCCTGCAATCGCCCGCGTCGGCGCGGTTTCCGTGGGACGCTGCGTCCACCGCGCTGCGCCGCCCGCCCTTTGCCAGCACCGAGGCCGGCAGTCAACTGGGCCGCTACACCGCGCATCCACTGCTCGTCGTGGGCGACGACGTCACGACCGACCACCTGTCGCCCGCCAGCGCCATCCCGCCCGACAGCCTGATCGCGGACTTCCTGGTCGAACGCGGCGACGACCGCAACGACCTGAACGTATTCGCATCGCGCCGCGGCAACTGGGAAGTCATGATGCGCGCCGCGTTCTACAGCAAGAGCCTGACCAACCTGCTCTGTCCCTCCGCCCCCGTCGGCCACACCCTGCACGCACCCAGCGGCCGGCTGGAACCCATCTGGGACGCCGCCGCGCATTACGCGAAGGCGTCGCAGCCCGTCGTGCTGGTGGCGGGCGCGCGCTTCGGCACAGGCTCGTCGCGCGACTGGGCGGCCAAGGGCCAGCGGCTCTTGGGCATCCGCGCGGTGCTGGCGGTCAGCTTCGAACGCATCCACCGGTCCAACCTGATCGGCATGGGCATCCTGCCGCTGCGCCTTCCCGACGGGGTGACGCCCGCGACGCTGCGGCTGCAGCCGGGCGACCGGATCGAGATCGACGTCGAGGCCGCCGCGCTGGCGCCCCGCGCCGCCATTCCCGTGCGCGTCCTGCGCGCCGATGGCCGCTCCGAGCCGCTGACCGCCACCGCGGCCGTCGAGACCCGGCTTGAGATCCGGCTGTTGCAGATGGGCGGCGTCATTCCCGCTATCCTGTCGGACACCATTTCATCGGCCGTCCGCCACCCATGAGCGCGCAAACCAATACCGTCACGAAGATCCTGGACCTCATCAAGGAAGACCGTCTGCAGGAGGGCGCGCACCTGCGCGCGCAGAAGATCGCCGACCGCCTGCGGCTGTCGCGCTCGCCGGTCAACGATGCGCTGGGTATTTTGGAGCAGCACGGTGTGGTGGCGCGCAAGCCCAACCGCGGGTACTTCCTGCTGCGCGACTTCGACGTCGCGGGCGAAGCCCCCGCCGACATCACGCCCCCATCGGCGGACGACATCGTCACGCAGACGTACTTTGCGCTTGCCGACGAACTGCTGCGCGGCGAACTGCCGATGCAGTGCAGCGAAGCGCAGCTGCGCACGCGCTACGCGCTGACCAATGCGCAAACGCAGGCGCTGCTGGGCCGCATTTCGCAAGAGGGCTGGGCGCAGCGCCGGCCCGGATACGGCTGGGAATTCTCGTCCATGATGACGACGCCCGACAGCCTGCTGCAGTCCTACCGGCTGCGGCTGGCGCTGGAGCCGGCGGCGCTGCGCGAGCCCGGCTTTCGCATCGAAAAATCCGTGCTGGCGCGCTGCCGCGCCGCGGAAATGCACCTGCTGAACGGCGGCATCGCCACCGACACCGCAGACCAGCTCCACGATCGCGGCGTGCGCTTTCATGAATCGCTGGTGGAAGCCTCCGGCAATCCGTTCTTCATCGACACGATCAAACGCGTCAATCGCGTACGCCGCCTGCTGTCCTACCGCTCGATGCAGGACCGCAGCCGCTACCAGCAGCATTGCGACCAGCACCTGGCCATCCTGGACCTGCTGGAACGCGAACGCAACGACGAGGCGGCCGAGGCGCTTTCGGCCCACCTGCGCAGCACGCTCGACAACCTGGCCCGCATCAGCGGCATCCTGACTTCGTAGGGCCGCGCGTGGCGCGGCCGTTTTCAACTGGCAAAATGAGGCTCGCGCCATGCATGTCTATATCGGTTCCCGGACCACCCGGGAACGCAATGCCCGCGGCGAGGGCATCAGCGTGTTCGACTACGCGCCCGAGACGGGAACGCTGACGCTCAAGCAGGTCGTGGGGGGTCTGCACAATCCGTCGTATCTGCTGCCGCATCCGTCGCTGCCGATCCTGTACACCGTGCACGGCGACAGCAGCGAGGTCAGCGCGCTGCGCCGCGATGCGCATGACGGCACGCTGACGCCCTGGCATACGCAGGACTGCCAGGGCCGCAATCCCGTCCATCTGGCGCTGGGGCCGTCGGCCCGCTATCTGATGGTGTCCAACCATCTGACCGGCACGCTGGCGGTGCTGCCCGTAGCGGCGGACGGCGCGCTGCAAGCCGTGTCGCAGACGGTGCCGCTGGCCGGCGAACCGGGGCCGCACCGCAAGGAGCAGCCATTTTCCAAGCCGCATTTCAACGTGCTCGACCCGTCGGGCAAGTATGTAGCGGTGCCGGACAAGGGGCTGGACCGGGTGTTCCTGTATCCCGCCGACGCGCATGGGATCGGCGCGCAGCCTGCCAGCGTTGCGACGTCGCGCGAGGGCGCGGGCCCACGCCATGCGGTCTTTCATCCATCAGGGAAATGGCTGTACGTCGTCAACGAGTTGGACAACACGGTCACGGCCTATGCCGTGGAAGCAGGCGCGCTGCGTCCCTTCCAGGTGCTGTCCACCCTGCCCGACACCTATACCGGCAACAGCCGCGCCGCCGGCATTGCGCTGGACGCCGATGGCCGGCACCTGTATGCGTCGAATCGGGGTGACGACAGCATTGCGGTGTTTCGCGTGGACGCATCCACCGGTCGACTGACCACCGTGCAGCATGCCCGCACGCACGGCAAGACACCGCGCTTTTTCACGCTGTCGCCCGACGGCCGGTTTGTCTTCGCGCTGAACGAAGACAGCGACACGCTGCAGCGGTTTCGTGTCGATCCGGCCAGCGGCATGCTGGCGCACGACGGCTACGCGCTGTCCGTCGGCAGCCCGGTGTGCATGGTGTTTGCCGGCGCTTAGAAGTCCATCGACGCCGACAGCATGAGGGTGCGCGGCACGCCTTGTGAGATCGTGCCGTACGAGGCCACGCCGGACCAATAGGCGCGGTTGAACACGTTGACGACGTTGGCGCGCAGCGTGACGTCCCGGCCTTGGACCTTGAGCGCATAGCGCGCGCCCAGGTCGAACGTTGTCCACGACGGCACCGACTGCGTGTTGGCCTGGTTGATGTATTCGCGTCCGGTGTAGACCATGCCGCCCGTCAAGGTCAGTCCCGTCACCCACGGCGTGTCCCACTCGGCGCCCAGGTTGACCGCGACGGTGGGCACGCCCACGGGCCGGTTGCCCTGCGTGGCCGCGCTGTTGGTGCGCGTCAGCTCCCCATCCAGGAAGGTCACGCCGCCCAACAGGCGCACGCCGCGCATCGGTTCGCCGGACACATTCAATTCCTGCCCGCGGTTGCGTTGCTCGCTATCGGCCGCATACACGCCGTTCGTGAGCTGCCCGCTGGGCTTGGTGATCTCGAAGGCGCTCAGCGTCACCATCGCGTTGTCCAGCTCGACCTTGACGCCCACTTCCTTCTGCTTGGCCTTGTACGGCTTGAAGACCTCTCCCGCGTTGGTGGCCGTGGCGGGCGCCACGTCGCCCTTGCTCAGCCCCTCGATGTAGTTGGCGTAGAACGAAACGTTGTGCCAGGGCTTGATGACCAGCCCGGCCAGCGGCGTAGTCGCGCTTTCGTCGTAGCTGACCGTCCGCACACCCGTGGCGCCGTTGAAGTTGCGCGATTCGATGCGCTGGTGGCGCAGGCCCAGCGTCAACTGCGCGCGCTCGTCCAGGATGCTGAGCGTATCGGCCAGCGCCAGGCCGGACAGATCCGACGACGACACCTTGGGCACGTTGGCCGGCGCGGGAATGTGCTGCTCCGGACGCGTGATCGGGTGGTAGATGTTGGACGTGAGCGGGGTGCCGTTCACGCTGGCCTGCAGATTGCGGTCGCTGTACAGGCTGCCCATGAAGCTGATTGCGTGGCGCACGGGCCCCGTGTCCAGCTTGGCGCGCAGCCCGGCGTTGTAGGTGCTGCGGTTGACCTGGAAACGGAAGTTGTTGGGCGTCACCACGGTGTCGCCGGCTTCGTTCACGATGGTGGGCGTCTGGTCCGACAGGCGCGACACGCTGGTGTCCGAGCCGCCCGCGTCCGCGAACACCGTCAGGCGGTCGCTGATGTCGTATTCCACGCGCAGCAGCGCCGACTGGCCGTCGGACTTCCACCAGCCCCACGGTTGCGTGGCGTTGCGGCGGCCGTCCGGGGCACGCGGCACGGCAATGCCCGGCGCCACCAGAAACGGTCGCGTCGGCGCGTCGATCTTCTCATGCTGCGTCAGCAGGTCCAGCGAGGCGCGCAGCCGTTCGCCCTGGTAATCCAGCGACAGCGCGCCGATGGTCGTGCGCGAACTCATGTTGTCCAGGGGCGTGTCGCCCTGCCGCTGCATGCCGTTGACCCGCACACCCCATTCCCCCGCGTCGCCAAATCGGCGGCTCAGGTCGACTCGCGCGCCGAATTGCGAGTCGCCGACGTAGTCGGCCGACACGCGGGTCAGGTCCTCGGGCAGCGAGCGCTTGGGCACCATGTTGATGACGCCGCCCACGCCGCTGTTGGGCGACATGCCGTACAGCAGCGCCGCCGGCCCCTTCAGCACTTCCACGCGCTCGATGTAGTCGGTGAAGACGTGGTAGTTGGGCGCCACGCCATAGACGCCGTCAAAGGCGATTTCGCCGAGGTTGCCTTCGCCGATGGGAAAGCCGCGGATGTAGAACGAATCGGTCACGCCGCCGATCTGGCCGGTAAAGCGCACGGACGGCTCCACCGTCAGCGCGTCGGCCAGCGTCACGGCCTGACGGTTCGCCAGCAATTCCGACGTGTAGCTGGTGACATTGAACGGCGTGTCCATCACGTCGCGGTTGCCCAACAGGCCCATCCGCGCGCCGCGCGCCACCTGGCCGCCGGCAAATTCCGCCGGCAGCGCGGAGGGGCTGATGCCCGCTCCATCGACGGTGACCGCGGGCAGCACCGTGGTCTCGCCGGCGGCCACCGGCAGCCTGCGCAGCGAATAGGCGCCGCCGCCCTGTTCGGCCAGCGCGTAGCCCGATCCGGACAGCAGGCGGGCGAACCCCTCTCGCACCGTGTAGGCGCCCTGCAGACCGTCGCTGCGCTGGCCCGCGACCAACGCGGGATCGAACGACAGCGGCACGCCCGCACTGGCGGCGAACTGCGCCAGCACGTCGCCAAGCGGTCCAGGCGCGATGGCATAGGACTTGCGCGGCGCGGCGCTGGCTGTCTCGGCCGCGAACGTGGCCGCCGGCATTCCCGAGGCCGCAAGCAGCGCCAGCCCCAGGCCGGCGGCCCGGACCAGCGACGCCGCGGGCGACAGGACGGCAAGGCCGCGCGGCAGGCGGGGCGATCGGGAGAGTCGGGAAACCATGAAACGATCCTTCGTGGGGTTGGGGTGACGCGCATGTCGCGGCGGTTCACCCGGTACACCGGACGAAGCGGAAAAAAGTGTCAGCCGATTGGCGATTAATTTGTAACGGCGGCGCGGGGCGCAATCGTCGTCCACCACGGGGTCACGCGGCTCACCCGAACCGGCAGCGTCTTTTGCAGGAGGCGCAGGCTGGCTTCGATGTCGTTCAACGGGAACGCCCCCGACACGCGTAGCTCGGCCACGGCCGGATCGCATCGCAGCACACCGTGGCGGTAGCGGCCCAGCTCGTCCACCAGATCGGCCAGCCGCCAGTTGCGCGCGGCCAGCATGCCGTCCGCCCACGACGCCGCCAACGCGTCGGCGGGGACCGGCGCCTCAGCGCCACCGGCCGAAAAGACGGTCTGCTGGCCCGCCGCCAGCACGACGCCGTGGACGTCCGCCCCGGCCGGCCGGACCTCGACCGCGCCCTCGTAAACGGCCACCCGCACGCTGGCGCCTTCGTCGCGGACCATGAAGCGCGTGCCCAGCGCCCGCAGCACGCCCTGCGTCGTCTGCACCAGGAACGGGCGCGACACGGGCGCGGGGTCGTGCCCCGTCGTCAGCAGGATTTCGCCCGCGCGCAGCCACAGCACGCGTTGCGTCGGGGTGTAGTCGATGTCCACGGCGCTGGCCGTGTTGAGCACCAGTTGCGTGCCATCGGCCAGTTCGACGCGGCGCTGCTCGCCCGTCGCCGTGCGCAGGTCCGCGCGCCATTCGCGCCAGGGCAGCTCGCGCACGCCCAACCACGCCGCCGGACCCAGCACCAGCAGCCCCGCCAGCGCGCGCACGGCCTGGCGGCGTCCGGCGCAGTCCGCCTGCCGCAGCGCTTGCCCGCCGATCCGCGGCGGCACCTGGCCAAACCCGCGCAGCATCGCCTCGGCGCGTTGCCAGGCGGCTTCATGGTCGGCGCTGCGCGCCCGCCAGCGCGCCAGCGCCGCGCGATCCGCCGCTGAGAGTGTCTCGGACTGCAAACGCACCAGCCAGCCGGCCGCTTCGTTGAGGATGGCGGGGTCGATGACCGCGTTCACGCCGCGTCCGCCTGATACGCGATCAGGCACGCGGCAAAGGCGGCCTGCATATGGCGCTTGACCGTCGACAGCGACACGCGCTGCTTGCGCGCGATCTCGTCATAAGCCATGCCGTCGAACTGCGACAGCAGAAAGACCTCGCGCGTGCGGGCAGGCAGCGAGCGCAGGGCGGCATCGATGGCGTGCAGCGTTTCCAGGATGAGGGCGCGCGCCTCGGGCGACGGGGCCTCGGCCTCGGGCACGTGCGCCACGGCGGCAAGGTAAGCGTCTTCCACCGCGCGGCGGCGCCAATGGTCGGCCACCAGGCCTTTGGCGATGTGGGCAAGCAGTGCGCGCGGCTCGGCGCCGGTCTCCTCCCGGCGCCGCCCGGCCATCAGCCGCACGAACGTATCGTGCGCCAGGTCTGCGGCGTCGAAGGAACTGCCCAACTTCTTGCGCAGCCACATCGACAGCCAGCCGTGGTGTTCGCGATAAAGCTGGGAGACGTTGTCGGCGGATGGGGATAGCGGCGCAGGCAAGGCGCACCTCGGCATATGTGCAAATAGGAATTGTTCTTATTCTATACGAGCCTCCTGTCCGCGCACGCGCGCCCGAGTGCTGGGATAGAATCGGTCACCTACCCCGCCACCCTATCGAGTGCCATGCAGAACGACCCGTCCAAGCCTCTATTCCTTGCCAGCGGCGGGGAAATGGGCGCACGAGTCAGCCGCCACGACTGGTCTGCCACGCCGCTCGGTCCCATCGCTTCCTGGCCCGCCTCGTTGCGCATTGCCGCGAGCATGGTGCTGTCGTCCCGGTTTCCGTCCTGCCTGGTCTGGGGCCCCGAGCTCATCTCGATCTACAACGACGCGTTCGTCCCCATCCTGGGCGCCAAGCCCGACGCGCTGGGCTGCCCGTTCGATGAGATCTGGCGCGAAGCCTGGTCGCTGATCGGCCCGATCGCCGAACGCGCCTACGCCGGCGAGGCCACCTTCATCGAGGATTACCCACTCGTCGTCCACCGATACGGCCGCGCCGAGATGGCCAACTTCACGTTCTGCTACAGCCCCGTGCGCGATGAAAACGGCAATGTCGCCGGCATGATCGACACCGTCATTGAAACCACCGCGCGGGTCGGCGCCGAAAAGGCCCAGGCCGACGCGCTGCGCCTGACCGAAGAGGCCCTGCGCCAAAGCCAGAAGATGGAAGCCATCGGCCAGTTGACGGGTGGCGTCGCGCATGACTTCAACAATCTGCTGACGGGAATCTCCGGCAGTCTGGATTTTCTGTCCCAGCGCCTTGCGCAGGGGCGGACCGATGACCTCGCCCGTCACATCGCGGTGGCAAAAGGCGGCGCCGACAAGGCGGCCATCCTGACGCGCCGCCTGCTTAATTTTTCGCGCCGCCACCCGCTTGAGCGCACGGCGGTGGACATCAACCACGTCATCGCCGACATGGAGGCGCTGATCACGCGCAGCGCCGGAGCGGCGATCACGCTGGACGTGGACTGCGCCGCCGGGTTGTGGCCGGTCTGGGTGGACGCGCACCAGCTTGAAAATGCGCTGCTGAATCTGTGCCTGAATGCGCGCGACGCCCTGTACGCGAGCGGCACGCTGCGCATCGAGACATCCAACGTGACCCTGGGCGCCGAGGACGCGCGCGAGCGCAATCTGGAACCGGGCGACCACGTGCGGTTGCGCGTGTCCGACACGGGGTGCGGCATGACGCCCGAGACGATGCGACGCATGTTCGAACCCTTCTACACCACCAAGCCGGCCGAGCGCGGCACCGGCCTGGGACTTGCGCTGGTTCACGACTTTGTCCGTCAGTCCGGCGGTCACATCCAGGTGCGCTCGCAACCGGACCTGGGCACGGATATCGACCTCTACTTTCCGCGCCATGGCGGGGCCCGCATCCAGGTCGCCGCGGACACGGCATCGGTCTCGCCGTCGCGGGTCTTGCAGGGCAGGACGATTTTGCTGGCCGAGGACGATCCGGCCGTGCGCGAAATCACCGCCGAAGTGCTGAAGGAAATCGGCTTCGATGTGATCGAAGCGACGGACGGCGCCAGCGCGCTCAAGCACCTGACCACGCAGGCCCGGATCGACCTATTGGTCTGCGACCTGGCCTTGCCGGGCGGCGTGAACGGGCGGCGGGTGGCGGAGACCGGCAAGACATTGCGGCCGGAAATGAAAGTGCTGTTCATCACGGGCTACGGCGAAACCGCCGAGGGGAACAACGCACCGGCGACGGGTGCGCCCGTGTTGCTGAAGCCATTCACCCTTGAAGATCTGGCAAGCCAGGTGCATGCGCTGATGCGCTGAAAAACGCGGCCGGGCGGGTGCTCAAGCGGACGGCAGGCGCCGCGTCGTGCGGATCCAGAACAGCCCCGCCCCCGACAGCAGCATGGCGAACAGCAGGTACACAAAACAGATCAGCAGGCCGAAGAAATAGTAGCGGTCGTAAACACTGGCCGCCCACCACGCAACCCCGCCATACACCGCCATGACGATGAACGGCAGCCACAGCACCGCCACGCCGGCGCGGCGCCAGCCGGGGGTGTTCAAGCGCGGAAATCGATGCGGGCGGGCGCGCAGCAGCAAAGCCAGCGCCGACAGCGCCGGCAGCACAAAGGCCAGCACCGCCAGCACCAGCAGGCCGGCATCCAGGAACGTCGCCACGAACTCGCGCAAAATCGGCTCCTTGCACGGCGCGCATGGGTGGCGCCGTCCCGGACGTTATACACGAGCCGCCGCGCGCGTCCTTACAGCTTGGGCGCGTAGCGCACGGTCAGCATCACATTGCGAGGCTCGCCGTAGTAGTTGTTGCTGGACAGCGTGTTGTACGACGGCACGTAGTATTTCTTGTCGAACACGTTGTTCACGTTCAGCCCGAAACTCAGCTCCGGCGTGGCCTGGTAACCCACGCGCGCGTTCCAGATCGTGAATCCCGCCAGCTTGAATTCGCGGTCCGAACTGATCGTCGACGTCTGCGTGTTCACGCCGGCGCCTACGCTCAGGCGGTTCCACGTGCCCGGCAGCTTGTAGTTGGCCCACAGACGCAGCATGTGCTTGGGCGTCCAGGTGCTGAAGACCTTGCCCTGGTTGTCCGGGTCCTCCAGGAACTTGGTGGTGTTGTAGGCATAGCCGGCATACAGCTCCAGGCCCCTGACCACCTCGCCGGAAATCTCGGCTTCAACGCCCTGGCTGCGGACCTTGCCGGCGGCGCGCGAGCAGTACCAGCCGTTGCAGCCAAACCCGGCGTCGTAATCATTGACCGCACGATTCTTGTGGTCGTAGCGGTACAAGGCAAGCAGGGTATTGACCCGGCCATCCGCCAGTTCGCCCTTCAAGCCGACTTCATAGTTGTTGCCCTCGATCGGCTTGAGCAGGCTGCCCGACACCGTGCGCTCGGTCTGCGGTTCGAACACCGTGGTGTAGCTGCCGTAGACCGACCAGTTGTCGGATAGCGAATACACGACGCCGGCGTACGGAATGAACTCGCCCGAGGTCGATGACGTCGTGGTGTCGCCCCCGCCGCTGTAGCGGTAGTCGAACCAGCCGACGCGGCCGCCGCCGATCAGCGCCAACGATTGCGTGGGCTTGACGCGCCACGTGCCGTAGATGCCCTTCTGCCGGATGTCGTAGGCGCTGCGCGAATCGTAGCCGCTGGCGGCGACGATGGAATCCATGTCCTGCCACGGACGGTGATGGTCCAGATCGAAGATATTGCCGCCGCTTTCCCACGAGCGGGTGAACCGGTCATTCGTCGTGAGCTTGGAGTAGTTGGCGCCGATCACCACCTCTTGTGCCATGCCCCAGGCGTTGAAGTCACCGGCCACCGACATGTCCATGCCGCGCTGGCGGCTCGTGAAGTCCACGCCGAAATTGCCATAGTCCAGGCCGCTGCCGTCACGCTGCACGGGTCCGGTGACGCGCTGGTGCACGGTCGTGTTGTCTTCGTCCATCGCCACGCCGGCCAGCCGGAAGCGCCACGACGAGTTGAAGCGATGTGTGATGTCCGCATTGAAGATGGTCTGGTCGTTGGTGGCGCGGTTCCAGGTCGAGCCGGTGAACGTCGAGCGCGGCAGATCGATGCTGCCGCCATCGTCATAACGGGGATAGCCGACGAACATGGGCCGCGACTTGCTGTACCGATTGCTGACGCCCAGTCCCACTGTCGTGTTCTCGGTGATGTCGTAGTCCAGCGCGGCGTACAGGTTGCGCGTCCTGTCCCACACGTAGTCGATGTACGAATGGCTGCGGTCTTCGTCCAGCACCACGCGCCCGCGCAGCGTGCCTGATTCATTGAGCGGACCGCCCGCATCCAGCGTCAGGCCGTAGTGATCCCACGATCCCACCTTGCCCGTCACCACCACCGAGGGCTCTGCGCCGCCCCGCTTGCGCACCAGGTTGATCGCACCGCCGGGACTGCCCGCGCCTTGCAAGAGGCCCGCCGCGCCGCGCAGGATCTCTACGCGGTCATAGAACACCAGCGAATCCTGCTCCCAGTTGCCCAGGCTGTAGCTGTTGCGCAGCAGGGACACGCCGTCGTATTGCAGCAGGTCCACGGGAAAGCCGCGCGAATTGATCGCGACGCCGGCGCCCACGCCCTGCACGCCCACCATGCCGGCGGTGTTGTTGACGGCGTCCGGCAGGCTGGTCATGTCCTGGTCGTCCATCCGCTGCCGCGTCAGCACGGTGATGGACTGCGGAATGTCTTTGAGCGCCTGCGGCGTCCTGCCGATGGTGACCGCCGGCGACGTGTACGAACCCGTGCCGTCCGTCGTGGTGTTGTAGGTGCCCGTCACCGTCACGGGCGCCAGCGTCGTGGCCGCCTCGGCCGGCGCCTGCCGCAGACGATAGCCGCCCTCGGCGCGCGCAACCGCTTGCAGGCCCGTGCCGGCCAGCAGGCGCTCGAGCGCGGCGTCCACGGTGTACGTGCCCGTCAATCCCCGCGTCGAGGCCCCGGCCGTCAGGCCGGGATCGGACGCCACCATCACGCCCGCCTGCACGCCAAACGTGCCCAGCGCCGCGCTCAGCGGCCCGGCCGGAATGCTGAACGCGATGGCGCGCGGCGCCTGAGCCTGGGCATGCACCGCCACCGGCGCCAGGACGGCAGCCGCCGCAAGGGGCGTGAAACGCCGCAGCGCGGCGCTCAGCGCCGTGCGGCGCAGGGGAAGTCGGACAAGCGCCGCGGCGCTTACGGCGCGGACAGGACGAGGTGACATGTAAGGGTTCCCAGGCTCATGAAAGGTCGGCGCAGCCACGAGACACGGGCTGCTTTCCTGACATGAAGCGCGAGATCGGGATATCCGCCGTTGCTGTTACAAAAAAGCCGGCAATGAGGGAAACGCGGCTCACCGAAGGATGAGAATCACAAGGCCACGCGATTCACACGTGGCTCACCGTCACCCAGTAACGCGTATAGCGGCGCACCTGCACCGGGAGGATTTCTTCAAGCATGGCCAGGACCTTGTCGGTGTCGGCCAGCGGGAACGCCCCCACCACGCGCAGCCCGCCGGCCGCGTCCGTGCAATGCAGCAGGCCCGGACGGTAGCGGCCCAGTTCGTTCAGGAACGCCGACAAGGGCATTTCGTCCGCGATCAGCATGCCGTCAAGCCAGGCCGACACGCCGGGTTCCAGCGTCCCCGGCGCAAAGCTGCCGCCCGCCGTGAACTCGGCCTGTTCGCCGGCCCGCACGCGCCGCGGGCCTGCGTCCGTCGACAGGCCGCGCACGTCAACCGCGCCTTCCAGCACCGCCACCCGCATGCGGCCAGCCTCCAGATCGCGCACCAGAAAGCGCGTGCCCACCGGCGTCACCACGCCGCCGCGCGTGCGCACGCTGAACGGCCGGCCGTTCGCATCGGGCGCGGTCGCGATCAGGATTTCGCCTTGCAGCAGCACCAGTTCGCGGTGGCTTGCGGTATAGCGCAGATCCACCGCGGTGCCGGCGTTCAGTTCCACCTGCGTGCCGTCGGGCAGCGTCACTGACCGGCGTTCGCCGGTGCCGGTGCGCAGGTCCGCCGACAACCGGCGGATCGCGTCACGCTCACCCACGGCCCAAGCGCCCAGTCCGACGCCAACGGCCGCGAACATCAGGCGCAATGCGGTACGGCGGGACTGGATCAGCGGCGCCTGCAGCAAGGTGCGCGATGCCACCGACGGCCCCGCCTGCGCCACGCCCGCCGCGACGTCGCGCGTCAAGGCGCCCAACCGCTGCCAGGCCAGCTCGTGGGAAGGTTCCGCCCGCCGCCAGCGCTCGAAGCGATCGCGTTCGGCGGGGCTGGCGTCTTCACGCAGACGCGCCCACCAGTCCGCCGCCTGCCGGATCACTTTGGGATCGATGGCGCCGGCCTCGGGCGCGTGGGGCCGCAGCAGCTTGGCGTTGTCCATGAATTCTGGGGTCAGCCGTATACGGCCGTGTAGCAGTGCACCAACGCGCGCGCCAGCGACTTCTGCACGGCGTTGGGCGTCAGTCCCAGCTGCTGGCCGATCTCGGCATACGACAGGCCGTCGATCTGCGCCATCAGGAAAATCCGGCGGCTGGTCATCGGCAAGGCGTCGAGCAGTTCGCAGACTTCCGCCAGCGCCTCCAGGATCAGCGCGCGGGCCTCGACCGAGGGTTCGACGGCCACGGGCTGCAGCGCCAGCGTCTCGGCGTAGGCCGCTTCCAGCGCGGCGCGGCGCGCCCGGCCGATCAGCAAACGGGTGGCGATGGTGCGCAGGTAGGCGCGCGGTTCATTGAGCGGTTCGCGGAGATTGGCGCGGATCAGGCGCTCGAACGTATCGTGCGCGAGGTCGGCCGCGTCCGACGCATTGCCCAGCTTGCGTTGCAACACGCCCCGCAGCCATTGGTGATGGGCCTGATAAACGGACTGCACCTCTGCACTAGAGGCAAATGAGGAGGATGGCATGGCGGTGCGGCCCGGCGTCGCCGCCTGAGAGCAAGACGAGATGAAAATGATTCGCAATTATAGATGCGGTTTTCGTCTTTGCAAGGCGCCGCCCCACGCGCCCGCCGTATGGTGGCGTGTCGCCGCTAGTAGTCCATCGGCACGTGGCTCTGTGCAGCGCGTATCTCTTGTATATGGCGTTCGGCTTCCTGGCGTTCGACGGCGGGCGGCAGCGCGCGCCAGCTCACCAGGTTGCCCGGCGTCTTCAAGGGCATCCAGCCCAACACGCTGTACAGCGAAATCGCGGTGCCGCCGGTATCGAGCCGCGTCTCGTAATAACCCTGACGATCCGGCATGGTGTCGCCGGGCGTCCAATCCAATTGAGGCATCCAGGTCTCCTCCGGGTGAAGCTTATGTGCAAGGACGCGCGGTCCTTGCAAGGCGGATTCCACCGATCGTATAGCGTCCGGACCGGCTTGTCCCCTATCAAAAAGACTGAATTTCCAATTATTGACAGAGGGGAATCCCTAGGCGGCCCGCACGTTTTTGCATTGCTAAAGCCCGAACACAGGCGCTAGCATGCGGCAACGGATTTTTACCCCCGGCGGACATGCATCGCCCGGGCCCCTCGCGCCACAAGACGGCCATGCCGAAATCGATCTTTCCGCAGTACCCAAGAGATCGGCTGGCCGCCCTGGCAAGCGCCAACTCCCTGCGCGCCATCCGCGAAGGCCTGTTGTGGGCCATGCCCTGCCTGCTGGTCTCCGCCTTGTTCCTGGTGCTGTCCGTTTGCGCACGCCTGTTCGGCCTGCCCGACAGCATTGCCGATCTGCTGGCGGGTCTGCACCGCGCGCTGTCGGGCGTCATCCCGCTGCTGGCCGGCACGGCCATCGGCTACATGCTGTCGATCCGCCACCGGCTTCCGCACCTGCCCACCGCGCTGCTGTGCCTGTGCTTTGTCGCCATCGCCGAAAACCTGCTGGCGCCCTACCCTCGCGCAGCCGCCACGCTCACCTTGTTCATCGCGATCGTCACGCCGATCGCGGCCGTGCCGGCGATGGCCTGGCTGCACCGGCGCCGCTGGACCCAACTGGCGCCGGACGGACTGATCGGCGAAAACGTCCGCGACTCATTGAACATGATCGTGCCGGGATTGCTGACGGCGGGCCTGGTGATGGCGGCGCTGTCGGCGGCGTTGAGCATCCCCGCCGTGGCACAGGTCGACATTCCGCTGAGCCTTGCGTCCCTGGACAGCCCCTACACGTCCGGCGCGCTGGTCGGGGCGCTCAATTCCCTGTTCTGGTTCTTCGGCATCCACGGCGCGCAGGCCATGGCGCCCATCATGGACGTGCTGGACCAGGCGACCCGGCTCAACGCCACCAGCGTGGCCGCGGGGTACGAAGGCGTCTATGCGCTGAACGGCACGCTGCTGGGCGCGTTCGTCTTCATTGGCGGCTCCGGCGCAACCTTGTCGCTGGTGGTGGCGATCCTCCTGTTTTCGCGCAGCGATTCGCTGCGGGTGCTGGCCGTGGCCAGCATTCCGGTGTCGCTGCTGAACATCAACGAGATCCTGCTGTTCGGCCTGCCGCTCATCCTGAATCCCCGTCTGCTGCTGCCCTTCGTGTTGACGCCCGTAGTCAACGTGCTGGTTGCCGTGGCGGTCGTGCAACTGGGCTGGCTGGCCCCCGCCACCGTGGCGCTGCCGCTGACATCGCCCGTGCTGTTCAACGCCTACCTGGGCGCGGGCGAAAGCCTGGCGGGAATCGTGCTGCAATGCGCGCTGGTCGCGCTGGGCGCCTGCATCTACGTGCCCTTTCTGCTCGCGCTGGAGCGGCAGCGTCAGGCCGATGCCACGGTGTACTTCAAGTCGCTGGACACCACCTTTCCGCAGTTGCAGGAAGAATCCCTGCTGTATGCCCATGACCCGGTCGCGTCCACCTACGCCACGCGCGCGCGCCGCCAGGCCGAGGTCGCGCGCATCCGCGCCATCAGCGAATACGACTTCTATCTGGAGTTCCAGCCGCAGGTATCGATGCGCACGGGCCTATGCACCGGCTGCGAGGCCCTGCTGCGCGCCACCGGCCCCGAAGGCACGCAACAGGCGCCGCTGGAATTCCTGCGCTGGCTGGCGCGCGCGGACCTGATGCGCGAAGTCGATCTCTGGGTGGCGCGGCAGGCGGTGCTGCAATGCCTGGCGTGGCGGGCGCAGGGCTTCACGATGCCCATGACCATCAACGTCACAAGCGGCACGTTGACGGCGCCGGCCTTTCTGGACCGGTTGATCAAAGTGCTGGCGCAGGCGCAGGGCCAGGTCTCGGTCGAGCTCACGGAAGACGCGCTGGTCGAAGACGCCGACGCGCTGCACACGGCTTTTGACCGCCTGCATGGCATCGGCGCACGCGTCTATATCGACGACTTCGGCACGGGGTATTCGGCGCTGAGCTACCTGCACCAGTTTCAGATCGACGCAGTCAAGATCGACCGCAGCTTCGTGATGGCGCAGAGCCACGACCGGGGCGCGCTGGTGATGAGCGGCCTGCTGCGATTCTGCGAGGCGCTGAACCTGCAGATCATCGTCGAGGGCGTGGAAACGGAGGGGCAGTTGTCCGCGCTGGCATCCAGCGCGGAGATCGTCGTGCAGGGCTGGTACTACAGCAAGGCGGTGTCCGGCGAACACATCGTGGACTTCGCGCGCCGGCGGCGGGAGCTCTCCGCCCTGCCGGCGCATCCTGCCAGCGCGGCCGCTACTTGATGCCGATGAAGGGCAGCGCGGCGCCAGGCACCTGCGTGGACGGCAGCACGCCATCCCACTTTTCAACGGCGTTCAGGCTCACCAGATTGGTGTTGGCGGCCAGCGCCTCGGCCTTGGCGCGGATCGACGCCGCTTCGGCCTCGCCGCGCATGCGGATGCCGTCGGCTTCCGCGGTGAACTGCTGACGGCGCGCATCGGCTTCGGCCTTGGCCTTCACCACCTGGATCTCGGCGGTGATCATCGCCGTTTCCTTCTGCTGGCGGGTCGTCTCGATCTGCACCTGCGCCAGCATGCGCTGTTCGATCGAATGCTCGTAGGCCTGCGAAAAACCCACCTCTTCGATCTGCACGCCCACCACCTGGACCGGCGCGCCTTCCATCGTCTTGAGCACGGCGTTGTTCACGTCCAGGCCGAGCTTCTGGCGTTCCTGGATGGCGCGTACGGCGGTGTACTGGCCAAACACGTTCTTCACCGCGTCCGGCGTCTTGCGTTCCAGCACGCGCATCTGCAGGTTGGCGATGGTGCCGTACTCGGAGTAGAGCTCGGCCACGTGCTCGGACGGCACGCGGTACGTGACCGACACGCGCAGCGTTGCGGGCTGCTGGTCGTAGCTGTAGGCCTCGAGCTTTTCGAACACGAAGGTGTGGTCGCGCACGGACACCGTCATCACGTTGTCGATGAACGGCGTCTTGAAATCCAGTCCGGGTTCGGCCACGCGCACAAGCTTGCCGTTGCGCAGCACCACGCCGCGTTCGCCCTGATCGACCTGGAACCACGATCCGAAGGCGATAAACAGGATCAGCAGGAAGATGAGTGCGGTTCCAATGGCGAATTTCACGTTGCGCGGCTTGACCGCGCCGATCGTCTTGACCATCTGGATATCTGTCGGCTTCATCTTCACTTCCAATCCCTGTCTGTTCTTTTGCGTTTACGGTCCGAGAGCACCGCCGCGATGCCGCGCGCGAGCAGATAGGCGACTACCGCCGCCCCCACCAAGATAAGGAAATACCGCATCGAGCGTCCCCCCCGGGAAAGAAGGACGGGATTCTATCCCGCAGCGGCCGACCCGCCGCAGGCGTGTATCGACGTAATGTGGCGATACGTTTCTGAACGTTTCTGCTGCAGTGATTCTGACGGTTTCAGGCTCCGTACCAGCGCAACCCCAGCCGCGCAATCGAGTCCGGGTAGTCCCAGAATGCGTGATCCAGCGACTCCATTTCTTCCTGCTCCTGCTCGGTCATCGCGCCGTAGATGTCGTTGAGCTGCACCACCTCGGGCGAGGCCTCGAAACGGTCGATCAGTCCGCGCATGCGCGACAGCACATCCAGCATGTGCACCGCGCCGATCTTGCGCAGCGCCTGCAACGCCAGTTGGCAGGTCTGGTCGCCCCAATTGCACAGAAACTGCATGAAGCCGCCATTGTTGATGTCGGCCTCCATGCGCCACAAGGCCACCAGTTCCTGGTCGGTTACCGACAGCCGGTCGAGCTTCCATTGCGCGGCTTGCAGCGTCGCCATGGCTTGCTCGTAGCGCAGATCCCACAGCAGATCGTGCACGTTCAGCATCCCTTCCGGCACAGGTGCGGCCAGCGCGGGCCACACGACGCCATGCCCATCGTCCACCAGTTGCCAATGCGTGCGCGCCTCGGGTGTCGCCTCGTGCAGGCGGATGTGCCGGCGGATCGGCTCCTTGACCTCGCGGCCGTCGGCAAGCGTCAACAGCACGTGCGTATCGGTGAGCGACAAGGAAACGATGCGGTAGTCAGGCGTGGTCATGCAAGGGTCCGGAAAAACGGGAAAGCGCAAGACGCTACCGGATCGGCGCAGCGCTGTCGAGGCGCGTGCGTTGTCGCTGCGCATCGCGCCGCATCCTGTTACGGCGCGCTGTTCACCCATCTGCTACGTTAACCAGGCATGCGCCGGGGTGTCCTCCGGCGCCTTTGCCGGAGACCGACCATGCCCCGCCCTTCCGAGTCCGCTCCATTGATCGGAGTGGTCCCGCCGTACATGCTGGACCGGCTTGCGCAGCATACCGATGCGCGCGTCAGCATGCCCGCCGTCAAGACGATGATCATCGATCAGCAGCAACGCAGCCTGCGCGAGATGGCCGAGCAGCCGCCGCGCGCAACGCTGGCGCCGGCACGCCAGGTGGCGCCGGCCGGCACGCCCGACCGCGCCGTGCATGACGCGGGCAACAGCACCACGCTGCCCGGCAAACTGGTGCGGGCCGAAGGCGCGCGGCCCAGCGGCGACGCCGCGGTCGACGAGGCCTACGCGCATCTGGGTTCGACCTACAAGCTGTTCTGGAACGTGTACAAGCGCCACTCCATCGACGCGCACGGCCTGCCGCTGATCGGCACGGTGCATTACGGCGAAGACTACGAAAACGCCTTCTGGAACGGCGCGCAGATGGTGTTCGGCGATGGCGACGGCGAAATCTTCAACCGCTTCACCATCGCCGTCGACATCATCGGCCACGAACTCACGCACGGCGTCATCGACACCGAGGCCGCCCTGCTCTATCAGGGCCAGTCGGGTGCACTGAACGAATCGCTGTGCGACGTGTTCGGCGCGCTGGTCAAACAGTATTCGCTGGGGCAAACCGCCCGCCAGGCGGATTGGCTGGTGGGCCAGGGCCTCTTCACGGAAAAGGTGCGGGCGCGCGCGCTGCGCTCCATGGCCGAGCCGGGCACCGCGTACGACGATCCGGTGCTGGGCAAGGACCCGCAGCCCGCGCACATGCGCGACTACGTCGATACGCCGCGCGACAACGGCGGCGTGCACATCAATTCGGGCATTCCGAACCGCGCGTTCTATCTGGCCGCCAGCGCGTTGAATGGCAATGCGTGGCAAGGCGCGGGCCAGGTCTGGTACGACACGCTGTGCGACAAGCGCCTGCGCCACGACGCCGGCTTCAAGGACTTTGCGGGCCTGACGATCCAGATCGCCGGCGAGAAGCACGATGCGGCCGTGCGCCGCGCCATCGACGACGCCTGGAAGGCCGTGGGAGTGCTGCCATGATCGAACTGCCCTCGCTGGATCTCGCCCAACTGGTGCGCTTGACGCGCGAGGGCGGTCTTGCCTACCTGCCCGGACTGGCGCAGCCGCGTCACATCGACATGACCGCCTGCCCGCCCGGCGTGCGGCAGGAAGTGTGCGAGGCGCTGCTGCATGCCGCGCCCAAGGCCGTGTCCTGCGGGCCGGATGCGCGCGGCGATCAGCGCTATTTTCACGTTGAAGTGGAGTTCGAAGGCGCGGACGCGCCGCGGATCACTTTTGACGTGCCCGAGGCGGATGCGCCGCCGACGCTGGTGCAGTTGTGGAAGCGCCAGGCCGGCCAATCTGGATAGCGCGCCCGGCGTACAGCCCGGCCAGCGCCATCAGCGCGCACAACGCCGCACACACGCCCAGCGCAACGGCCCAGCCGCCCAGCGCGTCGTGCACACTGCCCACCAGGGTGGGGCCCGTCGCGGCGAACAAGTACCCCACGCATTGCGCCATGCCAGACAGGGCCGCCGCCTGTTGCGCGTGGCTGGCGCGCAGCCCGACAAACGCCAGGCCCAGGATGATGCCCGCGCCGGTGCCCAATCCCAGAAACGCGATCCACACCACGCCCCATGTGGGCGCCGCGATCAGGCCCGTGAACGCCACGAACGACGCGCCCGCCGCGCAGAACGCCGCCGCACGCTGGTCCTTCAAACGGCGCAGCAACGGCGCCAGAAAGAGCGCGGGCGCTGCGGACGCCAGCTGCATGAAGCCGTGCAGCGAGCCTGCGCGCTCGGCCGAAAAGCCCGCGTCGTGCAGGATGGCGGGCAGCCAGCTCACCGCGACATAAAACACGAACGAATTGATGCCCAGGTACGCCGTGACCTGCCAGGCCAGCGGCGAGCGCCACAGACGCACGCCGTGCGGTGCGTGCGCGGTGGTCGCTGCGGGCGGCGTATGGTTGGCCAGTTGCGGCAGCCACAGCAAGAGGCTGAGCAGCGGCAGCGCCAGCATGCACAGCGTGGAAAACCGCCAGCCGCCCAGTTGAGGGTCGGCCAACGGCAATTCGGCCAGGGGAATCGCGACGGCCGAGGCCAGCCCGGCTGCAAGGCCCATCGTCAGCACGTAGGCCGACGTCAGGCCCGCCAGGCGCTGCGGGAAATCGCGCTTGAGCAGACTGGGCAGCAGCACGTTGCCCAGCGCGATGCCCGCGCCGATGATGGCCGTGCCCGCGTAGAGTCCCACGGCATCGCCCAGCACGCGGATCCCGATTCCGCCGGCGATGAGCAGCAGCGCCGCGAACAGCGTGCGTTCCAGTCCAAAGCGGCGCGCCAGCCCCGCGGCAAACAGCGACACCACGGCGAAGGCCAGCAGCGGCAGCGTGATGAGCATCCCCGCCGCCGCCGACGACAGATTCAACTCGGCGCGGATCAGGCCGATAAGCGGCGGCACGCCGGTGAACGGCGCGCGCAGGGCCATGGCGATGAACAGGATGCCCAAGATCAGCAGCGCGGGGCGGCTGGGTAGGGGGTGGCTGGATGAGGCGTGGCTGGACGTACGTTGGCCGGGTGCGGGGTGGCCGGGTGAGGGGTGGCTTGGCATCGGGTGGCGGGAGGCTTGCATGGAGTCAGCTTGGAAATTCTTCAGGCATGGAGGCCCTATTCGATCCCGCCAGCTTACGCATCGTCCGCTTTACCGAATTTCGAGATAATGACAAACTCTCTCGCAATCCGGCCAAAACGCGCCCTTCTGCCCGGCCGACGCCCATGCGCACGCCCGATACGCCCACCGCTCCGTTCGATCCCGACAGCCCCACGCAATGGGCCTTCGCCATGCCCGTGCATGCGGCCGAGCGGGACAACGAATCGCCCACGCATCAGCATCACATGGGCCAGCTTGTTCTGGCGCTGCGCGGCGGGGTCACGTGCTCGGTGGCGCAGGGCCTGTGGATGGTGCCGCCGCAGTGCGCGGTCTGGATTCCCGGCGGCCAACCCCACAGCAATCGTGTCACCGCCAATGGGCGCATGTGCTTCCTGTTCGTGCCGGCCGACACGCCGCGTTTGCCCACGGCCTGCTGCACGCTGTCGATCACCCCGCTGGTGCGCGAGCTGGTCGTGCACCTGGCCAACCTGACGCCCGCCGAGGCCGCGGCCGACGCCAACCGCAAGCTGGCCGACGTGCTGCTGGACCAGCTGTCGCACATGCCCACCGAGCAGCTGCACCTTCCCATCTCCGACCACCCGCGTCTGCGCGAAATCGCCGGCGCGCTGAACGCGGACCCCGCCGACCGCAGCACCGTCGCGCAGTGGGGCAAGCGCGTCGCCATGAGCGAACGCACGCTGGCGCGGCTGGTGCAGCAGGAGGTCGGCATGAGTTTCGGCCGCTGGCGCCAGCAACTGCACATCATCCTGGCCTTGCAGCGGCTGTCGGCGGGCGTGTCGGTGCAACGCACGGCGGACGACCTGGGGTACGAATCGGTCAGCGCCTTCATCACGATGTTCAAGAAGACGCTGGGCAAGACGCCCGCGCGTTACTTTGCGGACAAGACCGACGGGCAGACGGCCGTGCAATGATGCCCGTCCAAGGGCTTGGCCTCGCCCAAAGAACCGGCTATGGGTGTGGCCGCGGGATTGCCCGCCCTACGCCTGCTTCGCGCTCGCCACGATGAACAGCCGCGGAAACGGCAACAGCACGGTGCCGTCCGCCAGCGCGGGATAGGCCGCTTCGATCAGCGACTGATAGCGCGCCAGAAAGCTGGCCTGCTCATCGGCATTCAGCTTGTCCAGATACGGCCGCAGGGCCGTACCCTTGAACCATTCCACTACCGCCGCAGCGCCCGCCAGCGGATGGTGATACGTCGTGCGCCACACATCCAGCGCGCCGCAATGCGGCTTGAGCAATTCGTAGTACCAGGCCGCGCTGTGCCGCAGCGGATGCTTCACGCCGCCCGTCTTGGCGGCCCAGGGCGCCTCACCGGCCACCTGCCGGGCAAGACGGTGCGCGGGCTCTTCCAGGTTGTCCGGCGTCTGCACCGCCAGGCTGCCGCCGGGCGCCAGCTTGGCCACCAGCGCCGGATACAGCGTGGCGTGGTCGGGCACCCACTGCAGGGCGGCATTGGCCAGGATCACGTCGTACGCCTGCGGCGGATTCCAGCTGGCGATGTCGGCCAGCTCGAACGACAGTGCAGGCATGCGCTTGCGCGCGGCGTCAATCATGTCCTGCGAACTGTCCATGCCTGAAATCTCCGCGTCCGGATAGCGGCTGGACAGCACCTCGGTGGAATTGCCCGGCCCGCAACCCAGGTCCACGGCGTGCTTGACCACCAGGTTGGGCAGCGCCGCCACCAGATCCCGCACCGGACGCGTGCGTTCGTTTTCAAAAGCGGAATACTGCTTGGCGGACCAGGTGTTCATGATCGTTCCTTGTTTGGCGGCCGGATGGTGAGACCCGGTGGTGCGACCCGGTGGTGCGCGTCGGTGGTGCGCGTCGGAAATAGCGGTTTGTCAGCCGCCGACTCTACGCCTGGCTCTTTCCAATGACAAATCCACAAAACACCCGCCTGCCATATCCGGCGCATATGGCTTGCCACAAAAAAAACCGCCCGCCGAGCGTTGCCGGCGGGCGGGTTCGTGGGGCGGTAAGCCGGATTACTGAGGCTTCAGCTCATCCGTGCGGGTTTTCCACAGCGAGAACAGCACGCCGCCAAGGATCAGGCTGAAGGTCACGCCCAGCGAAATCGCGGGAGGCACCTTGCCGATGAAGCCGACCAGGAAGATCTTCGTGCCGATGAACACCAGGACCAGGGCCAACGCGTACTTCAGGTAATGGAAGCGGTGGATCATCGCCGCCAGGGCAAAGTACAACGCACGCAGGCCCAGGATCGCGAAGATGTTGCTGGTGTACACGATGAACGGGTCGGTCGTGATGGCGAAGATTGCGGGCACCGAGTCCACGGCAAACACCAGGTCGACGAACTCGATCAGCACCAGGGCCAGCAGCAGCGGCGTCGCATAACGCACCTTCTTGGACGTCGCCGGATCGGTTTCGGTCACCATGAACGCGTTGCCGCGCAGGCCGTCCGTGACACGCATGTGACGCTTCAGGAACTTCAGGATCGGGTTGGTCGCGATGTCAGGCGTCTGGTCCGCGATCATCCACATCTTGATGCCCGTGAACACCAGGAACGCGCCGAACAGATACAGCAGCCAGCCGAAGTTGCTGACCAGCGCGGCGCCCAGGCCGATCATCGTGGCGCGCAGCACGATCACGCCCAGGATGCCCCAGAACAGCACACGGTGCTGGTACTGGCGCGGGATCGCAAAGAAGCTGAAGATCAGCGCGATCACGAACACGTTGTCCATGGACAGCGATTTCTCGATCATGAAGCCCGTGTAATAGGCCATGCCGCTTTCGGCGCCCATGTTCCACCAGACCCAGCCACCGAACAGCACGGCAGCGGTGATGTAGCCGGCGGAAAGCAGCAAGCTTTCACGCACGCCGATCTCGCGGTCTTCCTTGTGCAGCACGCCCAGGTCAAAGGCCAGCAGGCTGACCACGATGCTGATGAAGAGCAGCCAGCTCCAGGTTGGCGTGCCGAGAAAATCGGCATTGAAGAAGGTGATCAAAGTGTCCATGATTGCCCCGCTAGATTCGAAGGTGCCCATGATCCGGATCCGCCGGGGATGGAGAAATCAGCCTGAAAGTGAGTTAAGGTTCGAAAAAACCGAAGTGATCCGACTGACCGAGCCAACACCCATGCTGAACTACCGCCACCTGTACTACTTCTGGATGGTCGCCAAGGAGGGCGGGTTTTCCCGCGCCGCCGAGCGCCTGGACATGGCCATCCAGACCATCAGCGCGCAGGTCCGCGAACTGGAAAAGAACCTGGGCCATCAGCTGCTCAAGCCGGCCGGCCGCGGCGTGACGCTGACCGACGCCGGCGAAGCCGCCTTTACCCGCGCCGAAGAAATCTTCCAGATCGGGCAGGTGTTGCCGCAGGAAGTGCGTGCCGCCGCCACCAAGCCCGTCGTGCGCCTGTCCGTGGGCCTGTCGGATGGCATTTCCAAGCTGGCGGCACACGCCTTGCTGGGGCCCGTGCTGCACACGCCCGATCTGCATCTGACCTGTCATGAAGGTGAAGTCGAGGAACTGTTGGGCGAGCTGGCGCGGCATCACCTGGACCTCGTGCTGGCCGGCCAAGGCGCCCCCGCCAATCCCAACCTGCGGCTGACCAGCGACCGCCTCGTGTCGTCTCCGGTGGACTGGTACGGCCCGGCCAAGCTGGTGCGCAAGCCGGACACGCTGGATTTTCCGGGCTGTCTGGAGCGCCTGCCCGTGCTGCTGCCCACGGGCCATTCGGTGCTGCGCCAGACGCTGGATCGCTGGTTTGCCGAACAGGGCGTCTACCCGAACGTCGTGGGCGAGTTCGAGGACAGCGCCCTCATGTCCGTGTTCGCGGCGCGGGGCCTGGGCGTCTTTCCGCTCAGCCGGCTGGGCGGGGACGACGTTGCGCTGCTGCGCGGCCTGCGGCCGTTGGCGCGCTGCGACGACGTGCACGAGGAAATCCACGCCATCCGCAACCGCCGCGGCCAGCATCACCCCCTCGTCCGGCAGATCCTCGAGCAGGCGAAAACTTCGGTTTTATCTTAATGTTTGTCACATCCACTCTGGTTTTTCAGAAATAGAATCCCCGGTATCGTGGCCGTTCTTTTTGAGTCATCGGAGTACCTGAACAAATGAAGAAAATCATCTGGCTCGTTTTTGCCGTTCTCGCGGCGCTCTGGACCGGGCTGGTGGCGCTGACCCTGCAACTGACCGACTGGGTGCTGGCCACCATCGCCACGGCGCAGGTGCCCGGCACGGCCATCGACACCTCGCAGTGGGTGGCGCCGGCCTGGGCGGCGCCGTGGGTTGACCCGGCATGGCTGGCATCGCTGCAAGGGGGCCTGGTCTGGGCCGCGCAAGGCCTGAACCAGGTCCTGCCTTTTGCCGGCAGCCTGGGTACGCTGATCACCGTGCTGGGCTGGATCTGCTGGGGCTTCATCATGGCGGGACTGCTGGTGCTTGCGCTGATCCTGCACTGGCTGGCCGGCAAGCGCGAGCAGCAGACGGCCCCTGGCCGTCAAGTGGTGTAAAAAGGGGCAGGCAACGCGCCGCCCGGCACGCTGCCCTCAACCGGAGCGTGCCGTGCCCTCTCGATCTACCCGCCGTCTGATCCTGCCGTTTGCGGCGCTGCTGGCCAGCGCCGCCGCGACGTCCGGGCAGGCGGCGCCTTCGCAAACCGCACCAACGCAGGCCGCATCAACGCAGGCCGCCTCCCCCCACGGCATCGACGTGTGCACGGTGACGGGGACGTCGGGGCAATACAGCGTGCGGGTGCGCAACACCACGGACAAGACGCTTTCGCACGCGGACGTCGTGGGCGTGTATCTGAACGCCGCCGGCCAGGGCGGCAACACCGTCACCGTCAACCTGCAGGACGTACCGCCCGGCAAGTACAAGACCGCCGTCCTGGCGCGCCACGGCGAATCGGCGGCGCTGGTCAGCATCGCCACCTACCAGACCGTCAACGGCGTCGACACGCCGCAACAGGAGCTCTACGCGGGCAAAGTCGCCCACGTGGCGCCCGGCTCGGCGTTGCAGTACACGCTGGCGCCGCTGGCTTTGCGCGGCTGGACCGTGGCCTATGGCACGGCGCAGAGTCCCAAGCTGGAACCCGGCAGCGCCGTGCTCCTCATCTACCCCGCCCGCACCGGAAAGAAGCGTGACGTCACGCGGCCCGATGCCGGGCGCGCGCCTGCGGACGTGGTGCCGCTGCTTTCCTGCGCCACGCCTCGCAAACATTGATCGCGTTCATTTGCTGACGCCGGACCGCGTTGCTACGGCGAGATTGCCGTCCCACGACCCCTACGCTTTCCTATCACGTGCCGCTCAGCAGATCCCGCTCGTTCAGCAGCGCATAGACGATCTCGGGCCGGCTGTCGAAACCGCGACGGATCGCGGCAGGCAGCGACGCCCGCGTCTTGCGGCACAGACCCGGCAGTTCTTCAAGCTGGATCGAAATGCCGCGCGACGTCCGCACCTCGTTTTCGCTGGGCGTGATGTGGATGACGATGCCTAGCTGCGCGTGAATGCGCCCTTGCATCGCACGCAGGTCCTCGAGGCTGGTGATGTTTTCCAGCCGCGCCACCAGACGCTTCTCTTCCTCGCGCGTCAGCCGCAGGACCCGCATGTCCGTCGTTGGATTGGCCAGCAACTGCTCCCGGTCGCACACACAGGCGCCGGGAGGACATTCTTGGCGGATGGGAAACGGCAGGTTCATGGGGACGGTGCACCAGCCACAACGGCGCGGGACGATATCTTCCCGATTCTAACCAGGATGACCACCCGCCGACGCGCACTGCGCGTTTACCCGCAAGCGCGGGGCGGCCCTCCCCCTGGCCCGCTACCAGTCATCGTTCAGGGGTGAGATTGCCCCGAACGCCTTTTGCCGTAAGCTCCTGCCCTTGCCCTGAATCCTGGCTCCCCCCATGACCGTTTCGACCTACCGATTTGCGGCCCGTACCTTGATGGCGTTGGCGGCGCTCGTGCTGCTGGCCGCGGCGGCACTGGCCGCGACCGGATTGCTGACCAGCGCGCGCCACGCCGACGTGGCCGTCGTGCTGGGCAACAAAGTTGAACCCGGCGGCCAGCCTTCGCCGCGCCTGGCCGCGCGGCTGGACAGTGCGTTCGACTGCTACGCCGCATCAATCTGCCGCATCCTGTTCGTCAGCGGCGGCGTGGATCCGGCGGGCACGGACGAGGCCGCCGCCATGCGCGACTACCTGCTGGCGCGCGGCGTGCCCGCCGACCGCATCGTCGTGGACAGCGCCGGCGTCGACACCTGGGCCACGGCCCGCCACGCCAGCGCCTACATGCGCAAGCACGGCTACACAAGCGCGATGGCCGTGACGCAGTATTTCCATGTGCCGCGCACGATGCTCGCGCTCAAGCGCCAGGGCGTCGCGGACGTAAGCGGCGCGTACCCTGCATTTTTCGAATTACGCGACGTCTATTCCGTTTTGCGCGAGCTGCCCGCCGTGGCGCTGTATATTTTCCGGCCACTGTAGCGGCGCATCCGCCTGCCCTACCCCTTCCAGGACTTTCCATCGTGCTGATCTTCCACAACCCCGTTCACGACAAACACAGCGGCCGCCAGGAGATGTTCCGCGGCAAGCTGGTTCCCTGCCACGAAACGCCGGCAAGGCTGGAATACGTGCTGGACGCGCTACGCCAGCGCGGCATCGGTGAATTGCGCGTGCCGTCCGCGCCCGACATGGATCTGATCAAGCGCGTGCACACCCCCCGCTATGTGGACTTTCTGGCAAACGCCTGGAACGAATGGATTGCGCTGGATCCGGCCAACGCCAATCTCGACGTGCTGCCGTCGATCTGGCCCGTGCGCGGATTTCGGCACGACATCGAACCCACGAACTTCGCGGCGCGCGTCGGGCTGTTCTCGTTCGATAGCGGCTGTCCGCTGACGGCCGGCACATGGGAAGCGGCCACCGCGGGCGCCGCCTGCGCCATCGACGCCGCACGCGCCGTATCCCAAGGCCAGGGCCTGCGCGCGGCGATGGCGCTGACCCGGCCGCCAGGCCATCACGCCGGCGCGGACTTCTTTGGCGGCTACTGCTTTCTGAACAATGCGGCGCTGGCCGCGCAGGCCCTGCGCGACGCGCGTGCACAGCGCGTTGCCGTGCTGGACGTGGACTATCACCATGGCAACGGCACGCAGAGCATCTTCTACGACCGCGGGGACGTGCTGACCGTGTCGGTCCATGGTGATCCGATCACCGAGTACCCCTTCTATCTGGGATACGCCGACGAACGTGGCGAAGGCGCGGGCCAGGGCTGCAACCTGAACCTGCCGTTGCCCGCCGGCAGCGACTTTGCGGCATGGACGGCGGCATTGCAGCAGGGCCTGGATGCGGTGCGTGCGTTCAAGGCCGACGCGCTGGTCGTTGCACTTGGCGTGGACACGTACGAAGGCGATCCGATATCCAAGTTCAAATTGAAGAGCGCCGATTATCTGCAGGTCGGCCGCATGCTGGCCGACCTTGGCTTGCCGACGGTGTTCACGATGGAGGGCGGCTATGCGGTCGCCGACGTGGGCATCAACGTCGCAAACGTGCTGGAGGGGTTTGTGGGCTGAACGTCAGACACCGGGGCAGCAACCCACTGCCCCGTATTCAATCGCGCGTTTCAAGCACCTTGTTGATGCGCAGCGCAATCAACGTGCACGCCACGCCAGACAACAGGTACACGCTGACTGCCACCAGCCCGAATCGCGCCGACAGCCCCAGCGCCACCACCGGCGCGAACGCCGCGCCGACCAGCCACGCCATATCAGAGGTCAAGGCTGCACCGGTATAACGGAACCGCCGCGTGAAGTTGGCAGTGACCGTACCAGACGCCTGCCCGTAAGACAGACCCAGCAGCGCAAAGCCGATCAGGATGAACGCATCCTGCGCCTTCGGCCCGCCGCCCAGCAGCCACGGCGACACCACGGCAAACACACCGATCAGCATGGCAAGCAAACCCAGCGTGGTGCGCCGCCCGATGCGATCAGCCAGCCACCCGGAAGCGATCGTACCCAGGATGCCGATCACCGCGCCGATGATCTGAACGATCAGCACATCCGAAATCTGTTGCGTGCCGCTGACAGCGATCCACGACAGCGGAAAAACCGTGACGAGGTGAAACAGCGCATAGCTGGCCAGCGCGGCGAAGGCGCCGATGAAGAGGTTGTAGCCTTGCTGGCTGATGATCTCGCGGATGCCGATGGGCTCGAGTTCACCTTCTTCGAGCAGCTGCGTGTATTCCTCGGTCACCACGAGCCGGAGCCGCGCAAACAGCGCCACCACGTTGATGGCGAACGCCACGAAGAACGGATAGCGCCAGCCCCATTCAATGAAGTCCGCCTCCGTCAGCGTGATGTGCAGATAGAGAAACAGCGCACTGGCCACCAGAAATCCAACAGGCGCGCCCAGCTGACCCATCATCGAATACCAGCCGCGCCGGTTGGGCGGCGCGTTCAGCGCCAGTAGCGACGGCAGGCCGTCCCACGAGCCGCCAAACGCCAGCCCCTGCAGGCATCGGAACACGGCAAGCAAGGTGATGGCATGCACGCCGATCGATTCATAGCTGGGCAAAAACGCCATGCCGACGGTCGCGGTGCCCAGCACGAACAAGGCGACGGTCAGCTTGGTTGCGCGGCCCCATCGGCGCTGGATCGCCATCGACAGCGCGGTGCCAATGGGACGCATGATGAAGGCGAAGGAGAAGATGATGAAGGCTGACAGCGTGCCTTCCAGCTGGCCTTCGAAGGGAAAGAACACCTTCGGAAAAACCAGCACGCACGCGATGCCGAAGACGAAGAAATCGAAGTATTCAGAGGCGCGTCCAACGACCACCCCCACGGCGATTTCACCGGGCGCCACCTTGGCGTGGCTGGTGCCGCCGCTGATCGCCCCGGGTCCGGAACCGGGAGAGGGATGACCAGGATACTGCGTGGTGGTCGACATGGGTTCGCTCGCAAAAGAAGGTTCTGAATACGCCTTGTCTACGATCTTGCAACACACCAGCACCACGGTACGCGCATCATGCAGGAAGCCGCAAGCGTTTTGGCCCATGACTGCCCCGCACGCGTTCCCGTGCATACTTTTGCTCTTTTTACCCTAGATTTTTCGCGGCTTCCAGCGTAGTGTTTCGTTTACTTCGCACGGTTACGTTTCGGGGTATGACCATGTCGTCCTTCGCAAGGCTCCGCGGATTGATCCTGTTTGCCGCCCTGCCGCTGCTCGCCGGGTGCAATGCGGTCCTGCTGTCGCCATCGGGCGACGTGGCCGTGCAACAACGCAACTTGATCATCATCTCCACCGGCTTGATGCTCATCATCATCGTGCCGGTCATCATCCTCACGCTGCTGTTCGCATGGCGCTATCGCGCCAGCAACAAGGAAGCCGCCTACGACCCCGACTGGAACCACTCCACGATGCTGGAGCTTTTGATCTGGGCGGCGCCGCTGCTCATCATCATCGCGCTTGGCGCGCTCACGTGGGTCAGCACGCACCAGCTTGATCCCTACCGGCCGCTGGCACGACTGTCCGAAGGCCGTGAAGTGCCGCCCAACACCAAGCCGCTGGTCGTCGAAGTAGTCGCGCTGGACTGGAAGTGGCTGTTCCTCTATCCCGAGCAAGGCGTGGCCGCCGTCAACGAGATGGCCGCACCGGTGGACCGTCCCATCCAGTTCAAGATCACGTCGTCGTCGGTCATGAACTCATTCTTCGTGCCCGCGCTGGCCGGTCAGATCTACGCCATGCCCGGCATGCAGACCACGCTCCACGCCGTCATCAACCATCCTGGTGAATACGAAGGTCTGTCGGCCAACTACAGCGGCTCCGGCTTTTCCGGCATGCGCTTCCGCTTCCATGGGCTGGACCAGAAGGGTTTTGACGACTGGGTCGCGCAGGCCCAGAAATCGCAGGCCACGCTGGACCGCGCCGCTTACCTGAAGCTTGAACAACCCAGCGAGCGCAACCCGGTGCAGCTTTACGCCACCGTTGCGCCCGGCCTTTTCGACGCCATCGTGAACCGCTGCGTCGAACCGAACCGCATGTGCATGCGCGATGCGATGGCCATCGACGCGCAAGGCGGCGCCGGCATACCGGGCGCGCACAACCTCACCACTCTGGACCCGCAAGTGCGCGAGAAGCTGGGTCTTACGGAAACGCCGCCGCGCAAGTATGTCGGCGCCATGTGCACGGCCTCTGAAGGACTGGTGCTCTAGCGCGGCAGGTTTTTCGGCACGCGACGTGCTCCATGTAAACGCGGTTTTTTTGCTGGAATCGAGATGCCTGATCAACCTGACCTCACCAAGCTGATCTTCGGCCGGCTTACCTGGGACGCCATTCCTTTTCACGACCCCATCCTGCTAGGCACCTTCTTCGTGGTGGCGGCTGGCGGCATCGTGCTGCTGGGGTCCGTCACGTACTACAAGAAGTGGGGCTATCTGTGGCGCGAGTGGTTCACCAGCATCGACCACAAGAAGATCGGGATCATGTACGTGATCCTGGGCATCGTCATGCTGCTGCGCGGCTTTGCCGACGCCATCATGATGCGTTCGCAGCAAGCCGTGGCCTTCGGCGACTCCACCGGCTTTCTGCCCCCGCACCACTACGATCAGATCTTCACGGCGCACGGCGTCATCATGATCTTCTTCGTGGCCATGCCGCTGGTCACGGGGCTGATGAATTTCATCGTGCCGCTGCAGATCGGCGCGCGCGACGTGGCGTTTCCGTTCCTGAACAACTTCAGCTTCTGGATGACCGCGGGCGGCGTGATCCTGGTGATGATGTCGCTGTTCGTGGGGGAATTCGCCCGCACCGGCTGGCTGGCGTATCCACCCTTATCGGGCATCCTGCACAGTCCGGACGTGGGCGTCGATTACTACATATGGGCCTTGCAGATAGCGGGCGTGGGGACACTGCTATCGGGAGTGAACCTGCTGGTCACCATCGTGAAGATGCGCGCGCCCGGCATGAAGATGATGCGCATGCCCATCTTCACGTGGACCGCGCTGTGCACCAACGTCCTGATCGTGGCGGCCTTCCCGGTGCTGACGGCGGTGCTGGCGCTGCTGTCCATGGACCGCTACGTAGGCACCAACTTCTTCACGGCGGACTTCGGCGGCAACGCCATGATGTACGTGAACCTGATCTGGATCTGGGGCCACCCGGAGGTCTACATCCTGATCCTGCCGGCCTTCGGCATCTTTTCCGAAGTGGTGTCCACCTACTGCCGCAAGCGCCTGTTCGGTTATGCGTCCATGGTGTACGCCACGGTCGTGATTACCGTGCTGTCGTACCTGGTGTGGCTGCACCACTTCTTCACCATGGGGTCCGGGGCCAGCGTGAACTCGTTCTTCGGGATCACGACAATGATCATTTCGATCCCGACAGGCGCCAAGATCTTCAACTGGCTGTTCACGATGTATCGCGGGCGCATCCGCTTTGAAGTCCCGATGCTCTGGACGCTGGGGTTCATGGTCACGTTCGTGATCGGCGGCATGACAGGCGTGCTGCTGGCCGTGCCGCCCGCCGACTTCGCGCTGCACAACAGCCTGTTCCTGATCGCGCACTTTCACAACGTGATCATCGGCGGCGTGCTGTTCGGGCTGATGGCCGGCATCACGTACTGGTTCCCGAAGGCGTTCGGCTACAAGCTCGATCCGTTCTGGGGCAAGTGCTCGTTCTGGTTCTGGCTGGTGGGCTTCTACGTGGCCTTCATGCCGCTGTACGTGCTGGGCCTGATGGGCGTGACGCGCCGCGTGAACCACTTTGAAGACATGTCGCTGCAGATCTGGTTCCAGATCGCGGCCTTCGGCGCGCTGCTGATCGCATGCGGCATCGCCAGCTTCATCATCCAGCTCGTGGTCAGCTACCGCCGCCGCGACCAGTTGCGCGACACCACGGGCGACCCGTGGGATGGCCGCACGCTCGAATGGTCTACGTCGTCGCCGCCGCCCGTGTACAACTTTGCGTTCACGCCGCGCGTGCACGACCTGGACGCCTGGTGGCAGATGAAGCAGCACGGCTACCAGCGACCGCAACAGGGTTTCATTCCGATCCACATGCCGAAGAACACCTGGGCGGGCATCGTCCTGGCGGGGATCAGCGTGGTGCTGGGTTTTGCGCTGATCTGGCACATGTGGCCGCTGGTGGTGCTGTCGTTTGCGGCGCTGATCCTCGTGTCGATCATCCATACCTTCAACTACAAGCGCGACTACTACGTGCCGGCCGCTGAGGTCGTCGCCACGGAAGACGCCCGCACAAGGCTGCTAGCGCAACATGTCTGATACCCTCGCCCACCCCATGCCCGGCGGCGCCGCGCCGTCTTCCCAGGAACCCGTCTTTTACGTTCCTGGCGAACACCACCCCAAGAACGGCACGCTGCTTGGGTTCTGGGTCTACCTGATGAGCGACTGCCTCATCTTTGCGTGCCTGTTCGCGGTCTACGGCGTGCTGGGCCGAAGCTTCGCGGCCGGCCCATCCGGCGCGGACCTGTTCGACCTGCCGCTGGTGGCGGTGAACACGTCGCTGCTGCTGCTGTCGTCCATCACCTACGGGTTCGCGATGCTGGAGATGCGGCGCAACCGCATCGGCGCCACGCAGTTGTGGCTTGCCGTCACCGGCATCCTGGGCCTGGGCTTTCTGTCGCTGGAAATCTACGAGTTCTGGCACCTGATCCACCAGGGCGCGGGTCCCCAGCGCAGCGCCTTCCTGTCGGCGTTCTTCACGCTGGTCGGCACGCACGGGCTGCACGTCACGTTCGGCATCGTGTGGCTGGTGACGTTGATGCTGCAGGTGCGCATGCACGGCCTGATCCCTGAAAACCGCCGCCGCCTGATGTGCCTGTCGATGTTCTGGCACTTCCTGGACCTGATCTGGGTGGGCGTGTTCACGTTCGTGTATCTGATGGGAGTGCTGCCATGACGTCGCACATGGATAACCTGGCCGACACCGGCCACGGCGGCCACGGTGGCCATAGCGGCCACGATCATCACGATGGCCACCATGACGATGACGACGGCGCCGGCCACGGCACCTTCAAGAGCTACATGACCGGCTTCGTGCTGGCCGCCATCCTGACGGCGATTCCGTTCTGGCTGGTTATGGACCGCGTCATCGACAGCTCGCGGGTCACCGGCCTGGTGATCCTGGCCTTTGCCGTCGTGCAGATCGTGGTCCACATCATCTATTTCCTGCACCTGGACACCAAGTCCGAAAGCGGGTGGAACATGTTGGCGTTAATATTCACGCTCGTGCTGGTCGTCATCACGCTCAGCGGATCCATCTGGATCATGTACCACTTGAACTCCAACATGATGCCCATGTCCCCGCATGACATGCGCAAGATGCCCTGATGGCTGTAGTCAAAGACATTTCTTCACGCGACACCTCCCGTAATCCGCGCAGCAAGGCAACCCTGGTCATCCTGGGGTTGCTGGCTGTTGCCATCTTCGCCGGGCTTTGCGCCCTGGGAACCTGGCAGGTACACCGGCTGGCCTGGAAGCGCGCGCTGATCGCGCAGGTGGATCAGCGGGCCCACGCGCCCGCCACGCCCGCCCCCGGCAAGAACGAATGGGCGCAGTTGACGCAGGACAACGCCGAATACCGCCACGTCACCGCCTCCGGCACCTACCACTTCGACAAGCAGACGCTGGTGCAGGCCGCCACGGAACTGGGCAGCGGCTATTGGGTCATGACGCCGCTGCAGCTGGCGGACGGCGGCATCGTGCTGGTGAACCGGGGCTTCGTGCTGCCGGCATGGCGCAAGGACGCAGCCAACAGCGCCCAGCCGCCGGCGCCGGGCCAGGTCACGGGCCTGCTGCGCATGGGCGAACCGGCCAGCGGCTTTCTGCGCAACAACGATCCGGCCGCCAACCTCTGGTATTCGCGCGATCTGCCCGGCATCGCGGCGGCGCGCGGACTTGCCGACGTGGCGCCCTACTTCATCGACGCCGACGCCGCGTCCAGCCCCGGCAAGGATGCCGCCCGGGAGCCGGTTGGCGGACTTACGATGATCAACTTCCCCAACAACCATCTGACTTACGCCATCACCTGGTATGCGCTGGCGCTGATGGTGATCGTGGGCGTGGTGATCTTCGTGCGCGAGGAAAAACGCGCGCGCCGGCCGGGCTGATTCGCCGTCACGTATGAGAAACGGCGCCCGCAAGGGCGCCGTTGTCGTCTGATCTGCCGGCAAATACTGGCGAATGCCGGCGGGATCAGCAGGCCGGCCAGCGGATGCTGCCCGCTTCGGGGCAGGTCCACGATCCCTGCAGCCGCGTCCGGATCTCGGCCAGGCTTTGTTCGACCAGCAGTTCGCCGTCGCGGAACACAGGCACCAGCGCGCCACCCGCCGCCTGCTCGGGGGTCTGCTGGTCGTGCAGCACATAGCCGTCCGGCGTCTTGTCCACACGCAGCAAACCCTTGGCGGACTTCTTCACGCCGGAATCGGTGACCGGGTCCTTCACCAGTTCCTGCGGTTCGCCATTAACCTCGGCATACGTGGCCTTCAGCGCCCAGCCGAAGGTGTCGCGAGTCAGGTACTGATAGGTGTACGACCCGATGCCCAGCACGACGTTGCCCGACGCAAAGCCCTTGCGTTCCAGGCGCACCAGGATGTCGCGCGCCCGGGTCAGCGTGATGGAGTCGCCGTAGATCAGGCCCACGTGCGGATCCAGCAGCTTGTAGCCGCGATCGGTCTGAACGCCGCCGAACGTGTCCCACAGGCATTGCACGGCGCCCTTCACCTCCGGCGCGCGCAGCGTCTGCTGCGCGCTCGCGTCTTCGCCCAGGAGCCAGTACGTGCCCGTGGCCGCATCCCGCACGGCCTCAAAGCCGGCGGCCTGCGCCGCTTGCAGGGCGGCGCGGTCCTGCACGTCCGGCACGTCGGTGCAGAAATAGCCGGTCAGGATCTTCACGGGGTCGCCGGAGTCCGGACGGAACACCACCTTCGCGTTGCCCAGCGCATCCGGCTGGCGGCTCATGATCTCGGACTTGAGCGCCGCGGCGAAGTCCGTCACCACCTGCCAGAAGTCCCAGGTGTCAGACACCACCGACACGATGCCGGCCGGATACACCTGCTTGACCAGGCGGCGGATGGTCTCGATCTCGCCTTCCTTGCTGCCCAGGCACATCACGGAGTGCTCCGTCGCCGGCACCGAGCCGCCGATCAGTTCGCGGTCCGAATCCGCGTTGTAGAGGTCTTCCAGGTAGTCGATGGCCGGGATCGTGTCCGTGCCGGTAAAGGACAGCAGGTGACCCGCGCCGCACTTGCGCGCGTCGTACAGGCCGGCCATGCCGCGCATCGAGAAGTCGTGGCCCTGCCAGTCCACGAACGCCATCGGGCTGCCGGTCAATTGCGCAAAGTACGTCAGCAGCTTGCGGTATTCGAAGGCGATGGTGGCAACCGTGGACGGCTTCCAGGACTCGCAGCTGAACAGGGTTTCGATGTAGGTCACCAGCCAGGCGAATTCCGGCTGGGTGTTGATGAAGGTGACCGGCGGCACGCGGATGTCGACGCGCGCGCCTTCCGGCACCGAGCGGATCTCCAGCGGCAGATAACCCAGGTCGTGCAGCGCCTGCAGGTGATCGACCGTGACCGCGCCCTTGCCCAGCGCGTTGTCCACACGGCGCTGGTACTGGCGCACGGCGGTGCTGGCGGGCTTGCCGAAGAACTCGCGGTTGAACAGGCCGATCAGGATTTCCTTGATGAATCCTTGCAGGCCGAACCAGACGATCTTCTCGTCGAACAATTCGGGCAGCACCGGCGCCAGGCGGGCCGAGCGCGGCGTGAAGTTGGCCAGGATCTTGTTCGTTCCCTTGGGGTACTGGAACGGGTGGCCGGTCTTGTAGAAGTCCGCCTGCAGGAAGGGATTCAGGCCATTCTTGAGCTGGGGGGCCAGGGTGTCGGGGGCATTCATGGCAGGTTCCTTCTTGGTTGATCTGTGTTCTTGGTTGATCTGCATGCTTAGTTGACCAGCACCGCACCGGCGGCGGTCGCGGCGCCCTCTTCCGTGCGGGTCCAGTCGTAGGCGGTGAAAATCCCGGCGTATCGCGCCTTCAGTTCGCTCAAGCCCTTGCTGAAGATGCCGTGCGTCACATACAGATAGAGCGGCTGGCGGGTCTTGTCGGCCAGGGCGGCGGCCAGTTCCAGAAACGTGCGTCCGCCGTCGCAGATGTCGTCGACCACCAGCACCGGCTGGGCGGGGATATCGTCGGGCACGCGGGTTTCCGTGATGCGGCCGGTCTGCGGGTCGCGGACCTTTTCCGCGTAGCGCACGTCCGCCACGCCCAGCGTTTTGGCCAGCGACTGCACCCGTTTGCGGGCGCCGGCGTCCGGGGCCATCAGTGTGACGCCCTGGGCAAAGGCCGGGGCGGCCAGCGCTTTCTTCAGGAAGGCGGCGGCGTCGATCACCCGCACCCGCTGCAACAGCGCTGGCGTGACGTCGCTATGCGGTTCCACGATGGTGACCGTGGCGTACTGCTGGTCATTGATGAGCTTGCAGAACACGGCGGCGCCCAGCGCCTCGCCGGGATTGCAGACGCGGTCCTGGCGCGCATACGGCACGTAGGGCATGTCCAGGTGCACGGGCGCGGCCGGGTTCAGGCGGCGCAGCGCGTCAGTCAGCAGCAGCAACTGCATGACGTCGTCGGCCGACTTCAGCAAGGCGTGGATGCGGAATTCGCGGGCGGCGTCGGCATGTTCACGCAAGCCGGCGGGAATGGTGACCTGCATTTCGCCGCCGGGAAACCGGAACGCGGCTGGCGTATCGGTCTTGCGCTGTCCTTCGATTACCGCAGTGATGGTGAACATGATGGCCCCTTAGTGGCATTTCAAAACTAAGCGAGGCCAGTATATGCCTACTTATTGTTGTTTTGCAACTATCTTTGCGTTGCAAAAGGCTCGTCCCGTCGAATCAGCCGACGCTACGGTCGAAAAAGGTGAAATCCTTCAACCGGTAAAGACGCGCCGGACGCTGCGCGCCCCCGACAACTTCGTCGGTTGCCTCCAGCGCCCCCCACGCTTCCATCTTCCTGCGGAAGTTCGACTTCTCGAGCCGGGTCTGCAGGATCGCCTCGTAGGTGTGCTGCAGTTGGGTCAGCGTGAAGCGCTCGGGCAGCAGAAAAAACGGCAGCGTGGAGTACGTGGATTTGCTGCGAAGGCGGTCCACGGCGGCAGTGATGATGTCCGCATGGTCGAACGCCAGCGGCGGCAAGGCGTCCACACTGACAAAACGGAATTCCGCGCGGGTGGCGGCTTCCAGTTCGGCGGCGGGCACCAGCGCCACATAGGCGACCGACATCGACCATCCCCGGGGATCCCGATCCCGACCGGAAAACACCTGCAATTGCTCCAGGTAGCGCGGCTCGAAGCCGGTCTTGTCGCGCAATACACGCCGGATGCTGTCTTCGGTGGACGTGTCTTCGTTGGCGTGCACCACGCCACCCGGCAGCGCCATGGCGCTCTGAAGCGGCTCGCGGTCGCGCTGATGCAACGCGACTTCCAGGCCGGATTCGCGCAGGGTAAGAAGGACAGCGTCGACGGTGACGAGCGGTTGGGGAAAGTTCAAGGAGCGGGTTCCGTGATTGAGGTTTTGGGCAAGATGCCACTATGACGCCGCAAGGTCAATTCGCTCGGCTTCGTCCCAGAAAAAGCACCCGAACGTCCCACTAGAAAGTGTTCGAATTTTGGCAAGAATTGACGGTGGATAACGACAATTAACGCATTGTTCTACACTATGCGCCGAGGAACACCGTCGGGTCGATGCTTGGCGTCGTGTTCCTTTTGCTTTTTCTTCAACTGCAACTCAGGAGTTTTCCGGATGAAAAAGACGCTGCTCGCCGCGGCAATGCTGGCCTCTTTCGCAGGCGTTGCCCAGGCAGAACCGTCAGTCACCCTCTACGGTGTCATCGACACCGGCCTCGGCTACAACAAGATCAAGGGCGATGGCTACAGTGGTTCCAAAGTCGGCATGATCAACGGCATCCAGGCCGGCTCCCGCTGGGGCCTGCGCGGATCCGAAGATCTGGGCGACGGCCTGCGCGCCGTCTTCAAGCTGGAAAGCGGCTTTGATTCGGCCAACGGCCAGCGCGGCCAATCCGGCCGCCTGTTCGGCCGCCAAGCCACCATCGGTCTGGCCAACGACGCCTGGGGCTCGCTGGAATTCGGCCGTCAGGCCACGGTCGGTTCGAACTACCTGGCCGACATCGACCCCTTCTACACCAGCTACACCCAATCCAACCTGGGCCTGGGTTTCAGCGCGGCCAACACCATGCGCTGGGACAACATGGTCATGTACCGCACCCCGTCGGTGAACGGCTTTGAATTCGCCGTGGGCTACTCGTTCAGCGTGGACGACACCACCTCGGACCAGACCGGCTTCCAGACCGCCGACAACACGCGCGGCATCACCACCGGCCTGCGCTATGTGCAGGGTCCCCTGAACGTGACGCTGACGTACGACCAGCTGAACGGCGCCAACCGCAGCACCGTCGACAACGGCGCCACGCCGCGCCAATACGCCGTCGGCGCTTCGTACGACCTGGAAGTGGTCAAGCTGGCTGCCGCTTACGGCCGCACCACCGACGGCTGGTTCGTCGGCCAGGACCTGCCGTCGGGCACGCCGTTCAGCGATGAGTTCGGCACCAACCGCTTCGTGGACGGCTTCAAGGCCAATTCCTACATGCTGGGCGCGACGTTCCCGGTGGGCGCCTCGGGCAGCCTGTTCACCTCGTGGCAGCACGTGGCTCCGTCCAACGACAAGCTGACGGGCGGCGATGCCAACATGAACGTGTACAGCGTGGGCTACACCTACGACCTGTCCAAGCGCACCAACCTGTACGCCTACGGTTCGTACGGCACGGACTACGCGTTCATCGACGGTCTGAAGAGCACCGCCGCCGGCGTGGGCATCCGCCACCAGTTCTAAGCGTGTGCCGGGCCGGCCGCCCCGCGGCGCCGGCCCATCTTGCCGCCCGGGTCGCTACCGCGCCCGGGCGCGCTCCAGCATCTGCACGATTTCCGTCTGGCCGCGCTGACGCGCGTGCTGCAATGGCGTGAGCCCGTCCCTGTCGGGCAGATTCACGTCCGCTCCCCCCTCTATCAGCAGCGCCACGATAGCCTGATGGCGCGGTCCGCCGTCGCTCAGGATGATGGCCTCGAGCAGCCCCGTCCAGCCCAGCCGGTTGACGTGGTTGGGATCCACGCCCGCCTGCAGCAGCCGCTTCACGACCTCGACGTGACCGCGCTCGCACGCCGGAATCAGGGCCGTGCCGCCATAGCGGTTGGTGCTTTTCAGGTCGGCGCCATGCGACAGCGTCAGCTCCAATATCTCTCGATAGCCCTGCGCGCCCGCCAGCAGGTATGCGCTGTCCTGCATGCCGTTCTGGGCGTTCACGTTTGCGCCGGCGTCGATCAGCGCCGCCGCGGCCTGCGCGTGGTTGCCTTGCGTGGCGCGCAGCAGCGGCGTATTGCCCTGCCCGTCCCGCGCCTCGAGCGGCGCGCCCTCTGCCAGCAATTGGCGCACGCGCGCCGCATCGCCCTTGCCGGATGCCTCCAGCAGTTGGGCGCCGCGCGCGCTATCGGCGCGGTCTTCCGCGGCGGCGCCAAAGCCGATCGCGCTCAGCGTCAGTACGACGCAGACGCGCCAGAATGTGATGTAAGCCATTGCCGGCAGCCTCCTTGGTATGTGTCTGCTTGACGCCCGGTCCGGTGCCGGACGCGCTGCCATTATCTCCTTGCCCCCGGCCGTGCGCGCGGCCTATGCTCGGTCAGTTTCTCGGTGACGTGCAATGCGCAGGAAACACGCGTCCGGCATGATCGGCCTCCCTTACTGATCGCAGCCCCCAAGAACTGCCATGCCCTCCCGTACCGAATCCGCGCTTTCTCCCCTTTTCCGTCCGTCGCGCCTGATGCGCGCCCTGGCCGTGGCTTTGTTGCCGCTGGCCCTGGCTGCCTGCAATGGCGGCGGCGATGATGACGATGACGACGTCCAGCCGCCCGTCGCTGAAACCCCGGCGCCGCAGCCCACCCCGCAGCCGCAACCGGAACCGGAACCCGAACCCCAAACGCCTCCGCGCAACACGGCCTATCTGCAGAAGAAGGCGGGCGACGTCATCCAGGTCCGCATCGAGGAACTGCATCCGACCCAGGCCGCGATCGGCTACGACCAGATCTATTACAAGCTCGGCCGCTGGCAAGGCGACTTCGACCGCGCCACCTGGGCGGCCGACCCAGTTCTGCAACTGGATTACCTGAACCGCACCGTCGGCAAGAAGTTCGACGACTATTGCGAGGACGTGGGCGGCGCCGAGCGCGCGCAGAAGTTCCAGAGCATCGCCGAGGCGCGCGCCGCGCGCCTGGACCAGCCCGAAACGTTCACCTGCCTGGACGCGCCGGGCACGAATACGGCCAACCTGAAGACGGTGATCGTGGGTTGGGACGGCAACCTGTACCTGACCGACGGCCACCACACGTTCTCGTCCCTGCGCGAGATATCTGATGGCGGCCCGAAGCTCCCCGTGTGGGTGAAGGTCGACGCCAACTACAGCGACCTCCCGACCGCGGCGGCCTTCTGGCAGCGTCTGGTCGACGAGCGCCGGGCATGGTTGCGTGACGGCCAGAACCAGCCGATCACCGTCGACCAGCTGCCCACGCGCGTCGGCCTCGCCAATGCGCAGGAGCCCGGCGGTATGCAGGAAGACCGCTACCGCTCCCTGGTGTATTTCACGCGCGACATCGCCTACAGCAACGGCAACCTGCCTGAATTCGCGGAATTCCTGTGGGGCGACTGGCTGCGCCGCCAGGCCGCGGCCGGGCAGCTGCAGGGCCTGGACCAATACAAGATGCAGGCGCCGGCAACGCCCGCGGAAATCCTGGCGGTCAGTACGCTGAACAAGGACATCCTGCCCACCGGGGCCAATGACAGCTACGCCGCCGCCGTGCGCGATGCGTCGGTGAAGATCAGCGCATTGGCTGACACGGCTATCGTGTTCGAAGACCGCGACGCCGCCAGCCTGGGCCGCATCGTCCTGGAAGCCAATGCCGCCAGCGGCTCGGCCACCAAGACGGCGCGCGACACGCTGGAAGAATTGCCGCGCAACGACGTCAAGACGTCCGACGGCACGCCGCGCGGCGCGGGCAAGCTGTGGTTCGCGGTGAACTACCGCACCTGCGGCAAGCCTGCGGCCGGCACCTGCTGGGGCTGGTAAGGTGAAAAAGGCCCGCACAAGCGGGCCTTTTCACATCGGGCGGTCAACGCGTCAGAGCACTTCCTGCGTGTTCTCGGCCTTCGCCAATTGCTGCATCGCCAGGGCGACCTTCTTGGCGACTTCCAGGCGTTCGGCGGCCGACATGGCGTCGTATTCTTCCTTGGAAATGCCCAGGCTCGCCAGCGCCGCGTAGAACATCTTGTCCTCGATCGACATCCCGGCGTAGTCCAGGAATTCCTTTTCGGCCTGCGACGCCGCGGCCTGCGAGGCGCCGGACACGCCTTGGCCCATGGCAGAACGATTGCGCTCGGTGGCATCGGCAAACGCCGCGCGGAAGCTTTCGCCGGCGTTGGCGTTGGCATTTTTGGCGGCCGGCGCGGACTGGCCGGCGGCGGCATTGATACCCAGGAAATTCACGCTGCTCATGGATGCTCCGGAGGGATTGGCGGTCAGGGTGCCAACATACTCCCCGACCGCGCTGCCGGAAAACCGGGTCAGCCGCCCGAACCGCCCGTTTCTCTACGGATTGCGGTCCGACCATTTTTAGCGCCCTTCGAGTATCTTGTGCCTCTCGCAAATCTTCCAGAGACCCTTCTCATGAGCATTGACACCCCTTCGAGCCAGCCCGCTGCCGCCACGCCCGCCGCAGACGCCTTCCTGCAGTTCCTGGTCAACCTCGTCAACAACGGCAGCCAGATCGAAAGCATTGGCGTGACGTTGCAGATGGGCGGCATGCTGGTCTCCGGCTCGATCGTCTCGGGCGCCGAGTACTTCGACACCTTCGCGGCCAGCTTCTCGGGCTCGCTGGAATCGCTGGACCCCGACACGCGCCAGACCGTGCACGCCTCGCTGGCCGAACTGGGCGACGTGTTCCGCCTGCCCCAGCCCGTCGATCCGCTGCCCAACTACATTCACCTGGCGGACGCCCTGTTCTTCACCGCCGACGGCACGCCCATCGCCGGCCAGCCGACGCTGTGGCGCGGCCGCACGAGCGCCGTCGACGGGTTCATCCTGGGCCGTTTGCAGTCCGACGCCTCGGCCTGATCCGCATGACGCAACCCGTTACTGCGCCGATCGAGGGACAGGACATCGACCGCAAGGCAATGCAGGCCCTCATCGAGACGGCGGCAGGCAAGGCGCTGTCGTTCGTGGACTGCGACTTCCAGGACGCAGATTTTTCGCGCCTGGAACTGCGCGGCTTCCAGTTCAGCGGCTGCGCGATTGCGGGCGCCTCGTTCCAGGGCGCGGATCTGACTGATAGCCAATGGCTACGCTGCCGCGGCGGGTCGGCCAACTTTGCGTCGGCGGACGCCAGCGAGGCCCACTTCCAGAACTGCGACCTGAACAACGCCAATTGGCGCCGCGCGCGGCTGGCCAGCGCCAAATTCCGGTCGTGCAAGCTGACCGGATCGGATTTCGATGGCATTGCGTGCCTGGGCTGGTCGCTCGAGGAATGCCTGCTGGTCGGCGCGCTGCTGCGCGGCGTGTCGTTTCGCAAGTGCAATCTGCTGCAGCTGGATTTCTCGGACGCGGACCTGTCGGGAAGCGACTTCCGCGAGACGGTGTTTCACGGCGGCAGCCTGCGCAATGCCACGTTGAAAAACGTCCACTTCGAAGGCGCGGACCTGCGGGAAGCAGACCTTGGCGGATTGGACTTGACGGCGGCCGCCCGGCTGGCCGGCGCGACGATTTCCAAGACGCAGGCGGCGGCGTTGCTGGCCGAGTTGCGCATCAGCGTGGTTTGACACGGTTCTGACGCGGCCCGTCTTTGCGGACTTGCAGGCCGGCGATGCCGCCAGCGCCTGCATTGCCGCGCATTGGTTCAGCCCGGACGCCGGAAGTACGCGCGCGCCGCCTCGATCTGCCCATGGCAGACGCAACCGCTCATGTGCTCGTTCACCATGCCCACGGCCTGCATGAAGGCATGCATGGTCGTCGGGCCCACGAACGTCCAGCCGCGCCGCTTCAGCGCGCGAGAGAGTTCGATCGACGCCTTGGACGTGGGATTGCTGTCCCAATAATGCCGATCCACCGCCACCGGTCGGTCCTGCGGCGGCGGTTCATGCGACCAGAGCCAGCCGGCCAGCGAGCCGGTCTCGTCGGCCAGTTCGCGCGCGCGCTGCGCGTTGTTGATGGCCGACGCGATCTTGGCGCGGTTGCGCACAATGTCGGCGTTGCCCATCAGGCGCTCCACGTCGCGCTCGGTATAACGTGCCACCCGTTCCATGTCGAAATCGTCAAAGGCCTCGCGAAACGCCTCGCGCTTGCGCAGGATCGTGATCCACGCCATGCCGGCCTGAAAACCTTCCAGACAGATCTTCTCGAACAGGCGCCGGTCGTCCACGACGGGCCGGCCCCATTCATGATCGTGATAGTCCGGCATGGACGGCTGCCAGAAGCAACGCGGCTTGCCATGCTCGTCAATGATCAGGCCGGTGTCGGGGATGCCGGCGGCCGGGTCGGCGATGTCCGGGTTGCTGGTGTTCGGAGTGCTGACGTCCGGAGTGCCGACTTCCGGGCTGGCATGATGTCCGGCATTCTGCGCGGCAGCACTCATGGCTTGCGCGGCACCGGGCAGCTCGTGTCGCCTTCCTCGCACGCCAGATACGCGCGCAATTCCTTGGTCCGGACCTTCGTGAGCTTATCCAGGCACATGCTCAACACCATCGGATAGGCGCTGCCGCCCGTCACGCCTGTCGACGAAAACGCGCATTCGGCATCGCGAAAGAACAGCCACGCTTTCTGCGCCGCCTGCAGTTGCGTCAAGGCGTCCTTGCTGTCCTTCAGGCGCTCCGTCGCTTCCTTGTACGCAGCGTTCAACTCGGCGTCGGACTGGCGATACGCCTGATCCGCGCACAGGTTCATGTCGGTCTGGGTGGACGCCTGGTCACACTTGAGCACTTGGGCCTGCGCCCCCGCTGCAAGCAGGAGCGCGGCGGCGGCAAACACGATACGCATGGGAATTCCTCCTTTTGGGGTGGGATTGGGGTGGTCAACGCATGGGGGAAAGTGTCGCATGGATGCCGGCGAGGCGCAGCGCGGCTATCCGTCGCCTAAGATAGCCCCCATGAAGATCCAACTGCTTTCCGACTTGCATCTTGAAACCGATCCCACCTTTGTGGCACAACCGTTGCCGGGCGCCGACCTGCTCGTGCTGGCCGGCGACATCGGATCGTACCGCCAGGGCTCACGGCTGGAACGGGACGACTTCGGCCTGGGCGACTATTCGCCGCGCCACGGCTGGCCCACGCCCGTCCTCTACGTGCCGGGCAACCACGAATACGACAACGTGGATTTCGACGAGACGCACGCGCGCCTGCAAGACCTGTGCCGCGCGCTGGACATCCAGTGGCTGGAACGCGAGACCACCGTCATCGGCGGCGTGCGCTTTGTCGGCACGACCCTGTGGACGGACTTCGACGCGCTCGCGGCGCCGGACGACACGCTGGGTGAAGCGCTGAAGAAGCGAGCGAAGGCCTTCCGCGCGGCGGACTTCTATCTGGAAAAGGCCGAGATGCGCCGCCATGGCGCGCCCTTCATGGCTGAACAGATGCGCGAGCAGGGGCTGGCCTGTCAGGCGTGGCTGGACGCCGCCCTGCGTGTGCCCTTCGACGGCACGACGGTGGCCGTCACACACTTTGCACCGACATTGGCCAGTGCTGATCCCCGTTACGGCGTCACGCCGGGCACGGCGGGGTTTTGCAACGCGCTGGATGGATTGCTGCCGCTGGCCGACGTGTGGATTCACGGGCATCTGCACTGCGCGCAGGATTACGTGAAGGACGGCTGCCGGGTGATTGCGAATCCGCTGGGGTATGCGAAGAAGGGGGAACAGGCGGATTTTGCGCCGGAGAAGTTGTGGGAGGTTCCGGTGCGTCGGCAGACATGAATGCGGGACCTGCTGTGATGGCGGTGGACGGATCCCTGGATTGCGGGATCGAAATCGATTCCGTCGCGCTCCGATTTGGCGAACAGCAGTCGGCCTCCTACCGCCCGTGATCGGCAACCCCGCATGGCTCACTTGGCGACGTGAAGCGCGAGAAATACTGATGCCTTGTGTGCGAGCTAAACCGCGCTTGTGCACTGATGCACACATCCACCCGACTGAACTTGCCCGTAATCTCTACGCTTCGGCGATTGACGAATGGCGTGCTGACCTCAATCCACGACGCCGGCGACGCAAACATCGTGGTCGAAAATCTGACTGACTCCCCGGGATGAATGGTTTCCCTTGTGAGGCGATGATTATCGTTGAAGTAAACCAACACGGGCGCTGCAGCGTCTTGCGCATAGTGGAGTACCACCGTAGGCGTCAGCGAACCCCAAATTACCAGACTTCCACACAACCCTCCTAGCAAAGCCAGCAGGATGCAAATTGACCTTCCGAGAATCCGCATATTTGCCCTAGCTAGCGTTCGCAGACGTGCAATTCTTTCGAACTTCCCCTGCTGTTTCCCCAAGGCAACGGTACAGCTTCGACTGTTCCAAGCAGGATGTCCGGGGTCAGTGCATGAGGTCTGACGTTTGCGTACAGGTCACACCCCAACTGAATTGAAATATGGTCCGGCCTATCGTCTGCGCTAGCAGGCCATCCGCCGTTTTCCGGATGATTCTGCATGGTCGGCATTCGCCGTTTTGCCAAGGCGCCCAAAGTGTCATGCAATGCCTGAGCGATCCCTGCTCCGTTGATCAGTTCATCTGGGGTGAATCCGACCGCCACACCGACATAGCCATAATGAATGTTGGACCAGATGTCGTAGAAATAGTCATACGCGCCCAATTTATGCCAGCCTGAATTCCAAACGTCTTTCAGCATCTTTTGCAGCACCGGCTTGTGATCCCACGGCTGCCCAGGTCCGACAATATCGGCCCAAAGTGCATATGCGCGAAGTTTCTCCTCGGCCAGCGCCTCCAAGTAAGTAGGGCGCGTCGATAGCTTTGCGTACCAGGGCGAGTCGCGCCAATGCTTTTGATACGCCGCAAGGTCGAAATAATTCGAGTCATGGATTTGGCGCCCCCGGATTGAGAAGGGATTGGTCTTCATCTCTCGAACGATGTACTCGGCAGGGATCAATGCCGTGTCTGCGTGTTCACAACCAATCTGCCGCACTTTATTGGACAGCAACCGATCTGCGCCTTCTCCGCCCTCCCAAATGCCCTTTGAAAAGGCGCCCGCATTGCCGGACGCTCGAGCGGTGCCACCCTCATCCGGAATCACCAATGCAATATTTTGACTGGCGATCAACGTAGCGCCGCAGGCCGTCCTCATTCCCTCAATGGCTACGTATCCGTCGTCGATAGCGAAGCTGCCAACCCCCTCAACGATGGGATAGATTCCCTTGCATTTTGGGCAGTCCACCTTGTGACCAAGCCCTGCTGCCGCCCTGCCGTCGATGTCGTAGGACGAAAACCCCTCCAACACCGTTCCGCCATGGGTTGTCTTGTCACCAACACGAATGATCGGGCGCGCTGTCATCATTGCTCCAGGCAATTACTGATGCGCGAAAGTCTGAGCGTCGCAGAAACCGACTTGAATCAGATAAACGCGAAAATTGCCTGATTCACTTTTCTCCCGTGATGCGACGCGCGACTTGAAGCCCCCCTGCTTCAAACATGCGTGCCAGCGACTGCATTACAGAACTCGCCCTCGGAAATGAAAAAAGCCCACCGCTTTCGCAAGTGAGCTTTTCGGTTGTTGACCTCGAAGGAGATCAACCGCTTTCCATCAGGGCATGAACGGCTTCCCGTCCCGCCCCGCGCGCCTCAAGGCGCCGGATTCGGATGACGCACGTGGATCCGGTTGATCGCGTCCAGCACCTCAGCCGACAACGTCACATCAACACTGTCGATGTTTTCCTTCAACTGCTCCAGCGACGTTGCGCCGATCAGATTGCTGGTGACGAACGGGCGTTGATTCACCCAAGCCAGCGCAAGATGCGTCGGCGAGATGCCATGCTTGCGCGCCAGTTCCACATATTCGCGCGTGGCGGCTTCGGCCTGGGGGTTGCTGTAGCGGGTGAAGCGCGTGTACACCGTCAGGCGCGCGCCGGCCGGCTTGGCGCCGTCCAGGTACTTGCCGCACAGCATGCCCATCGCCAGCGGCGAATACGCCAGCAGGCCTACGCCTTCGTGGTGCGTGAATTCCGACAGGCCGATCTCGTACACGCGGTTCAGCAGGCTGTACGCGTTCTGGATCGACGCGATGCGCGGCAGGTCGGCGTTCTGGGCGTGGCGCAGGAATTGGCTGACGCCCCACGGGGTTTCGTTGGATACGCCCACGTGGCGCACCTTGCCGGCGCGCACGAAGTCCTGCAGCACCGACAGGGTCTCTTCGATCGGCACGGTGTGCTCGTCTTCGACCCAGGGGTAGTTGAGCTGGCCGAACGTCGCGGTGGTGCGATCGGGCCAATGCAGCTGATACAGGTCCAGATAATCCGTCTGCAGGCGCTTCAGGCTGGCGTCCAGGGCCGCGGTCAGATTCTTGCGGTCCAGGAAGGTCTTGCCGTCGCGGATGTGGCCGGGGCGCTTGGCATCGCGCACGGGGCCGGCCACCTTGCTGGCCAGCACGATGTCCTGGCGGCGGCCGGTCTTGGCCAGCCACGTGCCGATGTAGGTTTCGGTCAGCCCCTGGGTTTCGGGCTTGGGCGGCACGGGATACATCTCGGCCACGTCGACCAGGTTGACGCCGCGCTCCAGCGCGTAGTCCAGTTGCTGATGCGCGTCGGCTTCGGTGTTCTGCTCGCCCCAGGTCATGGTGCCCAGCCCGATCAGGCTGACATCCAGGTCGGTACGGCCGAGTTTGCGGTATTTCAAGTTCTGCTCCGTGCGGGTCTTGGGGTTGGGATGCGACACCTTACTCCAAGATGTTGGCGTTTCGCTGACAGGATGGCCCGGCGTTCGGCCACGCTTGCCGCCGCCGCGCAATCGGCATACGCTGATCCGCAAATCCGATCCGGGGGGAAAACGGCATGCTGCGGGAAGTCGACGAGGTCATCCTCTTTTTCGTCGTGCTCATCATTTTCCTGGGCGTCATCGAGGTCGGCTACCGCCTTGGCCGCCGGCTGCGCAAGCCGGCCGACGAGGCCGCCAAGACGCACATCACCGCGCTGCAGACCGCCCTGCTCGGCCTGCTGGCCCTGCTGCTGGGGTTTACGTTCGCCATGTCGGTCACACGATTCGAAACGCGCAAGAACCTGGTGCTGGAAGAGGCCAACGCGATCGGCAACGCCTACTGGCGGTCGCAGCTCATCCCCGCCGAGCACCGGCCGGTGGTGGCAAAGATGCTGCACGAATACACGTCGGCATCGCTGGATTACCACCTGGCCGACCAGGATTCGCCGCGTTTTGCCGCCGCCAACGCCACGGCACGCCGCATTGAACGCCAGATCCGGGCGGCGGTGGCGGCGCGGGCCGAGAATCCGCCGTCCATCTCCACGATCATGTTCATCCAGGCCATCAACGAGATGGCGCAGATCAACGAGAAGCGGCGCGTCGCACTGGAAAATCACGTGCCCGAGCCGGTGTACTACCTGCTGTTCATCGTGGCGGGCGGCTCGATGGGCTATATCGCGTACGGCACGGGCCTGTATGGACGGCGGCGGCCGATTTCCACCGGGATGTTTGCTGCGCTGATTGCCCTGGTGCTGACCTTCATCCTGGATATCGATCAGCCGGGCAGCGGCTTGATCCAGGTGGGTCAGGAAAGCATGGAGCGCATGCAGGCTACGCTTGCGCAGGAAATGCAGCAGTAGGAGTGCGGGCGTTCACGGCACGAGTTTCAGGCAAGCAGCTCCAGCACCTCGTCGCCCCGGTCGTCGAACTTGCCCGTGGATGTCCAGCCCAGGTGCCGGTAAAAGCCATACGAGCGGACGGCGGGGTCGCTCGCGCATCCCAGGAACAACCGCCCAAACCCCAGCGCCTTCAGATCGCGCACGACCAGATTCAAGAGCGTTTTGCCCGCGCCATGCCCCTCGAAGTCGGGCAGCAGCGCCAGCACCACGATTTCACCGGCCTCGGTGTCGCCAAAACAGTATCCGGCAACCTTGCCGTCGACGGTTGCCACATAACCGGGCAGCGATCCGTCCTGCACCGCCGCCGTCCATGATTCGAGCGTGACGCCGGCCTCGGCGAGGTCCGCCGCGGAAAATGCGTTCTCGCGAGTCTTGCCGCGGATGTCGATACAGGCCGCCACGTCCTCGCCGCGCGCGGGACGGTAGATGAATTCCATGTTTCCTCAGTCAAAAAAACGCCGCAGGAACGGGGCGGTGACGCCCGCATTGCCGCGGCTGACGGTCTCCGGCGTGCCGGCCGCGACGATCGCGCCGCCTTCTTCGCCAGCGCCCGGCCCCACGTCCAGCATCCAATCGCTGCCAGCGACCACGCGCAGGTCGTGTTCGACCACGACCACGGTATTGCCGGCATCGACCAGGCCATGCAGCTGCGTCATCAACTTGTCCACATCCGCCGCGTGCAGGCCCGTCGTGGGCTCATCCAGCACGTACAGCGTGTTGCCGCGCTGGCTGCGCTGCAGTTCGGTGGCCAGTTTGATGCGCTGGGCTTCGCCGCCGGACAGTTCAGTGGCGGGCTGGCCCAGGCGCAGGTAGCCCAGGCCGATCTCGGCCAGCAGCGTCAAGGGGCGCGCCACCACCGCCTCGTCCTTGAAGAAATCGCGCGCTTCGTCCACCGTCATGTCCAGCACCTGGGCGATGTTGCGGCCATTCCACTCGACTTCAAGCGTCTTGGCGTTGTAGCGGCTGCCGTGGCACGTGGGGCACGGCGCGTACACGCTGGGCATGAACAGCAGTTCGACGTGGACGAAGCCTTCGCCCTCGCAGGTCTCGCAGCGCCCTTGCGCCACGTTGAAGGAGAAGCGGCCCGCGCTGTAGCGTCGGGCGCGCGCGGCCTTGGTGTCGGCGAACAGCTTGCGCACGTGATCGAACAGCCCGGTGTAGGTGGCCAGGTTGGAGCGCGGCGTGCGGCCGATGGGCTTCTGGTCCACGTTGACCAGGCGCTTGATGGCCTGCCCGCCCGCATGCAACCGGCCCGTGGTGCGCGGCAGGTTCCCGGGCTGCGGCAGGTCGCTGTCGGGTTCCTCGGCCGGCAGTTCCTGGCCCAGGTGTTCGCCCACCAGTTCAACCAGCGCCTGGCTGACCAGGCTGGATTTGCCCGAGCCGGACACGCCCGTCACCGCCGTGAAGGCGCCCAGCGGAAAGCGCGCGTCCACGCCGTGCAGGTTGTTGCGATGAATGCCGCGCAGCTCCAGCCACCCAGCCGGTTCACGCGGGTTGCGGCGGCTGGCGGGGCGCATGTCGAACAGGTACTTGGCGGTGACGGAATCCTTTACCTTGCGCAGCCCCTCGGGCGGACCGCTGTACAGCACCTGCCCGCCGTGCTGGCCCGCGCCCGGCCCCACGTCGACCAGCCAGTCGGCGCGGCGCAGCGTGTCCAGGTCGTGCTCCACGACAAACAGCGTGTTGCCGCCCGCTTTCAGCTCATCCAGCGCGCGATGCAGCGCCTGGCCGTCCGCGGGGTGCAGACCGGCCGACGGTTCGTCCAGCACATACACCACGCCGAACAGGTTGGAGCGGATCTGCGTGGCCAGCCGAAGGCGCTGCAACTCGCCGGGCGACAGCGTGGGCGTGGACCGGTCCATCGCCAGATAGCCCAGGCCCAGCGCCTGCAGCGTGCCGATGCGCTCGACCAGATCATGTGCAATGCGCTGCGCGGCGATGCGCTTCTCGGGCGACAGGTCCGGCGTGCGGCGCACGTCGCGGCTGCCGGCATGCGACAGCCCGCCGGCCGCCACGCGTTTGGCGTTGGCGCGCACGCCCGCAGCCTTGCTGCGCGTCGATCCAGACTGCGCCGCGTGTTCGTCGAACCGGCCTTCGGCGGCGGGCGCCAGAACCTCTGCGATGCGGGCAAGCGGCAGTTGCGACAGGCTGCCGATGTCCAGGCCCGCGAACGTCACGGACAGCGCCTCGCGCTTCAGGCGCCGGCCGCCGCATTCCGGGCACGGCGCGCCGGTCATGAATCGCGCCACGCGCTTTTTCATCATGGCGCTCTGCGTGGTGGCGAACGTGTGCATGACGTACCGGCGCGCGCCGGTGTAGGTGCCCATGTAGCTGGGTTCGGTCTTGCGGCGCAGCGCCGCGCGCGTTTCGGCAGGCGTGAAACCGGCGTAGACCGGCACCGTGGGCTGCTCGTCCGTGTAGAGGATCCAGTCGCGGTCCTTCTTGGGCAGGTCGCGCCACGGCTTGTCCACGTCGTAGCCCAGCGTCACCAGGATGTCGCGCAGGTTCTGGCCATGCCAGGCCGGCGGCCACGATGCGATCGCGCGCTCGCGAATGGACAGCGACGGGTCCGGCACCATGGATGCCTCGGTCACGTCGTACACGTAGCCCAGGCCGTGGCAATGCGGGCAGGCGCCCTGCGGCGTGTTGGGCGAGAAGTCCTCGGCGTACAGCATGGGCTGGCGCGCCGGATAGGTGCCGGCGCGCGAATACAGCATCCGCAGCATGCTCGACAACGTGGTGACGCTGCCGACCGTGGAGCGCACGTTCGGCGTGCCGCGCTGCTGCTGCAACGCCACGGCGGGCGGCAGACCATCGATGGCGTCGACGTCGGGCACACCCACCTGATCGATCAGGCGCCGGGCGTACGGCGACAGCGATTCCAGGTAGCGGCGCTGCGCTTCGGCGTACAGCGTGCCGAATGCAAGTGACGATTTGCCCGACCCGGACACGCCGGCGAACACCACCAGCGCATCGCGCGGGATGCTGACGTCCACGTTCTTCAGGTTGTGTTCCCGCGCGCCTCGCACGCGGATGCAGGCATCGGGGCCCGGCTTCGAAGGATTCTTGCGCTGGCTCATGGCTGAAATAGTAATGGACCGGACGGCGGATGCCTTCGCGGGCGTGGCCAACCGGGCGAGCGGCGCCTCATCCCAGCGCATGAGACCGCGCGCACTGATGCATTCATACCGCGGAACGAGGTGCCTCCCCACTCGCGCGCAGCGCCGCGCATTGCCGTTGACGGCGCCCCGGCGCTGCTTTAATTTCGCAACACGCGAAACGGCAGGGGCGGCGCAATGCGCCGCCTTTGTCGTGCTGCCGGCAGCATCGGCGCGACCGCGCTGCTTCCGACTGCCGGGCAGGCTGCATCCCTTGCGGCAGGACTTGATGACCACATTGCTGAGGGCAAGACATGGTGATCTCGATTTCCGTCCTGGTCGTGGGCGCGGGCCCGGCCGGCCTGTTGACCGCCGCCGAATTGCAGCGCCGCGGCGTTGACTGCCTGCTGATCGATGCGCACGAACGCCCGCTGGATTGGGACCGCGCAACCGTCGTGCATCCGCGTTCACTTGAAATCCTGGATGCGCTGGGCATCATCGAACCCCTGCTGGCCGCGGGCGTGAAGCAGCGGCGCGCCCGCATTCACGCGGGCGGCAGCGAACTGGGCATCATCGACCTGGAACTTGCCGGCAGCCGCTATCCCTTCAACATCGGCATCTCGGAAGAAGTCACCGAGACGGTGCTGGCCGACCATCTGGCGCGGCTGGGCGGCAAGGTCACGCGCGCCACGAAGCTGGTGGGATTGCAGGAACAGGAAGACGGCGTGCTGGCCACCGTGGAGCGCGGCGGCAAGCTGTCGCAGGTGCTGGCGCAGTGGCTCGTCGGCTGCGACGGGCATCACAGCACCGTGCGGATGCTGACCGGCATCGAGCAGGACGGCCACGACATCAACCAGCCGTGGGCCGTGTTCGACGCCACCATCCCCGACTGGCCGGAGGCGTTCGAGGCGAACTACGCCTACCTGGATCAGATTCCCGTGATTCTGACCGCGCTTCCCGGCGAGCGCTGGCGCGTCTACCTGCGTCCCAGCTCCGCGGAGTCGGACCTGGTCGAGGACGCGCTGTCCACGCTGCGGCGCTACCTGCCCGACGCCGGCTTTTACAACGTCTCGCACCCGGCGCGCTTCGAATGCCACACCAAGGTGGCGCGCGCGTTCCGGTCCGGCCGCGTGCTGCTGGCGGGCGACGCCGCGCACACGTGCAGCCCGGCGCAGGGACATGGCATGAACACCGGCCTGCAGGATGCCTACAACCTGGGCTGGAAGCTGGCACTCGTCTGCCAGGGACATTGTTCGCCCGCGCTGCTGGACAGCTATCACGCCGAACGCCGGCCCGTGGCCGACATGGTGATGGCGTCGGGCGATGCCGCCGAAAGCGCGCAGATGGCGCAGGGCAACGCAGAGCGGCGCGCGCGCGATCTGGCGATCCGCGCGGCCTTCGGCAACCCCGAGGCGCGGCACCGCGAGGCCGTGTCGGAAGCCGAACTCGACATCGACTACGCGAGGTCGCCCATCGTCATGGGTGACCGGCACGAGGCCATCTGGCCGGGCCAGCGGCTGCCGGACCATATCGACGTGCGGTTTTCCACCGGCGGCCGGGGCAAGCTGCACGAGTACGCCAGGCGGCGCGGGCATACCGTTTTGTTGATTGGCGGCCCCGGCACACCGCAGCAGCCGCTGTCGGACCTGCGCCGCCAGCTGATGGCGCTGGCTGACGGCTACATCATCGAGGTGGTGGTTTCCCTGACCGCCAGCGATGGCGTCACCGACGTGGACGCCTACCTGGAGCCCGCCACCGCGGCCCGGATGGGCGTGGGCGACATGATGCTGCTGGCGGTGCGGGCGGACGGGCACGTCGGCCTGCGCGCCGAGCAGCGGCACGCCGAGACGCTGTCGGCGTACATTGAACGGCTGCGCCAATCCGGGCAGACGCCATGACCTAGGGAAATCCCCAGGTAAATCCGTGTCGATCCGGGTGCCGGCCGTTCGTCGTAGTCATGCACCCACCCTCAATTCAAGGCGGACTACACCATGACTACCGGAACCGTACGACACCTGCGCGTCCTGCGCGCCTCCCCCGACCGCGTCTATCGCGCCTTTCTCGAACCGGACGCGGTCGCCAAGTGGCTTCCGCCCTATGGCTACACCTGCTCGGTCCAGGAACTGGACGCGCGCGTGGGCGGCAAGCACCGGATGGCCTTTCGCAACTTCGCCACCGGCCACCTGGAGCCGTTCGGCGGCGAATACCTGGAGCTGGTGGAAGGCGAGAAGATTCGCTACACGGACCGCTTCAACGATCCCGCCCTGCCGGGCGAGATGACGACGACCATCAACCTGCGGCAGGTCTCGTGCGGCACGGAACTGACCATCGTCCAGGAGGGCATTCCCGAGGTCATCCCGACCGAGATGTGCTACCTGGGCTGGCAGGAATCACTGCTGCAACTGGCCCGGCTGGTGGAAACCGATACGCCCGACGGCCCGGTGCGCGACTGAGGCCGCCGGCGCGAACGGCATCGACTCCGATACGTTTGTTCATCTTTTGACACCATCGGGTCGCGCGCAATGGCCCGACTCCCTACAAAATGTGGCGCGCCCCAGCGGCGCTGCGCGGGCCGTAACATACCGGCCCGCGCGCATCCCACAAGAAGGAAGAATCGTGTCAAAAGTGTTTGCCCTGCTGCTCTGCGCCGCCCTGCCCGCCGCGGCATCGGCCGCCCCCGATACCGAGCCCCTGAAGCTGAACGCGGACAACAAGCTGTATTGCAACGCCCAGACCGACTGGTGCGTGGGCATCAAGACGGACGGCGCATTCAGCGAAAACGGGCCATTCGCGACCAGCAGGACCCTGCGCGCCGACTACCGGTTCTGGGACTCGCCCGACATTCCCGACTTCAAGGATTTCAAGGTCTGGCCGGAACTGATCCGCTTGAGCGAAGAGCGGGCGCTGGTCGGCGTGATCGGCCCGGCGGAGCCGGATTTCAAGGCGTCGACCCCGTTCTCCGGCGGCGGATTCGAACGCCGGGATCTGTATCTGTACGACGTCAATCTGGGCGAGCAGGCCGGCGCGAGCCTGGTGCTCGTCATGCCGTACTCGGCCGATGCCTCCATCCGGGCGTGCTTCAACGAGGCGGACCAGGAAAAGCGCGCCGGGCAATGCAGCGATGTCTATCAGTTCACGGCATCGTTGAAGGCCCTGCCGGGCAAGGAATTGCCGGATCTGCTGGTGAAGACGCAGGCCACCCGCTCGCCAGCCGGCGCCAGCCGTCTCGCGGATTCAAGCACGCGGCCCGCCCTGACCAAGGCGCAGCTTGCGCCGCAGGCGGACAAGCAGTGCAGCTACACCGTCACCTACACATGGAATGCCGGCGACGCGGCGTACCAGCCGGCCACGCCGCTGCCGGATTGCGCCGAGTTTCTGTCGGCGGACCCGGCTGCGAAGAAGTAGGCGGCGACGTGCTGCTGGCCGGTGTCGGGCACCGGCCTTCACGCTTATTCCGCGTAGCCCGGATTGCGCCGGTCCAGGCGACGCAGCAGGCCCGGCCACGCCAGCTGGGCCTTGTGGGCGCGGTCAGCCGGCGACTCCACCGCCGCGCGGGCCAGGATGTCCGCGGGAATGTGGGTCAGTTCGCCGCCCGCCTGGGCGCGCACCTGCACCATGCAGGCGGCTTCCATCCGGTGCATGGCCTGAAAGGCCTCGGCCATGCTCTGACCCACGGTCAAGAGGCCGTGGTTGCGCAGGATGAGGTAGTTGTTGGCGCCCAGGTCGCGCACCAGGCGCGGCTGCTCGTCGGGATTGAGCGCCAGACCTTCGTAGTCGTGGTAGCTGAGCGAGCGCAGCACGATGAACGCGAACTGCGACAGCGGCAAGAGGCCCGCCTTCTGCGCCGAGACCGCCACGCCATTGATCGAATGCGTGTGCAGCACGCACATCGCATCCTTGCGCGCCGCATGGATACAGCTGTGGATGGTGAAGCCGGCGGGATTGATGTCGTATTCCGAGTCCATCACCTTGTTGCCGTGCAGGTCGATCTTGACCAGGCTGGACGCGGTGATCTCGTCGAACATCATCCCGTAGGGGTTGATGAGGAAATGCTCTGTGCCCGGCACCTTGGCGGTGATGTGCGTGAAGATCAGATCGTCCCACCCGAACAGCGCCACCAGCCGGTACAACGCCGCCAGGTCCTTGCGGACCTGCCATTCCGTTTCGCCGACCTGTTCGCGCACGCTGGCGCCCTGCTTGCCTGCCGTATCCATCCTGTCTCCGTATTGTTGGTGTCGGCCCCGCGCCGTTGCGCCGGGATCCGTCATGCACTGTATTCCTTTTCGCGCCCGGCGCGCACGGCGGCGTCCGTCTGGTGAAACAGCCCGAGACCCATTAACCTGTGAGCCACGTCCGAGGAGACTCCGAGAATGCTGCCTGCACTTTACGGTCATCCCTTTTCGTCGTACACGCAGAAGACACTGATCGCGCTGTACGAAAACGCCACGCCGTTCGAGTTCCGCAGCATCGGGCCCGACACGCCCCAGCATGCCGCCGATTGGATCGAGCGCTGGCCGCTGCGCAAGTTTCCGCTGCTGGTCGACGGCGAACGCAACGTCGCCGAGTCCAGCATCATCATCGAATACCTGCAACTGACCCACCCCGGCCCGGTCCGGCTGATTCCCGCCGACCCGATGGCCGCGCTGGACGTGCGCTTTCTGGACCGCTATTTCGACCTGCACGTCATGTACTGGATGCAGCACGCGGTGAACGGCGCGCTGACCGGCGATCCCGCCAGGCGTGACGAAGCGCGGGCGCTGGCCGCGGAGAAGCTGGAACGGGCCTACGCCTGGATCGACGCGCAGCTTGCGACGCGCACATGGGCGGCGGGCGGGGACTTCACGCTGGCCGACTGCGCCGCCGCGCCCGCCTTGTTCTACGCCGACTGGACCCACCCGATCGCCGACGCTTATCCGCATCTGCGGGCCTATCGCGCGCGGCTGCTGGCGCGGCCGTCGTTCGCGCGGGCGGTCGACGAGGCCCGGCCCTACCGGACGCTCTTTCCGCTGGGCGCGCCCGACCGCGACTGACAGCACCGTCCGTATCGGCACCCGCAAACATCGTCACCCGCGACCATCGCGCGGCAACGTGCGAGAATCCCCGCCATTCCCTCCCGGATGAGGACGCCCACCGTGCAGCAGACCTTGCCCCGCCACCTGCCTACCTTCCTGCGCTCGCACCTGGAGTCCCTATCCGGCGTCGGCCTCATGCTCGGCACGTTGTTCTTTGCCGCGGCGCTGACGCCCACCCTCATCCCCCGCACCCACGTCACGCAGGGCGTGCTGGCCGGCACTTGCCTCGCCGCGGGATATGGCCTGGGCGTGCTGTGGCATTGGCTGTGGGCCTACATGGAACTACCCGAGCCCCGCGGCCGGACCGCGCGCATCATCAATGCCGTCATCGGCCTGCTGTGCGTGTCCGTGGCGATCGTATTCCTGGGCCGCGCAGCCGAATGGCAGAACACCATCCGCGCGCTGATGCAGATGGAACCCGTGACCAGCGCACATCCCATCAAGGTTAGCCTGATCGCCCTCGCGACGTTCGCCGTGCTGCTGGCGCTGGCGCGGCTGTTCAAGCTGATCGCGCGCTATCTGACCCGGCAGGTGCGGCGTGTCGTACCGCGGCGTGTGGCCAACGTCACGGGCGCGGCCATCGCCCTTTTGATCTTCTGGCTGCTGGCGACCGACGTGTTCTTCCGCGGCGCGCTGCATGTGCTGGATGCGTCGTTCAAAGAATTCGACGCGCTGCTGGAACCCGAACGCCCGCAGCCGACCGCCGATAACAAGACCGGCGGTCCGGCGTCGCTGATCCGCTGGAATGAACTGGGCCGTGCGGGCCGCGAATACATCGCGTCGGGCCCGACAGCCAGCGAGATCACCACGCAGTCGGGACGCGAGGCGCTGGAACCCATCCGCGTCTATGTCGGCCTGCGCGGCGCGGCCACGCCGCAGGCCCGCGCGCAGCTTGCGCTGGACGAGATGAAACGCGTCGGCGCCTTCGACCGCTCGGTGCTGGTCGTCATCACGCCAACCGGCACGGGGTGGGTCGACCCCGCCGCCGCAGACTCGCTGGAATACCTGCTCAATGGCGACGTGGCCAGCGTGGCAATGCAGTATTCGTACCTGTCCAGCCCGCTATCGCTGCTGGCGCAACCCGAATACGGCGCCGAGGCGGCGCGGGCGCTGTTCCAGGCGGTGTATGGCCACTGGACCACGCTGCCCAAGGACCGGCGGCCCCGGCTGTATCTGCATGGCCTGAGCCTGGGCGCCATGAACTCCGCCGGCTCGGCCGAACTGTTCGAGATGATCGGCGATCCGATCCAGGGCGCGCTCTGGAGCGGCCCGCCCTTTGAGAGCCGGGTCTGGCGCAAGATCACGGACGCCCGCAATCCCGGCTCGCCCGCGTGGCTGCCCGAGCTGCGCGATGGCGCCTTCGTGCGCTTCATGAACCAGCACGGATCACCCGTGCCGGCCGACGCGCCGTGGGGGCCGATGCGTGTCGTCTACCTGCAATACGCCAGCGACCCGGTCACGTTCTTCGACTATCGCGATCTGTACCGTCCGCCCGCGTGGATGAACGCGCCGATGGGACCGGACGTGTCGCCCGAGCTGCGCTGGTATCCCGTGGTGACGATGTTGCAGCTGGCGCTGGACATGGCGGTGGGCACGGCGACGCCCATGGGCTATGGACACGTCTATGCGCCGCAGCATTATGTGGATGCATGGGTTGCGGTGACCGGCGTAACGGACTGGACGCCGGATGGCCTTGAAGGCCTGAAGCGCTATCTGCTGGAACGCGCGCAGGCCGCGATGGAAGACGAGGACGGCGACGAAGGCGCCTATGAAGGACGCGGAGGTTAGGCGCGGCAGGCGCAGCTCATGAATCACCCATTGCAGTCATGAATCACCCATTGCAGGACCGATTGACGTCGTTCTTTTACGCGCACGATGACGTCTTGCGCAGCCGCAGCGTCAGCAGCCGGCTGCTCGCTGGCCACCTGAACGTGCCCGCGCCGCCGGCGCGTCTGCTGGCCGATTGGGATCGCGAGATCCGCACGCGGCTGCTGCTCGAACCCGGCGACGTCGAGCAGATGCCGGTGTCCCGCACCCGCGCGCGCTGGCCGGAATTCGGCGAGTGCGTGCAAGCCATGCGCGACTGGACGCGCGCGCTGGGACTGGGCGATGTGCTGGGCGCCAGCGACATGGCGCTGATGGCCTGCCGCGGCGCGCGCTATCACCACGACGGCGGTCAATACGGCAGCGCGGCGTTCTGCAATCTGTTCCTGTCCGACGACAAGGGCCTGGACGTGCATTTTCCCGGCACCGGCCACCGCATTGCGCTCACGCGCGGCGTGGCCATCGTCTTCGACACCTGCCAGCCGCACGCCGTGATTCGCCGGCATCAAAGCGGGTACGACGATGCGGACTTTGCCGATGACCAAGATCTGTCGCAACTCTTTCTGACCTGGGAGCTGCCGATCGAAGATCCGGCGGTCGCACTGGCGCTTGGCATTGTCTTCGACATCGACACCGCAGCGGCGTCGCGGCTGGATGAGGAACAGGTCTGGGCAGATGGCCGGCGCGTTGGCGTGGACCCCAGCGTTGGACAGTGGCGGTCAGCAGATTGAAGCCCTGATGCGTCGAGTATATTGACCGGCCCACGTCTCAGGGTCCACCACGCAGATGCCCTTTCCCATTGCACGCCCGCTTTCGATTCCGATTGGCGCCTTGGCGCTGGCCCTGCTGCTGCAGGCGCCCGGCGAGGCCAGCGCCGCCGAGCGCACCGTCTACACGGGCACGCTGCAAGGCGTGGGCGACATCGTGATGGAGCTGGACAGCGCGGCCGCCGACGGCGAGCTGACCGGACGCTACTTCTATCCCCAGAACGGCGTCGACATTCCGCTCAAAGGCACCGTCAAATCGCTGGCCGAGCCGCTGACGTACCAGGCCGCCAAACAGCCGGGCGCAAAGCCTGCCGCCACCTGGCAAGGCACGCTCGACGCGCAGGGCTATCGGGGGGTCTGGATCGACACGCGCACGGGCGAGCAACGCAGCTTCACGCTCAAGCGTGCCGCGCAGTACGACGCCAGCGCGCTGACGCCCGATGGCGGCATCGAGTTCGGCGTAGAGATCGACGCGGCCCGCGTGCCTTACGACACGCTCAAACTAGCGGGTCATGCCGAGCCCGTGGGCGACGACATCGGCAGCGCCACCGTGGCCTATCGCATGTGGCGCGATCCGCGCACGCAATTCAGCTATCCGCGCCTGTCGCGGCATCCGGACAAAGCGGTCATGGCACGCGTCAACCATCTGCTCGAACAGCGCCACTGGCGCATGAGCCACGCAGCACTGGCCTGCAAGGCCACGGCCTACACCAGCGACGGCCCGTCCGCGGGAACGCTGGGCAACTACGAGGAAGAGGTCGTGAAGGTGCCGTGGCTGTCCAGCGCGATGATGACCGTGACCGAGTCCGGCAGCCTGGACTGTGGCGGCGCGCATCCCAACAATCACTTCGATCCCTACACGCTGGACCTGCTGCGCGGCGAAACCCTGGATTGGAACCGCGTGTTCGACGCCTACGAGCCGAACAACCGCGAACCGCGCCCCGCGCTGAAGGAACTTGCCGGCCAGGTACAGAAAACCCTGGCGGCGCGCGACGAGGCGGGCCTGACGGAAGACCGCTCCAAGGAAGGCTGCTGGGATCTTTGGCCCACGTATCTTGCGCTGGGCGCGACCGCCCCGGGTGCGCTGAGCCTGTCGGTGTCGGGCGTGGGGCACGCGTCGGGCGTGTGTCTTGGCACGCTGGCGCAGGTGCCGTTCAGCGATCTGGCGGCGTATCTGAAGCCGGGCGGACAGGCGTACCTGGTGCAGGACTGACCACAGACAACATGCGTGCCGGCCGCCGAGCCGGCACGCGTTGCGCGCCAGGTGAGCGCGTTGCCCCTACCGGCTCAACGCCGGAAGCCGCCGCCCCGGAACCCGCCAAACCCGCCAAAGCTGCGCCCCTCCATCCCGCGGCCCTGCCAGCCGCCCTCCCCGCGCCCTTGCCAGCCGCCCTCCGCGCGACCCTGCCAGCCGCCGTCGCTGCGGCCTTGCCAACCGCCCGCGGACTCGTTCATGCGGTTCTGCCAGCCTCCGCCATCCATGCCGCCCGGTTGCGTCGAATAATCGCGCGCCTGGCGCTGTGCGTTCAGGTAATTGGACTGCGTGTTCGGCTGAACGGGCTGCCACCCCGACGACGTGTGCTGCTGCCAGCCGTTGTCGTTGTGCTCGTAGACGTTGCCGTTGTGGTCCGCATACACGTTGCCGTTGTTCCACGCCGCGCCGCTGCCGGTGTTGCGGTTGTAGGTGGCGCCGCGCCGGTCGACGCTGTCGGCGCCTTGGCCCGCCGTGCCGGTCGCGCTGGCGGCGGAGTACGTGGTGCGGCCGGTGTCGGCATTGGTGCGCACGTTCTGCCGGCCCGCGGCCCACTGGCCGTCGTCGTTCTCGACCGCGCCCGCGCGGCCCGCGCCCGATGCGCCCGTGACCGGATCGGTGTAGGCGCCCCGGCGTCCGGCGGCGGCGTTGCCCGTGTACTCGTTGTAAGCCGCGCCGCGCGTGCCTTCAAACGCGGCGCCGGTATGCGGGTTGTAGCCTTCGGCGTGGGCGCCCTGCCACTCGGTGCCCGTCCAGCCGTTCCAGCCGGCCGCGTGCGTGACCGTGCCGGAACCGCCCCAGGCGCCGTAGACGTCGACCTTGTTGACGTCCACGCCGCCCCAATAGGGCGCGCCATAGTACGGTCCCCAGTACGGCGCGGCGCCGCCCCAGGCCTCGGCGGCGGCAAACCCGAAGGCAAAGCCCGCGGCCGAATCGAAGGCGGCGTTGTAGCCATAGCTGGGCGGATAGCCGACCCAGGTGTTCTGTACGATCGTGGGCGGATAGGAATAGCCCGTGCCGTAGACGACGGTGCCGTCTGGCGCCACCACCACGCCCATGTAGCCGGGTGAATAGCCGAACACCACGCTTTGCGGCGTGGCGCCGTAGACCTGCACATAGGTCACGTAATGCAGCGGCGAGCTGGCGGGAATGGCGTAGATGGCCGCCGGCACATGGTCGGCCACGCGCCACGGTCCGGTTGGCGAGTCCGACACGAACCACACCGCGTTCGACAGCGCGTAATAGCGGCCTTCCGCCTCGATGACCGGCACCGGCGAGTTCGTCGCGTAGTGCAGAGTCGTGCCGTCGATGGGCCGCAGCACCGGCGCGCCGCCGGCGTATTCGACCTGCAGCTTGGCGGCGCTGCGCGACACGGTGGCGGTCTGCGGAATGGTCGACGCAATGACGGCTTCCCGCGCCTGCGGCGTGCCGGGCACCGACACCAGCACCCCGCCTTGCGGATCCCGCGGCGGAATGCGCGCGAAATCGCGCGGCAGGTCCTTGCCCGGCACATACGACCATGGCCCTTCCAGCCGCGCGCCTCGGAACCAGCGGCCGGACACCAGCAGGTAGTAGCGGTTGTCGCCCGGGTTCATGAACACGGCGTGGTCGGCGTTGGTGACCGACAGCAGCGAAGTCCCCGGCACCGGCCGCAGCTCGGCCTGGCCAATCGTGATCAGCAGTTCAGCGGGCACGGTCGACACTTCGACATCGGGCGCGCGGTGCGGCGCCTTGCCGTCGTGCGGCATCAACGGGTCCGCCGCCGGACCGCGTCGCGCGGCGTCTGCCGCCGCAAGCAGCGCGGGCGACGGTTGCGCCACGGTGCGCCACGGCCCGTTGATGTCGCCGGCTTCGTACCAGTGGCCCGCGGCCTGCAGGTACAACCGGCCGGCGTTGTCGCCCAGGATCAGCGCGCGGGTGTTGATGACGCGGCGCCATCCCTGCGTGTCGGGCAGTTGGGTCCACGCGGGTGCGCCATCCACCAGCACCAGGATCGCCGGCACCGTGCGGTAGATGATGCGCGGCGGCGTGTTGTTCACCGGCACGGTCTTGGCGGGCGGGTTGTTCTGCGACAGCGCATAGCTCAGTTGCAGCGCAGCCAATGGCGTGACCACGCCGTTGGCGGGGATGCGGGCTTCGAGTTCGCTGCGCAGGCGCGCGGCCTCCTGCGGCGCGGTGGGCACCTGCACGCGTTCGACGCGGATGTCTGACAGGCGCACCAGCCCGGCCGGCTTGTTCACGTCGGCGCGGGCGGAAAACTCGGCGACGCCGTAGGTCGGGCTGCCCTTGGCCGGTCCCACCGCCACCGCCATGCGGCCGGTGAGGCGGTCGGCGGTCCAGGTGTCGATCTGCGGTTGGTACAGCTCGACCCGCTTGCCGTCGGGTGCGGTGAAGCTACGCGGCCATTGCAGCGCGCGCGCGGCGGACGAGTCTTGTTGGCCGGCGCCCGGTTGCGCGGCAGCAGTCTGGGTCGTGGGGGCTGACGGGGGCTGGCCGGCATTCTGCGGCTGCGCCGCGGCACCAAACGCCAGCGACGTTCCGGCCGCCACGCCCAGGACAACGCGCGTCATGCGCAGGCGTCGGGCGGCATCGCCGGAGGTGGCAGGCAAGCGGGAAAACCAGTCATGCAAATGCAGCATTCGGGACACGCAATTCATCTCACGCTCCTTGAGGTTCTGGCCGCCTGCCAAACCGGCTGGGGCGTTCCGCCGCCCGGATGATCGCGGGCGGCGCCGCTTCGGGTTATACGCCAGCGCGCCCCGGGGTTCAATTGCGGCAAGACCGGAGCTGACCGCCCCCTGAATAAGAAACAGATGGTTAACGCCGTTAAAAAGCTATTGATCGCATCAATCAGAACTTCTATAACTCGTTCCTACCAGGGCTTGCTGCTTTTGCCCGATTGCCTTTCCGCTGCAATCCAACTAGAGCGGCGCAACGCCCGCCATCCCGCGCAAGCCTCGCGCGAATCGCCAGCCTTCTCCTGCCCGTCTCCCGTGGCGCGCTGGCGGCTCTCTAAGCCTCTCCTGCGGCCAGGACATTGATCCTGACAGCCGTGTGAAGGAGCAGCTCATGGCCCTTACCCTGTCCCATCCCGGGGTTTATATCCAGGAAATTCCCAGCGGCGTTCGCACGATTGCCGGGGTCGCGACCTCGGTCGCCGCCTTTCTGGGCGCGGCCCCACGCGGTCCCGTCAACAAGGCGGTCCGGATATTCAGTTTCTCCGACTATGAACGCGCCTTCGGCGGACTGGCCGACGATTCCGAGCTGGGCTATGCCGTGCGCCAGTTCTTCGTGAACGGCGGCACGGACGCCTGGGTCGTGCGCGTGGTCAAGGAAGCGTCGCCCGCGCAGCGCACCTTGCGCAGCGCAACCGCGGTGGACGTGCTGACGGTGCGCGCGCTGGACCCCGGCGTATCCGGCAACAGCATCCAGGTCCGCGTCGACCACGCCACCGCGGTGCCCTCCAGCACCTTCAACATCCAGATCATCCGCGGCAGCGACGGGCGGGCGGAAAGCTACGCCAACGTCTCGTTGAACGCCAAGGATCCGCGCTATCTGCTGGATCTGGTGCAGGGCGTATCGCAGCTCGTTCGACTGGAGCGGATGCTGTCGCAGGGCGCGCTGGATGCGCTGCCGGCGGGCACCAGCGTCAGCGGCACGCTGGGCGACGTGCAGACGCTGCTGGATGCGACGCACACCGATTTCCGCGTGGCCGTGAACGGGCTGGAACCCGTGGGCGTCAGCATCGCGTTGCCTGGCGACATAGCCGGCGGCACCGCGACGCAGCGTCTGACCGCGCTGGCTTCGGCGATCCAGGCCAAGGTGCGGGCGCAGGCGCAGGGCCGGCCGGCGCTGGCGAACTTCACCGCCGCGCGCAACGGCAACACGCTGGTGATGACGTCCGGCGCGGGCGGCGAGAACGCCAGCGTCCGCGTGCTGCCGGGCGCGCGCAACAACGCCGCGGGCGTGCTGATGCTGGGCTCGCTGGCGGGCGGCATCGAAACCGACGGCGCGGCCATCATTCGCCCCGCGCCCACGCCCGACGCGGCAACGCTGACCAGCGACGCCTTCGGCGCAACCGACCTGGACGCGCTGCCCGACGCCACGCACACCAGCCTGCGCATCACGCTGGATGGCCTGGGGCCCGAACTCGTGAGCCTGGGTGACGCCACCGCCACGGGCGGTTCGCTGGCCGCCAAACTGGAAGACGTGGCGGCGCGCCTGCAGGCCGCCGTGCGCGCGCTGCGGCCGGGCACGCCGGCCTTCCGCGACTTCACGGCGCGGGTGCAGGGCAGCACGCTGGTGCTGGCAAGCGGCTCGCGCGGCTTGGGCTCGACCATCGCGGTCGCGGCCGCGCCGGCCAACGACCTGGCCGCCTCGCTGCATCTGCTGACCGGGGCCGTCGCCTCGCCGCCGCCGGTTGATGCATTGCTGGAAGGCGGCACCGAAACGCCGTACGGGCCGGACGACGTCTATGCCGCGTTCATCGGCAGCCGCGCGCTGCGGCAAGGGCTGTACGCCCTGGAAGACGCCGACATCTTCAATCTGCTCTGCCTGCCGGCCATCACGCACAGCGGCGTGCTGGCCGATGCCGCGTCGTACTGCGAAGAGCGGCGCGCCTTCATGATCGTGGATGCCCCGCCCACCGCCACCGATCCGGCGGCGATGGTGGCAGTGGCCAACGGCACGGCGCTGCCCAAGTCGGATCACGCCGCCGTCTACTACCCGTGGACGTACGTGTCCGACCCGCTCAAGAACGGCAAGCCGCGTCTGGCGCCGCCGTGTGGCACCGTCGCCGGCGTGTATGCGCGCACCGACGGCAATCGCGGCGTGTGGAAAGCGCCTGCGGGCACCGACGCCAACCTGACCGGCGTCATCTCGCTGGCCGCCACGCTGACCGATGGCGAGAACGGCAGCCTGAATCCGCTGGGGGTCAATTGCCTGCGCACGTTCCCGGTGTATGGCGCGGTGTTGTGGGGCGCGCGCACGCTGCGCGGCGCGGATCAGCTCACTTCGGAATACAAGTACGTACCCGTGCGGCGCCTGGCCCTCTACCTCGAAGAGTCGCTGTATCGCGGCACGCAGTGGGTGGTGTTCGAGCCCAACGACGAGCCGCTATGGGCGCAGATCCGCCTGAACATCGGCGCGTTCATGAACACGCTGTTCCGGCAAGGCGCCTTCCAGGGCAGTTCGCCGCGCGAGGCCTATCTGGTCAAGTGCGACCGGGAAACCACCACGCAGGACGACATCAATCGCGGCGTGGTCAACATCCTGGTGGGGTTTGCGCCGCTCAAGCCCGCCGAGTTCGTCGTCATCAGCATCCAGCAACTGGCCGGCCAGATACAGGCCTGAGCCCGGCACGCCCCGGCGCCGCATGCGGCCCGGCGCGTTTGCCGACCACGGTTACCAGGAGATTGCCATGGCGCAGTTCACCGTCAATCCGCAGCGCTTCGACCCGTACAAGAACTTCAAATTCCGGGTGAAGTGGGATGGCCGCTACGTGGCCGGCGTCAGCAAGGTGTCGGCGCTCAAGCGCAGCACCGAAGTGGTCGAGCACCGCGAAGGCGGCGACCCGTCCAGCGGACGCAAATCGCCAGGCCGCAGCAAATTCGAGGCGGTGACGCTGGAACGCGGCGTCACGCACGACCGCGAATTTGAGCAGTGGGCCAACAAGGTGTGGAACTTTGGATCGGGCCTGGGCAGCGAGGTGTCGCTGAAGAACTTCCGCAAGGACCTCATTATCGAGGTCTACAACGAAGCCGGGCAGCTCGTCCTGGCCTACAAGGTGTTCCGCTGCTGGGTGTCGGAATACCAGGCGATTCCCGATCTGGATGCGAACGCCAACGCGGTCGCCATTCAGACCATCAAGCTGGAAAACGAAGGATGGGAACGCGACTACGAAGTCGCCGAGCCATCCGAACCGAGTTTCGTCGAGCCGGCCTGATGGAGCGCCGCGATGAACGCCCTGATCGAATCGCAGATTCTTGCGCTGTGGGAGGCGGGCCGTGACTGTCATCCGATAGACCGCGGCCTGCTTGCGCTTGCCGAGGCAATGCCCGACGTGGATGTCGCGTCACGGCCGGTCGGATGGCGGAACCTGGCGCTGCTGCGCCTGCGGCAAGCCACGTTCGGGCCGCAGCTGGCCGCTTGCGCCGATTGTCCGGCATGCGGCGCGGCGATGGCGTTCGACCTGGATGTGGCCACGCTGCTGGAATCGGTGTCCCCGCCGCCGGAACGCGCATCGGCCGAGCCGATGTTCGACGCGCATGGAGCGGCATGGCGTCTGCCCAGCAGCCGCGACCAGGCGCAGGCCGCGGTGGCCGCCGACAGCGACGCGGCGCTTGCGCTGCTGCTGCGTGCGTGCCGGGTTGACGCACCGCCCGGCGCCGACCTGCCGCAGGGTGCGGCGCTGGACGACATCGAAGCGCGCATGGAAGCGCTGGACCCCGCCGCCAACATCGAGCTGTCGTTGCGCTGCGCGGACTGCGCGCATGCGTGGACCGTGGCGCTGGACGCCGACGCCTGCGTGTGGGACGACATCAGTCTTTGCGCGCGTGGACTGCTGCGGGATGTGCATCGTCTGGCGCGCGCCTACGGCTGGACCGAACCGCAGGTGCTGGCGCTGGGACCTGCCCGGCGCGCCGCGTATCTGGAACTGGCCGACAGCGAGGCGCTTCCATGAGCGGCTTTCTGCGCCAGCTTGCGAGCCGCAGCGTGGGTTCCGCACCGCGCCTGCGCAGCGCGCCGTCGCCGCGGGCCGTGGCGCTTGTCGGGACCGTGCCGCGTGATGATTGGCGGGGTGAGACGCAGGGGCTGGGGGCTGCGCAGGCGGCGTCGGACGCGCGCGTCCAGGCGGCCAGAGACGACGCGCGATCCAGCGTGGCCAGCTTCGCGCAGACGCCGTTGCACGCTGCGGATTCCGGGGGGATTGGCCAGACAGAAAGGAACGTTGATACGGCCGGCGCGAACGGGCCTGACGCGGCGCATGACACACGCCGGCATCGCACGCATTTCAGCGTGACAGCGCCGATCGCCGACGCGGACGTGCCCCCACGCAACCCGGCGCGCGGTGATCAAGATGCGCCCTCGCCGGTTCGCCAATCGCGCGCGCTTCGGTCCACCGAGGCAGACAAACACGCCGCCGACGACCGGCAGACCCGCCCCGCAGCCGTATCGCCAATCACATCGCCCTTACCGGCGGAAAAGTCAGGCGAGCACGACGTCACTGACAGTACCCGCCCTGCTGCCCCACGCGACGCGGCCTTGTCCGCCGAGGCACGTGAACTTGCCGGCCCCAACGCACGCAACGCAAGAAGCCACGCCGCCGATGCGGCGTCCGCCTCCCGCCTTCCCGCGCTGCCGCCCTCTCCGCCCGACGTCCACATCACCATTGACCGCCTGGAAGTCGCCCCCCCGCCCCAACGCGCGGCGCCCGCCGCCCCGCGATCGTCTGCGCTGTCGCTGCGCGCCTACCTGACCGCCAGACGCGCGGGGCTGCCATGAGCAACGCGCTGGCGATCGCGGCGGTCACCGCCGTCATCAAGGACCTGCTCGACTCGGGCATGATCGACCACGCGGTCACGGACGCGCTGGGCGCGGGCGTCAAGGTATCCGCGCTGGCGCCCGACGCGGTGTCGCTGGACAACCAGGAAGATCCGCAACTGAACCTCTTCCTGCATCAGGTCACGCCCAACGCTGCGTGGCGCAATGCCGCGCTGCCGTCGCGCGATCCGGCAGGCGATCGCATCGCGAATCCGCCGCTGGCCCTGGACCTCCACTATCTGCTGACCGCGTATGGCCGCGCCGAGCTGCAGGCGGAAGTGCTGCTGGGCTATGCGCTGCAATTGCTGCACGAATCGGCCGTGCTGCCGCGCGAGGCCGTGCGCCGCGCGCTGGATCCGGACGTGGTCGATGGCGCCATTCTGCCGACGGTTTACCAGAGCCTGCGCAGCGCAGACCTGGCCAGTCAGATCGAACTGTTGAAGATCACCCCGGCAGCGCTGGGCGCGGAAGAGATGTCGCGCCTGTGGTCCGCCCTGCAGGCGCACTACCGCCCGACCGCCGCGTTTCAGGTGTCGGTGGTGCTGATCGAGTCCAGGCGGCCCGCGCGCGGCGCCCTGCCCGTGCTGACACGCGGGGAAGCCATTCCCGGCACGCCGCGCGACCGGGGTGTGCTGGTGTTCCCCGGCCTGACGCCGCCGCTGCCCACGCTGCTATCGGTGCAACCCGCGGGCAGGCAGCCGGTTGCCGTGCCCGGCGGCGCCGTGACGTTGCAGGGTCATCATCTGGATGGCCTGGCGCGCACGGTGACGCTGCGCCATTCAACGCTGGATGCCGAACGCAACGTGCCCGTCGAGGCCGGCACGGACGCATGGCTGCGGCTGACGATGCCGTCGGACCTGCCGGTCGGCGTCTATCGCGTGCATGCCACGGTGCAGGCCAGCGATACCGGCCTGCGCCGCGACAGCAATCAGTTGGCGCTGGTGCTGGCGCCCGAGCCCGTGCTGCCGCCGGCCGCCGCCACGCGCAACGCGGGCACGGTGCGCATCACGTTGGGCATCGCGCCGCCGCTCTTGCCCAGCCAGGCGGCCAGCCTGCTGCTGGGCGACCGCGAGCTGCCCGCTGAACCCGCCACCGCACCCGCCAGCGCGCTCATCTTCGAATGGCGCGACGCGCCGCCCGCCGGCACGCGATTTCTGGTGCGGCTGCGGGTGGACGGCATTGAAAGCCCGCTGGTGGACCGCGAGGCGGTCCCCGTCCGCTATCTTGACCGCCAGATCGAGCTGCCATGAACGCGCGCGCGCCCACCGACTGGATCGAAGCCAACCAACAACTGCTGGCCGCCGAGTTCACGCGGCTGCGCACAAGGCTGCGCAAGCCCGGCAGCCGGCCGCCGCGCCACGGCGCGCAGCAGCTTGCGCAGGCGCGCGCCGCGCTCCACGGCGACTCGGCCATCGATCAGTTGACGGCCACCTTCGGCCTGTCGGCGTTCGAGCGTGATCTGCTGCTGCTGTGCGCCGGCATCGAGATGGACGCGGTGCTGGCCGATCTGTGCGCCCACGCGAACGGCCGATCGGGCAGCCAGCGTCATGCCAGCTTCGCGCTGGCGCTGGCCGAGCTGGAAGGCGCGCATTGGAGCGCCCTGTCGCCGCAGCGTCCGCTGCGCCGCTGGCGCCTGCTGGACGTGGACGACACGGCCGACCTGAGCACCGCGCGCCTGCGCATCGACGAACGCGTGCTGCATTACCTGGCCGGCCTGAACGAGCCGGACGCGCGACTGCGCCCGCTACTGCGGCCGGCGCTGCCCCTGCCCCACACGGCGACCGCGCACGAAGCGGCGGCGAAACAGATCGCCGCGCAGGTCACCGCCGCGCAAGGCACGCCGCTGCCGGTGTTTGTGCTGGAAGGCGATGACCCCGGTGCGCAGGAAGACGTGGCGGCGCGCGCCGCGCATGCTGCGGGCCTCGCGTGCCTGGCGCTGCAGGTAGAAGACGTGCCGGCGGACGCCGCCGAGCGCAACGTCATGCTGACGCTCTGGCAGCGCGAGGCCGTGCTGCTGGGGGCCGCCCTGTTCATCGACGCCTCGGAGGGCCTGACGCCGGCGGCGCGGCATCTGGTGGAACAGGCCGGCGGGCTGTGCCTCGTGGGCGTGCGCGAACCCGTCACGTTGCGCGCGGCCTCGCGCCCGTGCGCCGTCTCCCGGCCGCAAGAGGCCGACCGCAGAACGCTGTGGCGGCAGGCGTTGGGGCCGCAAGCCGCCGCGCAAGTCGGCGATGCCGTGGACCAGGCGGCCAGCCAGTTCGGGCTGGACTCGCGGACCCTGCAGCGCACCGCCGCCGCGCTCGCCCCCGCCTTGCAGGAACCCGGCGCCGATCCGGCCGCCGTGCTGTGGCAGGGCTGCGCGCAGGCCAGCCGCCGCAAGCTGGACGGCTTGGCGCAACGTCTGACGCCGGCCGCAGGCTGGGACGACCTGGTGCTGCCCGAGCCGCAACGCGCCGTGCTGCGCCAGATCGCCGCGCATCTGCGCCAGCGCTATCGGGTCCATCAAGACTGGGGGTTCGCGGCCGCGCAGTCGCGAGGTCTGGGTCTTGCCACCCTGTTCACCGGCGAAAGCGGCACGGGCAAGACGCTGGCCGCGGAGGTCCTGGCGCGCGAAACCAGGCTGGACCTGTACCGCATCGACCTGTCCGCCGTCGTCAGCAAGTACATCGGCGAGACCGAAAAGAATCTGCGGCGCCTCTTCGAAGCCGCGGAAGACGGCGGCGCGATCCTGCTGTTCGACGAGGCAGACGCGCTCTTTGGCAAGCGCTCGGAGGTTAAGGACAGCCACGACCGCTACGCCAACATCGAAATCAGCTACCTGTTGCAACGCATGGAGTCGTACCGGGGCCTCGCGGTGCTGACCACCAACCTGAAGTCCAACCTGGACAGCGCCTTTCTGCGGCGGCTGCGCTTTGTCGTGCAGTTTCCGTTTCCTGACCTGGAGCAGCGCGCGCGGATCTGGCGCGGCGTGTTCCCGGCCGCCACGCCTACCCGCGATCTTGATCCGCGCCAACTGGCGCGCCTGAACCTGACGGGCGGCAGCATCCGCAACGTCGCGCTGAACGCGGCCTTTCTGGCCGCCGACGCCGGCTCCGAAGTCACCATGGCTCACGTGCTGCAAGCCGCGCACGCTGAAGCCGCCAAACGGGAACGGCCGCTGGCCGATGCCGAAACGAGGGGATGGCCATGAAATCCGCAATTCACCTGCATATCCGCGCGCTCAGCCTGCCGAGCCATGACGCGGCCCAACGCAATGCGTTCGTTGCCGCCCTGGTCCACGAGCTGGTCCGGCGGGCGGCGCAGAACGGCGGCGCGGCCGCCGATGCCCATGCAGAAGCGGTACGCACCGTGGCGGACGGCGCGCAACCGGCGCAGACGGGCACGCAGGCGGGCCGCGCGATCGCGGACACGTTTCATCTGAAGCATTGAGCAGAGCCATGAGAACGTCCTTGTTCGCGCCGCGGCCGGACACCGCAACGCCGCGCTCGCGCCTGGTGATGCGGCGATGCGCCTGCGGTTGCGGCGGCAAGTCGACGTGCGCCGCCTCGTCGACTTCGGGTCGTGCAAAATCAGCGGTGCCCGAGCAGGTCGAGGACGTGCTGCGCAGCGCGGGTCAGCCCCTGGCCTCCGCCGACCGGATGGAATTCGAGCGGCGCTACGGCCACGATTTCGGGCGCGTGCGCATCCACGCGGATGCGCGGGCCGCGGAATCGGCGCGCGCGCTGGATGCGCAGGCCTGGACCGTCGGCGCGCATGTCGCCTTTGGCGCGGGCCGCTACGCGCCGGGCACACGCCAGGGCCGCGACCTGCTGGCGCACGAGCTGGCGCACGTCGTGCAGCAGCATGGGCGCTACCGTCCCGGGCTGCCGCTGGAACTGGGCCCGTCGCACTCGCCGCAGGAAGCGGAAGCCGACCGCGCCGCGCACAGCCTGTCACGGCCCGCTGCGGCGCCGGGCCTGGCGCAGACCGTGCAGCGCGCCGGCATGGGCGATCTGCGCGTGGCCGAAGCCGAGGCGCGCAAGTGCCCCACCACGCACACCATGCCGGACGACGTGTATGACGCGGTCAACGAAGCCTGGTCCAAGTCCGGCCACGGCGGCGACACCGTGCAGGAACATGGCGGGCGCATCGTGTCCGACAAGGACGGCAAGCGGGTGATCCGCACCGGATCGGGCGGCGGCGGCAGCATCAGCCTGCCCGCCGAGAAAAAGGGCGACTACACGCTCGGCACCTATCACACGCATCCGTACAGCAGCTCGGAAGGATCCAAGCTGGGCGTCGCGTTCTCCGGCGCCGACGTGGCCAACTTCATGGCGGGCAGCCAGGGCTGGGTGAAGTACATCGGCGCCGGCAGCTGCAACTACGCGCTGAACATGCAGGACTACGAGGCCGTGTACGACTGCCGAAAGCGCGGCGTCGATTTCAAGACACGCTGGAACGACGCGTTTGCCGCCGCCACCGGCACGTTCCAGGCCAAGGTCGAGACCGCCGTGCGGGCCTCGGTCGACGGCTGCGGCATCTGCTTTTATCGCGCCTGCCGGCCGGACGACGCGAGCGCCGTGCCCAAGAACATGAACCTGATCTAGGAGCCGCCATGGAAGACTGGATTGGCAAGACCGTGGGCGAGGTGCTGGAACTGTGCCAGACGCGCTACGCCGACGTCACGATGGTCGACGAGCCGCCGGGCAAGTTGCGCGCCGTCGAACTGGACTGCGTGGCGCGGGTGCCGGTGTCGCGCTTCGTGCTGGAGTTCGACTACCGCCCCGACCTCTTCAGCGCGGCGCGCCACTGGCCGGAAGCGCTGGTGGGCGCGCAGCGCATCACCGCCGTACGCAACGCTGCGGAACCGCAGGCCTATCCATGAGCGGACCGCTTTCGCCCCGCCTGCTGCGCGGCGGCATCATCCTGATCGATCCGGCCAGCGGGGCGGTGCAGCGCGTGATATCGCTGCAATACAACCCCGAGACCCTGACGCGCTCGCTGCAGCCGCAGAGCGTGGACGACGGCGGCGCGGCAGGCGAACCGCTGCGCCTGAAAGGTCCGCCGTCCGAGACGATCCGGCTGGACGCCGAGCTGGACGCCACCGATCAGCTCGAATTTCCCGACGATCATCCGCAGGCGCGCGACACGGGCATCCATGCGCAGCTGGCCGCGCTGGAGACCATCGTCTACCCGGACAGCGCCGCGCTCATCCGCAACAACCAGATCGCCAACCTGGGCACGCTGGAAATCGCGCCCACGGTCGCGCCGCTGAGCCTGTTCGTGTGGAGCCGCGAGCGCGTGGTGCCGGTGCGCGTGACGGACTTTTCGATTACCGAAGAGGCTTTCGACGCGCGCCTCAATCCCATCCGCGCCAAGGTGTCGCTGGGCCTGCGCGTGCTGCACGTGGGCGATCTGGGCTTTGGCGACAAGGGCGGCCATCTGTACCTGGTGTATCAGCAGCGTAAGGAACGGCTGGCCGCGCTGGCCGGTCTGGGCGACCTGGGTTCCGTCGGATTGGAGTCCCTGCCATGAGCGTGCAGCGCTTTCCTGCCAACAGCCGGTACCACGACGTGCCAACGGCCGAATTGGCCGGGCCGGACGGCCGGCCGCTCGTGTACCTCCGCCGGCGCTTTCTGCCAGATCCGGCGGCGCTGACCGCAGTGGGCGAGGTCGCGGTCGCCCCAGGCGACCGGCTGGACCGGATTGCCGCTGCGGCGCTGGGCGATCCGCTGCAGTTCTGGCGCCTGGCGGACGGCAACGACGCGCCGCGTCCGGCCGCGCTGGAAGTGCCCGGGCGCAGCCTGCGCGTGACGCTGCCCGCCGCGTTGGGTTCTCCCTTCGGTGGTGCGCCCTTCGGAGGCAGCGATGCTTAGCGGCGTGCACCTGACGCTGCTGGTCGGCCCTGGCCTGCCGGTGCCTGCGCCCCGCCCCATCATGGACGGCCTGGAGCGCGTCGAGGTGTCGTCGTCCGCGGACGGGCCGGGCGGATTCCAGCTCACGTTCTCCGTCAGCAACCGCTCGCCGCTGCATACGCTGCTGTTGATCGCGGGCGGCCAGGTGCCGTGGCTGCGCGTCATCCTGATCGCCACGCTGAACGGGCTGCCCACCGTGCTGATGGACGGGCTGGTGACGCGCCAGGAGATCACGGACGGCAACGCGCCCGGCCAGTCGCGCCTGACCGTCACCGGCGAAGACCTGACGGTGGCGATGGACAAGCAGGACATGAGCGGCCTGCCCTACCCGGCCATGCCGCCGCCCGCCCGCGTCGCCGCCATCATTGGCCGCTACGCGCTGTACGGGATGCTGCCGCTGGTCGTGCCGTCGCCCTTCACCGACGTGCCGATTCCGGTGGAACGCATTCCGCTGCACGAAGGCACGGACCTCGCCTATGTACGCCAGTTGGCGCGGGAAGTGGGCCACGTGTTCTACATCGAGCCCGGCCCGCTGCCCGGCGCCAACGTGGCGTACTGGGGACCGGAAATCCGGCTGGGACCGGTGCAGCCCGCGCTCAACCTGGGCATGGACGTGCACAGCAATGTCGAGTCGCTGTCGTTCGCGGTAAACCAGTCGGACGCCGCGCTGCCGGTCATCTTCATCCAGAATCCGCTGACCAAGTTTCCGATTCCGCTGCCCGTTCCCGACGTCAGCCTGACCAGCCCGCCGCTGGGCCTGCTGCCGCCGCTGGCCAAGGGGCTGACGCTGCTGAAAGACACCGCCAAGCTGTCGCCGGCCGCCGCGCTGGGCAAAGGTCTGGCCATGGCCGCCGGCACCACTGCCGACGCCGTGACCGCCGATGGATCGCTCAACGTGCTGCGCTACGGCCATGTGCTCAAGTCGCGCCAACTGGTCGGCGTGCGCGGCGCGGGGCTGGCGTTCGATGGCCTGTACTACGTCAAGCGCGTCGACAGCTCGCTCAAGGCGGGCGAATTCCGGCAGCAATTCTCGCTGGCCCGCAACGGTCTGATCTCCACCCTGCCCCTGGTGCCGCCATGACAGAACCCCAACGCCACTACGGCAAATTCCGCGGCGTGGTGATCAACAACGTCGATCCCATGCAGATGGGCCGCATCCAGGTGCAGGTGCCCGACGTGCTGGGCCTGGGCGTCTCAAGCTGGGCGATGCCGTGCGTGCCGTTCGCCGGCCAGCAGAGCGGCGTGTTCGTCGTGCCGCAGGTCAGTGCGGGCGTATGGGTGGAGTTTGAACAGGGCAAGCCCGACTACCCGATCTGGGTCGGCGGATTCTGGGGATCGGCCGCCGAAGTCCCAGCGCTGGCGCTGGCCGGGCTGCCCGTGTCGCCCAGCATCGTGCTGCAGACCGGCGGGCAGAACACCTTGATGATTTCCGATCTGCCGGGCCCCACCGGCGGCATCCTGCTCAAGACCAAAACGGGCGCGATGATCTCGATCAGCGATGTGGGCATCACGCTGTCCAACGGCCAGGGCGCGACGGTGATGCTTGCCGGTCCGGCCGTCAACATCAACCAGGGCGCCCTGACGGTGACCTGAGGAGGCCAAGAGCATGCCCGGACCCCTGCTGCATTTCGGCGCCACCGTGCAGTGTTCGCACGGCGGCCAGGCCATTCCGACGGCGCCCAATCCACGCGTGCTGCTGTCGGGCCAGCCGGCCGTGACCATCCTGTCGACGTATTCCATCGCGGGCTGCGCGTTTCCGCCGCCGCCGTCAGGCAACGGCCCGTGTGTCACCGGCATGTGGCTCGCCGGCGCGACGCGCGTGCTGATCGGCGGGATGCCGGCCGCGCTGCAGGCGGGCTCGTCGATCTGCATGCCCACCGGCACGCCGATGCTGGCCCTGCAGGCGCAGGCCCGCGTCGTGGGCATGTAAGGACGCATCGCCATGGCCCTCCTGCGCTTTCCATTCGAACCCGACGCGCGCGGCCGCAGCCGTAATGCCGACGACGCCACTCATGTGCGCGACATGATCGAGCAAGTGCTGTTCACCGTACCGGGCGAGCGCGTGAACCGGCCGGACTTCGGCTGCGGACTGCTGCAACTGGTGTTTGCGCCCAACAGCGACACGCTGGCCGCCGCCGTGCAGATGAGCGTGCAAGGCGCATTGCAGCAATGGCTGGGCGAGCGCATCGCGGTGGAATCCGTCAACGTCGCGCACCGCGACGCAACATTGCAGGTCGACGTGCAGTACGTGCTGCGCCAAGGCCAGCAACGGCGTCTGGCGCGCTTTACGCGCGACGTGCCATGAACCGCCAGTTCCGCAGCGCCAACCCGCGCCGGCTGCAACTGCTGCGCGCCCAGCAGCCGCCCGGCGACAACGGCATCGCCTTCGTGGAAATTGACGCGGCCGATCAGCGCACGGTGCGTGTGGTCTGCGCGCATCCGGTGTCCGGCATCGGCCGCGCCCACGTGCGCATCGAAGGCGGCGCGCGCATTCGCGGCATCGCGCTGGCCGCGGACCCGGTGCTGTCCGGCAACGAGATCCGGCTGACCGTGGACAAGGCAGGCGACTTCTCGTGGTACACGCTCGCGCTCGTCAACCCGGCCGACCCCGACGCGCCCGCGCCGGGCTTTGACCTGTGCCTGTCTACCATCGAGATCAACTTCAAGGCGGGCTGCCCGTCGGAGTTCGACTGCGCCGACACGCACGCGTGCGATGCGCCGGCGCCGCCCGAGCCGCTGCTGGACTACCTGGCCAAGGATTACGAGAGCTTCCGGCGTTTGATGCTGGACCGCCTGTCGCAGAGCATGCCCGACTTCACCGAGCGCAATCCCGCCGATTTCACCGTGGCGCTCGTGGAAACGCTGGCCTACGTGGCCGACCATCTTTCCTACGCGCAGGACGCCGCCGCCACCGAGGCCTATCTGGACACCGCGCGCCGCCGGACCTCATTGCGCCGCCACGCGCGCCTCCTGGACTATCCCCTGCACGACGGCTGCAACGCTCGCGTGTTCGTCGCTCTTGAAGCGAACACGCAGGGCGACGGTAAGGTCATCCCGGCCGGCACGCCGCTGTTGACTAGCACGCCCGAAGCCGCGCTTGCCGAGCCCGTGCGCCGCCGTGACGTGCTAGACGGGCTGCCCGCGGCCGGCATTGAAGTGTTCGAGACCCTGCACGACCTGACGCTGCACGCCGCGCACAGCCGCATCCTGCTGCATGACTTCGCCGATCCCGCCTACTGCCTGCCACGCGGCCAGACGCAGGCGGCGCTGGTCAACGATCCACCGCTGACGCTTGGCGCCGGCGACGTGCTGGTGTTTGAGGAAACCATCGACCCGTTGACGGGCCGCAAGGCCGACGCCGACCGCACGCATCGCGTGGCCGTGCGCCTGACTGAAACCCGCGCCGGCCGCGACGACCTGACCGGCACCGACCTGCTGCTGATCGCCTGGCATCCGGACGACGCGCTGCCGTTTCCGCTGTGCGTCAGCCGCGAGTTCGACGACGGCGGCGCGCTGGTCAAGCGGGCCGTGTCCGTGGCGCGCGGCAACGTCGTCCTGGCCGACCACGGCATGCAGCGCGACTGGACGCCGCTACTGCCGGACACGGCCACCGCGCGCGACGCGCCCGCGTCGCGGCCCTACCGCCCCCGCCTGCCGGACGCGGGCCTGGCCTGCGCCGAACCCTACCGGCATGACCTCGCCGTGTCCGCTCTGCTGCCCGCCGGTGCGGCGCTGGCGCAGGACCCGCGCCGCGCCCTGCCCAGCGGCATGTCGCTGCAGGCGGACGACGCCGATCAGCCCGGCGACGTGCCCGCCCCCGCCAGCCCGGCGTGGTCGCCCCAGCGCAGCCTGCTGGCCAGCGCCCGTGACGCGCGCGAGTTCGTGGTCGAAACGGAAACCGATGGCGCAGCCTGGCTGCGCTTTGGCGACAACCGCTACGGCGCCGCCCCCGTGGCCGGCGAACGCCTGCTGGCGCGCTACCGGCTGGGCGGCGGAGCGGAGGGCAACGTGGGCGCCGAGGCCATCGGCGCGCTTGTCACCGACGATGCGGACCTGATGGTGGGCGTGGCGCGCGTGCGCAATCCGCTGCCCGCGCAGGGCGGCGCGGCGCCGGAACCGGCCGACGCCATCAAGCTCAACGCGCCCGAGGCTTTCCGCGTGCAGGAACGCGCGGTCACGGCCGACGACTACGCGCGCCTGGCCGAACGCCATCCGCAGGTGCAGCGCGCGGCGGCCCGACTGCGCTGGACGGGCAGTTGGCACACGGTCTTTCTGACCGTCGACCGGCGCGGCGGGCGGGAGGTGGACGCGCCCTTTCGCGCCACGCTGCGCGCCTTCATGGAGCGCTTCCGGCTGGCAGGACAGGACCTGGAATTCTCCGATCCCGTGCACGTGCCGCTCGACATCCTGGTGCGCGTCTGCGCCGCGCCGGGCCACTTTGCTGCGGACGTCAAGGCGGCGCTGCGCGATGCCTTCACCGTGGGCCTGGACCGCGCGGGCCGGCCGGGCTTCTTTCATCCCGACCGCTACACCTTCGGCACGCCGCTGGCGCTGTCGGCACTGATGCGCGCCGTCATGGCGGTGCCGGGCGTCGCGTCGGCGCGGGCCGAACGCTTCCAGCGCTGGGGCCGCGACCCCGCGGGCGAACTGGACACCGGCCGCCTGCTGATTGCGCCGCTGGAAGTGCTACGCGCCGACGGCGACCCCAACTTTCCCGAGAACGGCCGCATCGACTTCATCGTGGAGGGCGGATCATGACAACCCCCGCCGATTGCGGCTGCTGCGCCGGCCAGCCTGCGCTGACGCCATCAGACCTGGACAACCCGCCGGGGCAGCCCGCCTTGCGCTTGCGCATCGGCACGCATGGCCGGTTTCTGGCCAGCCTGACAGCCGACCTGGCGCGGTCGCCGGCGCTGGCCGCGCTGACCACACGCGACCGTGACGACCCGGTCATCGCCCTGTTCGACGCGTGGGCTGCGGTGCTGGACGTGCTGGCGTTCTATCAGGAACGCATCGGCAACGAGGGCTATCTGCGGACGGCGACCGAGCGCCGGTCCGTGCAATCGCTGGCACGGGCCATCGGCTACGAACTGCGGCCCGGTGTGGCGGCAACGACGTGGCTGGCGTTCACGATGGAAACCGCGCCCGGCGCGCCACTGCGCGCGCGCATCGAGCCGTGGACGCGCGCGCAAAGCGTGCCTGCGCAGGATGAACGCGCGCAGACGTTTGAAACCTTGCAGGCGGTCGAGGCCCGCGCCGCCTGGAACGCGCTGGAACTGGCGTGGCTGGAACCGGCGCCGCCGCGCTTTGGCGCGCGCACGCTGTGCCTGGCCGGGGCGGCCACGCGCCTCAAAGCCGGCGACGCCGTGCTGATCGTCGGCGACGAACGTGTGCGCGACCCGGGCAACGAAAATTGGGATTTCCGCCGTCTGACACAGGTTCGCGAGTATGTGCCGGGCCCCGGCGAAGACGGCGCGCCCGCCTACACGCTGATCTCGCTGGAACGCGGCCTGGGCAGCGCGGCCCCGCACGTGCAGCCCGCCCGCCGCCATCCGCGCTGCTACGCGCTGCGCGCGCAGGCGCGGCTGTTCGGCTACAACGCGCCCGACTGGCGCGCCATGCCCGCCACACTGCGCGCGGCCTATCTGGGCATGGCCGACGACGCCAAGCCGTCCTTCAGCCAGTTCCCGCAATGGCCGGGCTACACGCTGGCCGACATCTCCGATCCGCCGGGCGCCAGCGGCGCGGGGTCCGGCCTGTACGGCGAGTATTACCGCGGCCGCACCTTCAGCGAACGGGTGATGACGCGCACCGATCCGCAGCTGGATTTCCGGTGGGCGGCGGGCGGTCCCGGCGACGGCATGCCCGCGGACAACTTCTGCGTGCGCTGGACCGGCTGGGTGCGCGCGCCGGACAGCGGCAGCTACACCTTCCACGTCACGGCCGACGACGGCGTGCGGCTGTGGGTGGACGGCAACCTGCTCATCGACCAGTGGCGCGAGCAATCGCCTACCGAGTACAGCGCCAGCGCCCGGCTCACGGCAGGCCGCAAGCACGACATCCGCATCGACTACTACGAGGCCAGCGGCGACGCCACCCTTACGCTCGCGTGGTCCGGACCGGGCCTGGCGCGCCAGACGATACCCGCCGCCAGCCTGTTCCCCGCCGACGTGCACGGCGTGCATCTGGATGCCGTCTATCCGAAATGGGTGGCCGGCGGCTGGGCCGTGCTGTCCATGCCAGGGTATGAAGAGCTCTACCGCATTGCCGAGGCCGGCCCCGACGCGCGGACCGGCTTTGCGCTGGCCGGGCCGACCACCCGGCTGACCTTGCGGGGCGAACGCCTGCGCGAACAGTTCAACGACGCCGTGCGCGAGACCACCGCGTATGGCGAATCCGATGCGCTGGACTGGGGCGTGCGCCCCGCGTCCGGCCTCACGCAGGGCCACGCGCTGGTGCTGGCGTCGTACGAACCCGACCTGCCCCAAGACCGCGTGCTGGCGGTGTCGGGGCTGATCCTGGACGAGGCCGACGCCGCGAACATCGCGCCACGCGACCGGCTGTTGCGCGGCGACGCGCTGGCCAACGTGCGCGTGGCGCGCGACCGCGCCAGCGCGGATCTGGAATTCGAGGACGGCGCGCGCGCCACGGTCACGCTGGCTGAAGCCAGCGACATCGTCCGCATCCAGCGCAACGACAGCGCTGGCGGCCGCACGTCGCTGCACTTGGACGCCGATCTGGCGCACGCCTATCTGCCCGCCACGGTGCGCATCAACGCCAACGTCGCGCCGGCCAGCCACGGCGACAGCCGGCAGATGCGCATCCAGCCCGAGGTGCTCGGCAGCGGCGCCGGCAACCGGGCGTTCCAGCGTTTCACGCTGCAGCAAAAGCCGCTGACCTTCGTGCCCGCGCCCACGGCGAGCGGCGCAGCGAGCAGCTTGGAAGTTCGCGTGGATGGCCTGCTGTGGACCGAAGCGCCACGCATCACGGAGCTGGCGCCGGACGATCGCGCCTATCTGCTGCGGCTGGACGACAGCGGCGGCGCCACGGTGCAGTTCGGCGACGGCCTGCACGGCGCGCGGCTGCCGTCGGGGTCGGGCAATGTAGAGGCGCGCTATCGCGTCGGCCTGGGCCGCGAAGGCAACGTCGCGCGCGGTCAACTGAACGTGCTGCTCACGCGCGCGCCGGGCGTCAAGGCGGTCGTCAATCCGGCAGCCGCCACCGGCGGGGTGGATCCCGAAGCCGGCGACGCCGCCCGCCGCAATGCGCCGCTGCGCGTGCGCACGCTGGACCGCATCGTCTCGCTGCGCGACTTCGAGGATTTTTCCGCCGCGTTCACCGGCATCGGCAAGTCGCAGGCGGTGTGGCTGTGGGACGGGGAACAACGGCTCGTGCATCTGACCGTCGCCGGCGAGGACGGCGCCGCGCTGGATCCTGCCGGCGCGCTGTATCGCAATCTGCTCGCGGCCATCGATGGAGCGCGGCCGCCCTACCAGCCGCTGCGCGTGGCGCCGTGCCGCTATCTGGGTTTCGGCCTGCGGGCCGGTCTGGGCATCGATCCCCGCTACGAGACGCCCAAGGTATTGCAGGCGGCCCGCGCCCGCGTGCTGGAGGCCTTTGGCTTTGCCGCGCGCGCATTCGGTCAGCCGGTGCACGGCGCGGAAGTCTTGACCGTGCTGCAAGGCGTGCCGGGCGTGCAGTGGGTGGATCTGGATTCGCTGGTGCTGGAGGGGGGGCTGAATACTGGACTGAACCCGGGGCTGGGCTCTGGACCGGGTGCGGGACTGAGCGCGGGGTTGTCCCCCGTCACCACGCGGCGCAGCAACGGGCCCGGCGCCACGCTGCCGGCGCGCACCGCGCGGTGGCAGCAAGGCAGCCTGCAACCGGCCGAACTGCTGCGCCCTGACCCGGCGAACATCTTGCTCACGGAGCGCACATGAACACCCGCCTGGATGCCGATGCGCTGATGGCCCTGCTGCCGGCCTTCTACCGTGAACGCGACGCTGCGGCCGGCGGCCCGCTGCGCGCGCTGCTGGACGTGCTGGCGCGCCAGGGCGCGCTGGTGGACGCCGACGTGGACCGGCTCTACGACAACTGGTTCATCGAGACCTGCGACGACTGGGTGGTGCCGTACCTGGGCGATCTGCTGGGCGTGCGCGCGCTATACCCCGTCGGCGCCGCGTTCTCACCCCGCGCGCTGGTCGCCAACACGCTGCGGCTGCGCCGGCGCAAGGGCACCGCACTGGTGTTGGAAGAACTGGCCGCCGACGCCACGGGCTGGCGCAGCCGCGTGTCCGAGTGCTTTGAACGCGTCGCCACCACCCAGCACGTCAACCATCCGCGCCCGCACGCGCTGCGCACACCGGATCTGCGCGATTCCCGCGCAATGGAACGCGTTGACGGTCCTTTTGGCGCCGAGCTGCACACGGCCGATGTGCGCGCACTGCCAGCCGGGCGCTACAACCTGCCCAACGTCGCGCTGTTCCTGTGGCGGCTGCAGTCTTACACCGTCCAGCGCGGCGACGCCGCCCCCGCCACGACGCGCGATGGCTTCTACACCATCGATCCGCTAGGCCGCGACCAGCCGCTGTTCAACCGGCCCCGCACGGAGACCGACATCGACCACCTGGCCGAGCCGGTCAACGTGCCCGAACCGCTGTCCTGGCGCGATCTGCACGCCGAACTGCAAGCGCGCCGCCAGGCGCTGACCGACGGCGACGCGCCGCCGCAAGGGGGGTTTGCCGAGAGCGGCGGAGGCCCGGTCGTGCAGGTGTGGCTGGACGGACAGGCCGTGCCGCCCGAGCATCTGGTCATCTGCAACCTGGCGCCCATCCCCGGCGTTTCCCCCGAGGACTGGCGCCGGCCCGACGCGTCGCTGCTGGTCAAGGCGCGCAAGCCCGGGCGGCCGGACCGCAGCTTCCCTGTTGCGGGCGGCGTGCTGGTGGGCCTGGACCCGCACCGCGGACGCCTTGCGCTGCCGCCCGGCGTCACCGCGCAATCGGTGCAGGTGCGATATGCGTATGGCTTTCCCGGCGACATTGGCGCGGGTCCGTACGACCGCAGCGCCCCGGTTGGCGATGACGCGGACGCGGCGTCCGGAGACACCTTCGACATCGAACTGCGCGTGCCCTCGGCGGCCGCGCCCACGCTGGCGGCGGCACTGGCCGCGGTGCAGGCAGGCCAGCGGGTGCGCATCGTTCTGGACCACGACGGCACCGAAGCCATCGCCCCCGATCTGGTGCTGCCCGACACGCATCTGTTGATCGAGGCGGCCCCGCTGCAACGGCCGGTGCTGCGGGGCGACTGGCGGCTGCGCGGCAACGCCAGCACGCGCGTGCGGCTCGACGGGCTGCTGGTGGATGGCCGCCTGCGGCTGGAAGGCACGTTGCGTGCCGTGGCGCTGCGCCACTGCACGCTGGCGCCCGCGCGCGGCGGCGTGCGCCACAGCGGCGCGGCGCCGGAACTTGAATTGAGCCTTACGCGCTGCATCAGCGGGCCGGTGCGCTGCGCGACGCCGCTTGCCGCCGTCGAGATCGACGCGTGCCTGATCGATGCGCAAGGCAGCGCGGCTGCCGCGGTCGACGTGGACGACAGCGCCCTGCGCGTCGTGGCCAGCACGTTGTTCGGGCGCGTGGCGGCCGGGCGGCTCGACGCGTCCAACACGCTGTTCGGCGGCCCGCTCGCCATCAACCGCCGCCAGGAAGGCTGCGTGCGCTATTGCCACGTGCCCATGCCGTCCGTCACGCCCCGACGCTACCGCTGCCAGCCGGACCTGGCCATGCAGGACCTGGGCGCCGCAGCCGCCAAGCGCGCGGCGGCGCGCGTGGCCCCCTCGTTTACCTCCACGCAGTTCGGATCGTCGGCCTACGGCCAACTGGCGCGCGGCTGCGCGCTCGAGATCCGCGAAGGCGCGGACAACGGCGCCGAAATGGGCGCCTGGAATTTCCTGCTGCAAGCCCAGCGCGAAGCCAACCTGCGGCAGGCGCTGGACGAGTATCTGCGCTTCGGACTCGAAGCGGGATTGATCCCCGTGAACTGAGCCCCCTGTCTTCGGGAACAACACCATGAAAGCCGATCTCAGCCGCCTCACATTCGACCCCGCCCGGCGCTACCGGGCTGTCCGCATGCAGCAGGGCCGCGTGCAGATGGATTCGGACTGGAACGAGCAGCAGGACATCCTGAACCGCCGCATCGAAACCGAGACGGCAGACACGGTCGGCCGGGTGGGCGTGCCGCTGGCCGCGCCGGGCTTTGCGTTGGCGCCTGCCGGCAAAGACCTGTCGCTGTCGGCAGGCCGCCTGTATCTGGACGGCCTGTTGTGCGAAAACCCGCAGCCCGCCACCGTGGCCAAACAGCCCGACATGCCGCCGACCGCATCGCCCGTGTTGCCGGCTGGCGCGTCCGTCCTGCCGCTGCCGCCGCCCGCCCTCACGCCGGCCGACATCGATGGCGTGGTTGTCTTCGGATCGAGCGGGCAAGCCGCGCCGCCGCCCGAGGGCATGTACCTGGCCTACCTGGAAGCGTGGCAGCGCCACCTGTGCACGCTCGACCTGCCTGCCGGCGACACCAGCATGCGCGAGGTCGCGCTGGGCGGCCCCGACACCGCCACCCGCGAAAAGACGGTGTGGCAGGTCAAGCTGATGCAGGTCGGCGCGCCCGACGCCGCCCTCACCTGCCTGTCGGCGCTGCCGGCGTGGGATGCGCTGATCGCCCCGCCCGATGCGCGCATGGCCGCGCGCGCCGAAGCCAGCGTGCCGCCCAAGACGCCGTGCCAGTTGCCGCCCGACGCCGGCTACCGTCTGTTGGAAAACCATCTCTACCGCATCGAGATCCACCAGGACGGCGCGGGCGCGGGCAAGGCGCGCTACAAGTGGTCGCGCGAAAACGGCAGCATCCTGTCGCGTGTGGTGCGCTGGCTGGACGACCCCGTGGCCAACGAATTTGAAGTTGCCAGCATCGGCCGCGACGACGTGCTGGGCATCACCGCGGGCTGCTGGGTCGAATTTCTGGATGACACGCACGAACTGCTGGGACAGCCGGGCCCGCTGGCGCAGGTGGTGCGCACCGACGGCAACACGGTCACCATCGATCCGGCCAGCCTGATCGGCCACGCGCTGGATGCGGCGCGCTTTCCGTCCAATCCGCGCGTGCGCCGTTGGGACGGCGTCGCGGAAATCACGCCCGCGCCCATCAACAGCGCCAACGCCGGCTGGGTGGAGCTGGAGCAGGACGGCGTCGAAATCAAGTTTTCCCCAGGCCGCCTGCGCGTGGGCGACTATTGGCTGATTCCCGCGCGCACCGCCACCGCCTCCATCGAATGGCCGCAGATGCCCGACGGCAAGCCCGCCTTCAACGCGCCCGCCGGGATCCTGCGGGCGTTTGCGCGGCTGGCCTTGCTGCGCTGGCAGGGCGGCGCGTGGACCGCCATCAGCGACTGCCGCCCGCTCTTTCCCGCGTTGACGGAACTGACTCAGCTTTACTACGCGGGCGGCGACGGGCAGAGCGTCAAGCCCAATCCCGCCATGACGCCGGATGTCGTGCCGCTGCCTTCCGAGTTGCGCGCGGGTGTGGCCAACGGCAGCCTGCCGGTGGCGGGCGCCGTCGTGCGCTTTACGGTGGACGCCGGCCGCCTGCCCAATGGCACGGCCACGCAGGACGTGGCGACCGGCGCCGACGGCGTGGCGTCCATCGCCTGGTCCCTTGCCTGCGATGCCGCCCGCCCCGTGCAACGCGCCACGGCGCAACTGCTGCGCGCGGGCCAGCCCGCGCCTGATCGCTACCTGCCGCTGCGCTACACGGCAACCCTGGCGCTGGCGTCCGAGGTGGCCTACGACCCGCGTAACTGCGCGGACCTGCTCGCGGAACAAGCCTATTCGGTGCAAGAAGCCCTGGATGCGCTGTGCCGGCGCACGCACGGCGGCGGCTGCTGCCTTACCGTCGGCCCGGCGGGCGATTTCCCGACGCTGGACAACGCGCTGCGCACGCTCATCGGACAGGACCGCATGGACATCTGCCTGTGCCTGACGCCCGGCGAACACAAGCTGGACGATGACCTCATCCTCAAGGGGCCGCGCGTGCGCCTGATGCTCCATGGGTGCGGCCCGGCCAGCCGGCTGATGCTGGATGAACGCATGTTCAGCCTGGACGGCTTTGCCAGCGTGTCCATCGCCGACCTGGTGATCACGCGGCGCGGCCAACCGGCGGCGATCGCTTTCAACCAATGCGCCGACCTGCGGCTGTCGCGCGTCGACTGCGCGGGGCCGGCCGGGCCCGGCAACAGCCTGGTGCGGGTCGACGGCAGCCGGCGCGTGCACATCGAGACCTGCCGTCTTTATGCCGCCGGCCGCGGCAACGCCGAACGCCTCGACCAGCTCTTCACGCGCGCCCCGACGCTGGCCGCGTTAAAGCGCGCGCTTTCCTCCGAGGCAGTGCTGGACGATGACGACGATCGCGCCGCCTCGGCACTATCGCGCCAACCCCTGGACGCGCGCAAGGCGATGACCACCGAGATCGCCGCGCTGCTGCGCGCCGGCGCCGCAGGAAACGCGTTGACGATGACGCCGCGCATCCAGTCGGCCCTGACGACGCTGGCCACGCAGCTGGGCCGCGAAACGCCAGCGGCCAAGCGCCTGCGCCCCGCCATCGCCGCGCTTGCCGCCGCGCTGCTGGCCGATCCGATGTCCTGCGCGCTGGCGCTGCTGGACAACGACGCCGACACCACTGTGCGCGACAACCGACTGCGCGGCGGCATCGCGCTCTTTGCGGAATCAGGAGATTTTCCGGAACTGACGACGGATCAGTTGAAGCTGTTGGGCGGCGGCATCCGCACGGGCAAGATGGTGCCCGAAGGCGACGGCACGCTGACGCTGCAAAGCAACCACCTTTCCAGCCTGCGGCTCGGCGCTGAAGCGGCGCGCGCCATGCTGACCATCATCCAGACGGGCGGCGAATTCGCCGCGTGGCGCTGCCTGCGCGCCGCCGACAACGCGCTGGAGGCCTACAGCCACTTCCCGGCATTCGACGCCGCCGTCACCGGCAACAACCTCTTGACCAACGGCGACGCGGGCGCCCTCATCGCCACGCAGGCCAAGGTGATCGGCAACTTCGCGCACAACGATTTCCGGTTGTTTGTGTCAGGCGCGAATCCGGAAGTGCTGGCGAACGGCGGGTTGAATGTCGTGACGGTGTGATCCCGCGGCCATCACCACTGCATCGACGCGCCGATCCCGGCCGTGGGCCCGCCGGAGGCCATGCCCACGCCGGCCTTGAGCTTGACGCGGTCGTTCACACGTGCCGACGCGCCCACTGCAACGGCCTGGTAGCCGCGATACGTGGCCGCACCGACGCCCAGCGCAAACCGCTTGCCCGGATCGACTTCCGGCACCATGGTCAGCGCCGTGGTGGCCGCGATGCCCGAATAGGCGTTGCGCGCAACGTCGTCGATGGCGCGGTTGGTCTGGTCGATGCGGTTGTCCAGACGGGCCAGGCCTTCGCGGTTGCGTTGCACGGTGGTGTCCAGCGAACCGAGCGCGTCGCCGACGTTGTAGTACGTCTGGCCATTAAGCTGATACGCCGGGCCGGTGACGGCGCCCGTGGCCGTGTCGATGTGCGCACCGCCGCCCAGGCCGGCCACCACGGGGTTCAGTTGACCCACATTCACGGCATCGGTGCTTTGCGTGCCGGCCGCCACATTGGTGACCTGGCGTTCGGCGCCTTGCGCGCCGACAGACACGGTGTTGGCGCGGTCGGCCACCGAACCCGCGCCCAGCGCCACACTGTTGGCCGCTGCCGCCGATGCATTGGCGCCGACGGCCACGCCGTTGGACGCGGTGACCGTCGCGTTGGCCCCGACCGCCGCGCCCATCGTGCCTGCGCCCGCTGCCGCGTTGTCGCTGCCATCGCCCGCGCCGTCGACGCTGACGTACGCATTGGCGGCATTCAGTTGGCCGACCTGTTGCGTAAGGGCGTAGAGCTGGCTGCCATTGACGGCGTCCGTACTGGTTGCCGAGATGACGCCGTTGGCGACGCCGGTGACGGTGCGCGTGCCGTCAGTGCCCGTCATGTCGATGACATTGCCGCCCGAGGAGGCAGCCACGGTAATGGCGCCCGTGACCGCATCCTGCCGGACCAGGCCGACGGCGCCGTTGTTGAGGTTGGTGGTCAGCGTGTTCAGGGTTGCCGTGTTCTGCGCCACCGACCCGCCCAAGGTTGTGATGGCCGCGCTGTTGGACTGCACTTGCTGGTTGGTGGCGTAAAGCTGCGATCCATTCACCGCCTCCTGACTGGTGGACGACAGTACACCCACGCCGACCTGGGTGATCCGGTTGCCGTTCATGTTGACGCCGTTCAGCATCGAGATGCCGTTTTCGCCCTTCAGTTCCAGCGTGCCATCGCCGTAGCCAGTGATTCGGGCCGTCGAACCGGCAAGTCCCGTCCCCCCGTTATTGCTCTGGTCGTTGTTCAGCGAGAATGCCTCCTGGGAGGCACAGGATACCCACGTCGCGGGTCCGGCGTTGAAGTCGTATTCATACCCCGTCGAAGTGGTTACGTTGCACAGCTGTAGCTCTCCGCCTAGCGCGTGGGCAACCGAGACCAGACCGAGATTGCCCACGCCGCCTAGTAGAAAAGCCGCGGCGGATGCGGCCAGGCGCTCCTTTCGCGGCTTGCGGAGAATTCGGCCAACTGCGGACTCGGCAGGTGCCGTTGCCGTGCACCTATTCAAGGTTGCGTTGCTTGCGTTTCTTTCTGCCTTGCAGACGGTTGCCTTTACGTTGCGAACGGTTGAAATGATGAGGTCCATAGCGTGTCCACCCCGCGCCGATGCGCGTTCGTTGTCGAAAAAGGTCCGTTCAAGCAATTCACCTGATTGATTGAGGGAGAGGTTTTCTCTCTCAAACTACCGACCGTCCGACCACGTAACCATCGAAGCTTTTTTATTGTTGGGGCCTGCAAACGAACAAATATCAAGAAGCGCGAAGGTCATCGCGCGGGCGCCACGGCACGTTGCGCCCTGCCGCGGCTCACATCCAGTGACGACGGCAAGACAACCCGACATGCAAATGACAGGTTCGGCCCTCTACAATGCCCCTGTTGCATCGCAGCATTCCGCAATCCTCTCCTTCCAGTCTTCATGTCCCATCCCATTTCCGCGCAGCACCGGCCCGCCCTGGTGCTGCTGGCGCTAGCCATCGGCAGCTTCGCGATCGGCACCACCGAATTCGCGACGATGAGCCTGCTTCCCTACTTCTCGCAGTCGCTGGGCATTGACGCCCCCACCGCCGGCCATGTGATCAGCGCGTACGCGCTGGGTGTGGTGGTGGGCGCGCCCATCCTTGCTGTGCTGGGCGCCCGCATGCCGCGCCGCCGGCTCCTGATCGCACTGATGGGCCTGTTCGCCATCGGCAACGGTCTGAGCGCCATTGCGCCGAACTACCACTGGATGCTGTTCTTCCGCTTTCTTAGCGGCTTGCCGCATGGCGCCTACTTCGGCATCGCCTCGCTGGTGGCCAGTTCCATGGTGCCCGCCAACCGGCGGACTGTGGCCGTGGGCCGCGTGTTCCTGGGCCTGACCGTCGCCACCATCGTCGGCGTGCCGCTGGCCAACTGGCTGGGTCAGGTCATCGGCTGGCGCTGGAGCTTCGGCCTGGTGTCGCTGCTGGCGGTGCTGACCATGCTGAGCGTGCGCGCCTATGCCCCGGACACGGCCGCCGATCCGCACGCCAGCCCGCTGCGCGAACTGAGCGCGCTGGGCCGCGGCCAGGTGTGGATCACACTGGCCATCGGCGCGGTCGGGTTCGGCGGGCTGTTCTCCATTTACACCTACCTGGCGGACACACTGACCGCCGTCACGCAGGTCTCTCCCGCCACGGTGCCGCTGGTGCTGAGCGCCTTCGGCGTCGGCCTGACGGTGGGCAACATGGTCGTGCCCGTGTTTGCCGATCGCGCCGTCATGCGCACGGCCGGCCTGTTGCTGCTGTGGTCTGCCGTGGTGCTGGCCCTGTTTCCGTTCATGGCGCACAACGTGTGGCTGATCACGCTGAACGTGTTCCTCGTGGGCGTGGGCGGCGCGCTGGGCACCGTGTTGCAGACGCGCCTGATGGACGTGTCGGGCGACGCGCAGGGGCTGGCCGCGGCACTCAACCATTCCGCGTTCAACACCGCCAACGCGCTCGGGCCGTTCCTGGGCGGACTCGCGATTGCCGCCGGGTTCGGATGGACGTCGACCGGCTGGGTCGGCAGCCTGCTCGCCATCGCCAGCATGCCGTTGTGGCTGTGGGCGGTGATGCTGGAACGCCGGACGCGCTCGGCGCGGGCGGACAAGCTGGTGGTCAGCACCGAATCGGCGCGTTGAATGAATGGGGGACGCCATTCGGACGTCCCCATTTATCGCATTGCAAAACGTCGGCCCGACGCCACACCGGGCAAGCGCCTATTGCAGCCCGCGGCCGCGCCGCAGCTATACTTTCCGCACTCTTTACCACCCACAAGACGCGCTGCACCTCCAACATGCAGCGCTTTTTTTATGCCCGTTTTTACTGCCCTGCTGCGCCCGCTGTGCCAGGCGCTTTGCTGCCTGGCCGCAGCCCTCTTCTCCACCCACGCCTTGGCCGCGCCACCGACGCTGGCCGAATGCCACGGCATCAAGGACCTGGCCTTCGTTGCCCATCTGGATGACGACCTGCTCTTCATGAATCCGGACGTCGCCTCGAACATCGAGGCCGGCGGCTGCGTGCGTCTGGTCTACCTGACCGCCAGCGACGCTGGCGAAGGCGAAGGCTACATGCTGGGTCGCGAGCGCGGCGTGCGCGCCGCTTACGCCTACATGGCGCATCAGCCCGACGCATGGAAGGAAGACACCGGCATCGTCGCGGGCCGCCAGATTGCGCGCTTCACGCTGACCGGCAACCCGCGCGTGCAGCTGTGGCACATGCGCCTGAAGGATCCCTGGCTGGGCAAGGGCTGGGGCAGCCTGACGCCGCTGAGCCGCACGGAGTCCGAACCCAACCAAAGCGTGGACACGCTGGGCCCGCACGCCGAGGTCTACACGCGCGAGCAGCTTGTGGACACGCTGGCCGAAATGATCCGCCAGTACGGCCCCACCACCGTACGGCACCTGGACGACACGATCAGCGTGCCGTACACCCAGCTGTGCTGGCGCTGCGCGGGCCACGGCCACCCCGACCACATCGCCAGCGCCCGGCTGGCGCGCGAAGCCATGCTGCGGGCGCCCGGCAACTATGCCGAGACCGGCTATATCGATTACCCCAGCCAGGAACGCGCCACCAATCTGGCCGAGTCGGAAATCGCCAGCAAGTCGGTGATCTTCCAGCACTACGCCTGGAACGACTACCACTATTGCGCCGGCCCCAAGGGCTGCCAGGAACCCGCCGGGCCTGCAGCCGCGTGGGTGCAGCGCGCCTACTACGTATCCCGGCACGACGTTGCCCCGCAGGTTTACCCCGACGGACGCGGCGGACTCGTCGTGTTTGCCGCGGGCGAGACCAACGCCGCCGTGAACAGCTGGGATTCCGGCGAAAAGCGCTGGCACAGCCTGGGCGGCCGGACCACCGGCCCCGTGGTGTCGTTTGCCCACGCCGACGGCACGGCCGGCCTGATGGCGCGCGACCCGCTGGGCGGCGTCTGGGCCAACAAACAGCGCCATGACGGCACCTGGCAGGGGTGGCAGGCGCTCGGCGGCCTGCGCGTCACGCAGATCCCCGCCGTCGCGCCGCGCGGCGAGGCCGCCGCCGTCGCGCTGGGTTATGACGGCGTGCTGCACTGGATCACGCCGTCCGGCATCGACGGCAGCTGGAGCACCTGGCAGGCGCTGCCGCCGCTGGAAGGCGCCTCGGGCTCACCGGCCGCCGCGCGCGGTTCGGATGGACGTTACGTGGTGTTTGCGATCGCCGCCAAAGGCGAACTCTTCTATACCCGCCAGCTCCCGGCCGCCAAGGGCCAACGGTCGGAATGGCAAGGCTGGCGCCGCGTCGCCGCGCCGGAAGCGGCCGGCGGACTGGCCGCCATCCGCAACCACGAAGACCGCGTCGAGCTTTACTTCCGCCAGCGCGCCAACAACCACCTGACCAAGCTGGTCGAAGCCGGCGACACCACCGACCTGAACATGGACTGGAGCGCGCCGGCCGACTTGGGCGTGCCCTACATCGGCCGCCCCGCCATCCACGCCGACAACGCCGGCAACGTCGTGCTCGCGATCCTGGAGCGCGCGGGCGGACAGCTCTGGCTGCTTGAACACGGCAAGCTTGGCAAGCTGGACGCCGAAGCCGCATCGCCACCCGCCATCAGCCTGGTCGACGGCACGCTGTATCTGGTTGCACGCGCCGCCGGCGCACCGCAGCGCTACCAGGTGCTGTCGCGCCAACGTGGCGTCTGGGCTGCCAACCTGACGCTGGACGGCGTTCCGGCCAGCGGCGGCGGCCCGTTCACGGCAGTGGCCGCACGGCCTGCCGATCTGCCCAATCTGGGCGCCGCCAGCGCAAACAAGGCCGTCGTGGTCCGGCCATCCACGGCTGAACCGGCTGCGCTGACGGTCGAGCGCATGCCCGCCCAGACCTCACGCGTGGCGACGCCGACCCGCGTGCAATGACAAAAATGCCCGCTGGGCGCGGGCATGACGCTTGCTGACCTCCGGGGCGTCTCAACCCGGAGGATAGAAACATGTCAGACGACCTGAGCAAACGCGGTCCCCAGGACCGTTCCCGGATCAACGTCAATGAACCGCATGAGCTGCGCTACTGGACCCAGGCGCTCGGCGTCAGCGAAGCCCAACTGCGCGACGCCGTGAAAGCGGTCGGGCCATCCGCCACGGCCGTGCGCGAGCATCTCCGGAAGTGATCTGAGGCAGGCCCCGTTTGCGGGGCTTGTCATTGCGTACCCGTCTTCCCGATCGCTGAAGACGCCATTTCAACGTGCTCGCCCCCCACCTCCAGCCAATGAGTCATTGCGGTCTTTACGCACGTGCGATAGCAGGTCAGACAGCTATCGATACAGCATTCCATTTCGTTCGTTTCGGCAATCATGTCGGCTCCTTGTGCCGTGACATCCTTGAACGTCAGCACATGGCGTTCCTGTCTGAATGCGCGAAACCCTCTTGCGCACGCACCGCGGCGCGCGTCCTGCGGGGCCGGTTGCAGCGCACCGTCTTCTTGCCTAGCGATGCCGTTTGCGCGCCAGGAACGGCGCCATGCACCGGCGCGGCTCGTCGGTGGTGAAGGCTTCACCAAAGGCCTCGACGCTACGGTCCAAACCGGCCTGGATCGACGATTCCGCCCAGTAACGCAGCAAGGCCTTCTGCGACCGCACGGCACGCGGACCGCTGGCGGCAATCGGCGCCACGGTCCGTTCGACCAGCGCGTCCAGCCCGGCCGGCTCGCATAGAAATTCCAGAAAGCCCCAGTCCCGCGCCTGCGCCGCATCCAACGTTTCGCCGGTAAGCAGCAGCCAGTTGGTCCGGCCCTGGCCGATCAGCGCAGGCAACAACAGCGCATGGATCACCGAGGGAATCCCGACGCGCACCTCTGGCATGCCAAACACGCCGTCCGCCGACCCCAGCCGGATGTCGCAGGCGGCCGCCAGCTCCATGCCGGCGCCGAGGCAAAAGCCGGGCAACCGGGCAATGGTCGGCACGGGAATGTCCGCCACCGCATCGCAGAGGTCGCGCAGCCGCGTGATGAAGGCACGTGCGCCGGGCGGGTCCAGCTCGGCCATTTCATGAATATTTGCCCCACCCACGAAGGCCTTCTCGCCCGTCCCGCGGATCACCACGGCGCGCGCGTCATCCTGCGCCGCGATCCAGCGCGCCGCCTCGGTCAGGCTCAGTGTGACGGCCGACGCCAGGATGTTCAGGCTCTTGGCATCGTGGATCTGCAGGGTATAGACGCCGCGTGCGTCGCGCGTTACGACGGCATGGGTGAATTCAGGAATGGGCGCAGTCATGAAGTCTCCGGTTTTTTGGCGGGTAGCCGCCGATGCTAACGGCCGGGTCCGGACACGACAACCCATGGCCTGCTCGACCCGATCGAATACGGCCTCGCCTTCCAGTGGCCGCGGAACGCGTTCCTCTCGTACACTTGCCGCATGCTACGCATCGACAATCTCAGCAAGCGCTACGGCGACTACATCGTGTTCCAGGGACTGACGCATACCTTTGCGCCAGGCTGCGTGGCGCTGTGCGAAGAAGACAGCACCGGCAAGTCCAGCCTGCTGAACATCATCGCCGGCGCCCTCGCGCCGGACAGCGGCGACGTGCACATCGACGGCCACTCGCTGCGCGACGCGCCGCAAGTTGCGCAGTCCCGCCTGGCTTACGTGCCGGACAACTGCATGGCGTTTCCCGAGCAGACGGGACGCGGCCTGCTGGAACAGGCGGCCCAAGCCAAAGGCGTGACGCTGGACGACTCGATATGGGAACTCGCCCGCCAGCTTGGTCTTGAGCCGCACCTGGACAAGCGTTTCGAGCAGATGTCCACCGGCACGCGGCGCAAGGTCTACCTGACCGCGGCCGCGCTGGGCAATCCGGCGGTCGTCGTGGCCGACGGCCCCAGCAACGGGCTGGACGCCCAGGCGCGCGGCGTGCTGGCTGAGGTGTTCAAGCGCTGGGCGCAAGACCGCGTCGTGCTGTTTGCCAGCCACGACCCTGAACTGGTGCAGGCCTGCGGCGCCACCACCGTCAACGTGGCCGACCTGCGCTGAACCCACTGCGGGGCACGTCGTTCAAAACCGGATCGTCACCCCCGCGATCGGCCCCTGCAACACCACGTCGTACTTGAAGCCGTTGCGTTCGTAGTCCACGCCCATCGCGCGGTATCCCACTGTGGCCGACACCGACTTGTTGAAGTTGTAGCCCACGCCAAGCCCCAGGTCCCAGTCCGCCTGCGCGCCCCCTGCCCCGATCATGCCCCAGCCCGTCAGATAGGCCCTGGAATGAAAGTTGTAGGTGCCGCGAACGCCCACCATGGCGTCCACCCACGTCGCGCTGTCGCTGTGCTTTGTGCCCCGTGTCAGCGGACCATTGAACCTGATGCTGTTGTCCACCGACCAGACCCGCAGGCCGCCTACCACGTCCAGGCTGTGCTCTGACCTGTCCAGCACGGAATAGCCCGCGCCGATCATGCCCGTGAACGACTCGTTCTTCACGTCCGCGCTGTCGGCCAGAATTCCCCGCGGCGTGTCGCCTTGCGCGCCGACCTTCACGTACAGCAGGTCGCCAAAGATGCTGTACCGGCCTTTGCGCGCATCGCCCATCAGCATGGCCGCGAAATCCAGGTTGTCGAAGATCTTGTCGAAGCTCGCATCGACGTCGACGGGCGGTAGCCGCCGATGCGTGATCTTCCCGGATAGCGCCGGCGCCCATAAATACGGCGACACCGAAAACTTCCATTCGTCGGAAACTGCTGCGTCGACGGCGGGTGCCGTCTGCGGCTCGGCCGCGAACGCGGTTCCGGCATGCAGCGCGGTGCATGCCGCACAGGCAAAGACGTACATTTTCATCGCGTGTCCTCCGGCCCGAAGGCGTATGCAGACAGGCGGGCCGCACCCCGGAAGGTTCTGGGCGCGCCCTGCCGCCATGACCGCGTCAGCTCACGCGCCGCACCGGCGGCACCGTCCACGAGCCATTGATGATGGAAGGATCGCTTTCGTTCGGCCAATACAGACGCATCATCAGAATGAACCGGCCCTTGGGAGCCGGCAGCCAGTTCGACTCCATCTCCGGACCCGGCGATTCGTTCTGGATCAGCAGATCAATCGACCCATCGGGCTTGCGCTTGAGCGGCTGGCGCTCGCTGATGGAATAGCGGTTCAGCGGGTTATCGACGAAGAAGTAGTTCTGGTCATACATGGTCAGCGACCAGAATCCCGACACGGGTGGTGCCAGCCCCTTGCGGAAGGTCAGGACGTACTTTTCCGAGCCGTTGTATTCGCGCTGGATGGCGCCATTGGCCGAGCGCAACGAGGTCGGATAGACCGCGTCCTGCGGGCGGTTCGCGCCCAGCCCGATCGCGGTGATAAGCGCACGCTGCAGATAGTTGGTGCCGTAGATGCCGGTCTTGGTCGTGAAGCCCCATCCATCGATGTGCTGGATGTCGCCATCGTTGGACCGGAAGTGCGCCATGATGCGTGCGAAGCCGGTTTCCGGCACACGCTTGGCAAAATCGGCGGGCAATTTGGACTTGTCGAAATCCTGGCCCGGCACGATGCCGATCGTCGCCAGTTTCTCGACCATGGGCGCGTCGGCCACCGTCGGGGGATTGCGCTTGAGCAGTTGCGCGAACAGCGAAAAATACTCGGTCGCATCCATGTTGTTGACCTGGTCGCGCACCGGCGTCTTCATGTCGATGGCCGAATCGACCTTGCCCTGCGGCGCCTTCCAGTCCTTGCCCCAGCCGCTCAGCGGCGCAAGCTTCACCTGGTCCTGCAGCTTGTGCACCTCGGCGTAGTCTTCGGGCGTGCCCGTGCAATAGATGCGGCCCAGCAGCCAGACGATGCTTGTCGGCGACTTGCACTGCTTCATGCCCTGCGGCACCGTTCCTTCCCAGCCCGGCCCCGTCACGATGAAGGTCTGCGCGCCCGTGCCAGTCGTGCGCTTGCCGGGCACGTCGAACACGGTCGTCCAGCCGTCCAGCAGCGGAAACAGCGCGTAGCGGCCGTTCAGGTCGGGCAGGCTGACGACCCAGGGTTCGTCGCCCACATCAAAAAACGCCGTGGTGTACAGCGTGTCGGCGTTTGGCGCCGTCACGTCGCGGAACTTGGCGTCCGGGTACTGACGCAACTTGATGAGTTGGCCCATCGGCGCGCGCGTGCCCTTGGGTTCGGCGACGTTGGTGATCACCCGGCGGGTCATCTCCATGGTCACCAGCGGGTAGGCGTAGATGTAGGCGTCGGTGGCCAGGACGAAACGGTCATCGGCTTCAGGCAGATTGGCGACCAGCCCTTCCGAGGCGGCGGCCGAGGCCCGGAAGGCCGGCCCCAGCGATCCTGCAGCCAGCAGGGCCAATCCCCCTGCGTTCAGTTTGCGGCGAGTTAGCTTCATTGTTGTCGCTCCTAATGGATGTGTTTGGCGAAGTTCACTGAGGGGACTTCCAACATGCACGACGATGTTTTTTCTAGCTAATGCGCGTTCGGTGTCGATGTGGCGGGCACGCTCCGTGGATCAAGGTCAGTGGAAACGAGGGGAAAGGGACGACAGTGCGCCGCCGCAAAACGAGGCGGCGGTATGGAGCGGCGCGAACGGGGATAGACGGCGTGTGCGTGAGGCGCACCGGCCTGCACGAAGGAGGTGGACGTCCAAGAATGGGCTCCCTGACAAAGACAGAGAAAACGCACCACTGAACACTTTCTGCTGCGGACCATCCATACGGCCGACTCGCACAACGGCAAATCGGCCTTGGTCAATCTATGCGCAGTTTTTCAGCCACTCAAGTAGCCGGAATGACTACGACCATCCGACATTGGTAGCAATCCGGCCAGCTGGGGCGTCGCCCTGGTCAGCCGCGCCCCGCACGCTGGTCCGAGACTTCCCGCGACCGCCGCTTCTTCCACCAGATCACCACGCCGGTTACGCTCAGCATCGCAACGACCAGCCCCAGCGCACAGACCACGATCCGGCCGGCAAGCCCGCCGATCTGGCCGCTGTGCAGCGGAAACTGCATCTGCGTGAAGACGTCGGCCGCGGTGCCGTGGCCGGGTTGCGTCACCCCCACCCGCGCCCCGGTGTGCGCGTCGTAGTACAGCATGGGCGATCCCAGGCCTTGCCCCCGGTCGTGATGCGACGGCCACAGCAGCGCCAGGTACAAGCCCAGTTCGCTGAAGTGGCTGACGCCGCTTACGCGCTGCGGCCACCCCTGCGCCTCGGCATACGCGTTGGCGCGGGCGCGAACGGCGTCAAAGCCCACTACGGACAGCGCATCGCGCCCCGCGGCCGGCGTGCTGGCCGTGGGCATCGGCGTCAGCGTCGACACGGCCGACAAGGCCGGCCGGAACAATTCTTCGCGCAGGTTCAGGTAGGCGCTGCTCAGCGCCAGCAGCACCAGCGCCAGCCATAGCCACAATCCAAAGGCGCGATGCAGGTCCAGGTTCAGCCGGTACGCTCCCGCGCCGCGCTTGATAAGCCATGCGGGCTTCCATTTCGCCATGCGCAGCCCGCCGCGCGGCAACGTCAGGTAAACGCCCACAAAGCTGTCCACCAGCCAGATCAGCGCGATGCCGCCCATGAACCACCACCCCCACAAGCCCGGCACATACAGGCTGTGATGGATCTGCAGCATGAACGGGACGAAGCTTTCGGCCTGCAGGCAACAGGCCCGGCGCGAACGCTTGCCCTGGATCTCGCCGGTGCCCGGGTCGACGTACACCTCGTCATAGCCCAGCGGCGGACGTCCCGCCCGCGCCGACACGAACGCCAGCGCCGTGCGGCCGGGCGTGCCATCGTGCGTCACGTAGTCGACACGCAGCGCGGGCTCCGATGCCTCGATGCGCGCCGCCAGCGCATCAAAGCCCAGCGGCGGCGCAGTGGAACGCGCCTGGTGAAAACCGGGATTGAGCCACGCGTCGATGTCGTGGCCAAACGCCAGGATGCTGCCGGTCAGCCCCGCCACCGTCAGGAACAGCGCGGTCAGCAGACCGGCGTAGCGGTGCAGCCAGACCCAGGTCTGGCGCTCTCCCAGCCAATGCCGGCCTGCGGCCATCAGAAGTCGACGCTGGCCGACAGCATGTACGTGCGCGGTGCGGCGGACGTGACCATCTGGTACGCGGGCGACGAATCCCAGTAGCGGCGGTTGAACACGTTCTCCACAGCCGCCCGGAACACCACGTTGCGGTCGGCGATGCGGGTTGCATAGCGTGCGCCCACGTCAAAGCGCGTCCAGGCCGGCACGGTTGCGTTGTTGTCCGCATCCCACGGGATGGAAGAGGTGTAGATCATGCGCGCTGTCGCGGTCAGCCCGGGGACCTGCGCGATGTCGTATTCCGCGCCCAGCTTGACCGACCACGTCGGCACGCCCGACGCCTTGGCGCCGTTGAATTCACCGCCCGGGGTTTCGGTCAGAATGGCACGCGTCCACGCCACGCCGCCCAGCAGCCGCAGGCCGCGCGCAGCCTCGCCAGCGACGGACAATTCCAGCCCGCGATTGCGCTGCTCGCCCGCCAGGCGATACACGTTGTCCGCGCCCAGGAACCCGCTGGGCCGCTTGATCTGGAAGGCGCTCAGCGACGTGAAGAACGTGCCCCAGTCCATCTTGGCGCCCACTTCAAACTGCTTGGATACGAACGGTTCGAACACCTCTCCCGCGTTCACCGCGGTGGCCGGCGCCACGGCGCCCTGCGCCAGCGCCTCGACGTAGTTGGTGTAGAGGGAAAGCTTGTCGGTCGGCTTGACGACCAGGCCTACCGCCGGCGTGTTGGCGCTGCGGGTGTAGTTGGACTGCCACGCGCCGGTATTCCAGACATAGGAATTCACGTCGATCTTCTGATGGCGCATGCCCAGCGTCAGCAGCACGCGCTCGTCCAGCATCGACAGCGTGTCGGTGATGGCGTAGCTGCGCAACGTCATGTCGTTCTGCGGCACCATCGTGCCGTTCAGGCTGAAGTTGTCGGGCTCCGACAGGCTGGTCGGGTGATAGATGTTGCTGAACTCGTTCCACGACGACTGCGGCTGATAGCCGCTGACCTTCGAGTCGTAGTCGGTCACGGCCAGCACGGCGCTGTGCTTGATGGGGCCGGTGTCGAACTGGATGCGCGTGTTCAACTCGCCGCTGCGCGTCTTGTTGCGTTCCTTCAGCCCGAACGCCGTGAAATCCAGGTCGCCGGCGTCGTTGATGATGACGCCCCACGGCGAATTGGCCTTGCGCGTCGTCTCGGCCAGACCGAACGCGCCGCCGATGCTCCAGTTGCGGGTCAGGTCGTACTCGGCGCGCACCATGGCGAACGCATAATCCTTGTCCTGGTACGACCACGACGGATACGGATTGATGTCGCCGCGCGGCGCCGACGGCGGAAACGCGGTCGTGACGAAATAATTGTTCCGCGCGCCGCTGACCTTCTGGTTGCTGGCGCCCAGATCCGCGCTGGCGCGCAGCCGGTCACCACGGTAGTCCAGCCCCAGCGTCACGTTCGAGGCGCGCGGCTTCTCGTTGTCGACCGACCCTACTCCGTCGCGATAGGCCGCGTTCAGCCGCACGCCAAACTTGTTGTCCTGGCCGAAGCGCCGGCCGATGTCCACGTTGGCGCCCAGGTTGGCGTCGCCCACATAGCTGGTCGTAAAACGCGTCAGCGGCGTGTCGTCCGCCCGCTTGGGCACCAGGTTGATCGCGCCGCCCGCCGTGCCGCGCGGCGCGCTGCCGTTGAGCAGCGTGCTCGGCCCCTTGAGAACTTCGATGCGCTCCAAGCCTTCAAGCTGCACGCCTTCGGAATTGGCGATGCCGTACAGGCCGTTGAAACCGATCTCCGCGCGGTTGACGACAAAGCCGCGGATATTGAAGTTGTCGAAGAACCATGGCCCCGCACTGAAGACGCCGGGATCGTTCGCCATCACGTCCGCCAGGCTGCGCGCCTGCTGGTTCAACACCAGTTCCGACGTGTACGCCGTCACGTTGAATGGCGTGCTCATCATGTCCACATTGCCCAGCATGCCCAACCGCGCGCCGCGCGCGATCTGGCCGCCCGCGTAGACCGGCGGCATTTCATCCGGCTTGTTCTCGCTGGCGCCCGTCACGGTGACGGCGGGCAATTGGGGCACCGGCGGATTGGCGCCGGACGACTGCGCGAAGGCGGAGGGGCCGAAAGCGGTGGGCGCGCCCAGGGCGGCGGACAAGGCGATCGCAAGCTTGCGGCGACGGGTGGGGACAGGCATGCAGTGCTCCAGGTTCTGTACGAAGGACGGCGGGCGCGGCGGACGTTCGTCGGGTCGACCTGTCGATGCGTCGTCGCTCGAGGAATGCGCTTGGGTGATGCTGTCAACGCTGGTTTTTATTGTCTTTATGCGCCGGCCCGCCGGCGTACCGAAACATTCCGCCGAAGCCGAAACGCCCGCTGCATTGGTACGTAGACCGGAGATCCGCACGAACGGCGTGACCGCCCGCACAGATGTGTCCGAGTATAACTAAGAATCAAACTCATTCAATATGAAATTTTCGCGATTCGCTTATGCGCGAAAACGGATGCCCTGCGGTGCCACGGCACTTGGCCAGCGGCCCGCAGCTTGTGGACCGATCCGGCCTACTTCCGGTTGCCCAGCGACAGCGGCACGCCCCACACCGGATCCTGCATGCCCTGCTTGCCCAACGGCGTGATCTGCATCGGCTTGAGCTTGGCCAGCAGCTCACGCTGCGCGTCGGTCAGGTTCGTGCGCTGCGCGAAGTACTTCTGCGCGAAGTCCATCGGCGCCGGCCACGTGTACACCGTGAAGTCCTCCAGCGGGCATTCGATCATCTTCGGATCGACTGCGCGGCACGCGGACTGCTTGAACTTGTAGCTGGGCGTCCTCATGTGCATGCGCTGGCTCAGCACCAGGTCGCCGCCCTTGAGCGTGAAGCTGGCCAGCGCCAGCTTGGGCACCACGCGCGACTGCACCTTGATGGCGGGGATGTCGCGCGAAGTGGTGTCTTCGTAGTAGCCGGCACGCGATCCGGGCGTGGTCTCGGTGACCTGCTGTTCGCCCCAGGCCACGCAGGCGCCGGATGCGCGGTGCACGGCCGTGCAGACCTTTTCGGTTCGCGTCTGGCTGCCCGTCGTGCCTTCGTGCCAGTTGGTCTCTTTGTAGAACTCGCGATACAGCTCCGGCGACAGATAGGTGGTGCCGTTGGCGCCACGGCCCGAGCCCACCGCGCCGGCGCGCGCGCCGATGTCGTCCAGCTTGGCATTGAGTTTGTAGTCGTCCCCGCCCGTCAGCAGGTACTTGCCAGGCGGCAGGATGTGGACCTCGAAGGCCTTGAACAGGTACGTCGTGTCCTTGTCGCGTTGCAGCGAGTTGTTCTGGAACTTGCGCCCGAACGTGATGCGCGGATCGGGCTCGAACATCCAGACGGTATTGCCGGTCCACGTCGTCATCTTCATGGCGTCCTTCAACGTGGCGTGCGGCATCAGGTCCGCAACCAACACCACCGCCATGCCGTCCTTCATCGCCTCGCCGATCAGATCGACCAGTTGCCCATAACGCTTGTCGTCTGCGGTGCCCGCGCCGTTCGAATCCGGGATCGTGACGCAGCCCGACAGGGTCAGGGCGAGCATCAGGGCACAAAGAGCAAGTCGCGGGCGCGGCAGGGACATGGGATCGATCCTCGGTGGAAATGGACTGGAGCAATGTGCGCGCATCCTACCGGGTTGCATACGGATCGCAACATCCGGTTTGGCAGCTGAAACACATGGTGGCAGGCCAGACGATGCATCTTGGCGAGACTACGGGGCGGGCGTGCCCCGCACGCCGTAAAACGTTGTTGCGAATGTTTCGCTCCCCTGGGCGGGGACTGGATACCCCACCGGCTTGTCCGCCATCAATGCGTACTGCGGCGAAAGCCGTGCCACCGTCGCCCGGTTCGTTACACTCGCGCTCTTTGCAGCCGAGCGGCGCCCGCCCGGGCGCCGGCCACGAAAGTCCCGATGACAAACACAAGAAAGCGGCTGACGGCAATTGCGTGCCTGTTCACCGCATTGCTGGGCGCCTGCACCGGCAAAGGCCCGATACGCGACGTCGAACGCACGATCACGGACCACTACGGCGCCGACCTGCACATCGTCAGCATGCGTCCGCTGCGGCCCTCGGCGCCGCTGGCCCGCTGGAACGGCGTATACGGCATCTATCTGCAGGACCGCATCGACACCGAGCAATTCATGGTGCGGCTGGGACCGGACGAGGGGCTGGCCACGCTGACCGGCCGCATCGACGCCGCGCGTCAGGAAAAAGACCGGCACGTGGCGCGGCAAAAGGCGGCGTTGGCGCAATTGCAGGCGCTGGGCTTGCAGGGCGATGCGTTCTCGTTGCAGGCGACGTCCATCTACGGCAGCGCACGCTGGAGGGTGGCGGTCTTTGCGGATATGGATGCGTTGCGCCAGGACAGCGCCATGCTGGACGACGCGGCGTGGCGGGCGTTGGGCCGCATTGCGCACGCCGGTCTTGCCCCGGAACCGACGATCAGCCTGCTCCCCGCAACGCAACGCGCCGAGTATCGGGCAGTGCTCGACAAGAGCTATCACGGGCGGATCGAGTTCATCGGCGGCGAGCCGGCAACCGTCCTGCAAAGCCTGGAAGACGGGGCCGACGCATGGTGGATGGTCGATGCCGCCGCCCTGCCCGCGCCGCATATCGTGACTGAGCGGCAACCGAGCCTGCGCGAGGCCTGCTATACGGCCATCGCCACGCTGCGCGCCGACAATCACTTCAAGGCGCGCCACGGCATCTATGTGCAGCCGCGCATGAACGTGTTGCAGACGTATCGCATCGCAGACCGGTTGCGCGACGCCGGTCTGCGCCAAGGCCACACGGCCTACGCCGTGCTGGACCGCGTCGACGGGCGCACTGTGCTGCGCGGCATCGTCGCGGAAGATGCACCGCACGGCCCCGATGCCTACGCCATCGACGCCGTGTACGCGTACGAATTCGCCTTCGCCACCGGCCAGCTGCAGCTACGCCGCCTGCCGGCGGGATGACGACAGGCTTTAGTTGTCAGCGCGCACGAATAGCGCCAGGCGATTCCAGTAATCAACCCCGAGCAGCAAGCGGTCACCCAGCGGCTTGAGGACGAAGTCCCCGCGCTGGTTGTGCTGCATCTTGATCAGGCCGCCTTCCCGGCGCGCCTTCATGGTCAGCGATCCGTCGTCCTTGACCACGCCATCCGCCCCGAAGACCAGTTTGCGCAACGTGCCGATCGGACGCTTGAAGGTGCCCTGCGGCAGTTGTGCCGGCGCGGCCTGCGCCAACGCCTCGGTGGTCAGCGGCGCCAGGCTGTCGGCCAGCGTGCACGCATCGGGACTGGCGATCGGCGCCGCGCACGCATGTTCCAGCATGGGCCGGGCATCCAGGTATCGGCCCGCGGTCCAGGCTTCTTCGGCCGCCAGCGTGCACGTGCTGGCGGAGATGCCCTTCAGGCACGCGGCCTGCAGCGTCTTGTGCGCCGCCTCGCCCAGCGGCGCGGGCTGGCCGCCTTCGCCGGGTTCCAGCCCGCCGGCTTCGCGCCAGGCGTCCGGCAGTTTCTTGCACACGAACGGCAGGCCGCTTGCGCACATGCTTTCCAGTTCCTTGACGGACGTCTCGTTGTACGCGTCCAGGCATTCCATCATGCCCGCCTTCCAGCACAGCGGCCAGACCTTGGTCTGCGGCAGTTCCGTGGGCGCGGCGCACGGCGCGGAGGTCTTCAGCGCGTAGACCATTTCAAAGCCCACGTCGATCGACTTGCCATCCGGGGAAAGCTTGTATTCATCGTCCAGGCCAAGGTCCAGGTTATAGAAGCCCAGCTTGCCGTTTTCGATTTTGTAGTAAAGCAGCTCGGGACCGTTCAGCGCACTCTTGCGGATGAGGTTGGAACTCAGCACCCGCATCTGGCCCCTTCCGCCGTCGTACTCGTACAGTCCGCACTGAAGCGGCGCGGAAGACTGCGCGTGCGCGGCCGGCGTAAGCAGCGCCGCCAGCAGAAGAACAGTCAACACCGCGCAAAGACGATGGAGCGATTGCGCGATGCGGCTGCGCAAGCGGGAGTGACGGTACATGAGTGATCAAGCCTTTTAATGATTCGAGACGCGCGGCATGGCCGCGCACCGGGCGGTCGGCGCCCGCCGGCATTCTAAATAGGCTTGATGTCACGCCGGCGAAAAACGGCCGGACTGTTTGATCTGTGTTGAACGAAACCCGCTTATGTCCCCGGCAATGCGCGCGGCAGGTCGGTTCCGTAATCGTCTTGGGCATACACCATTGCCGGCAAAGGCGATACGAGGCGGCCGCCTTGCTCCCATAGCGATTCAACCCAATCGGCCGCGACGTCGGCTATCGCGTCTTGCACGCAGAACGCCGGCTCGCTGGAGAACATGGGCACCGGCGGCTCCAACCCCGTTTCGCCGTGCACGACGTCAAAGAGATCGCGGTACCCTTCGATGGCCTTGTTCAGCACATACAGATCCGGCCCTTCCAGGCCGATCACCACCGAAAAAGTCCCCTCGCCGCCCTGGTCGGGAAAGATGCCGAACTGGATTTCGCGCGCCTTCTCGGGCAACCGCGCAAACATGCCGGCCAGCGTGCGCAAAGCGGCCGCCGTGTGCGCGTCCAGGATGCGGCGCAGCGCGTCTTGATAGTCGTGTTTTGTCATCGCGCCAGCATAGCGCACGGCGGCATCGCATCACGCGTCGGACGGCATCTGCGCCAACAGCTTGTCCAGTGTCACGGGATAATCCCGCACGCGCACGCCGGTCGCGTTGTACACCGCATTGGCAATCGCCGCCGCCACGCCGCACAGGCCCAGTTCTCCGACGCCCTTGGCCTTCATTGGCGATGACACCGGATCGTCTTCGTTTAAAAAGATGACCTCCTGGCGCGGAATGTCGGCATGGACGGGGACCTCATAGCTTGCCAGGTCGTGATTCACGAAGAATCCCGCGCGATGGTCAACCGCCAGCTCCTCCATCAACGCCGCGCCCACGCCCATGGTCATCGCGCCAATGACTTGGCTGCGCGCCGTTTTGGGATTGAGGATGCGGCCTGCGGCGCAGACCGCCAGCATGCGGCGCACGCGCGTCTCGCCGGTGGCGGCGTCCACGGCCACTTCCACGAAGTGCGCGCCGAACGTGGATTGCTGGAATTTCTTGTCCAGGTCGCCGAACTCGATGGCATCTTCAGCGATGAGCTCGCCGCCCGACACCGCGCGCGTCAGGGGCGCACTGCGCCCGCTGGCATCCGTGACCGCGCCGTTGGCGAACACCACGCCCTGCGCGTCGAATCCCAATCGCTCCAAGACCAGCGTCCGCAGTTTTTCGCAGGCGGCATACACGCCGGCCGTGGAACTGTTCGCGCCCCACTGACCGCCCGAGCCCGCGGATACGGGAAAGGCCGAATCGCCAAGCCGCACCACCACGCGGGACAGCGGCACGCCCAGCATCTCGGCGGCGGTCTGCGCAATGATGGTGTAGCTGCCCGTTCCGATGTCGGTCATGTCGGTCTCGACGATGACGCGCCCCGCCGCGTCCAGCCGCACGCGCGCGGCCGACTTGGTCACCAGGTTGTTGCGAAAGGCGCTGGCCACGCCCAGCCCGATGAGCCAACGTCCTTCGCGCCGCGCGCCGGGCTTGGGATCGCGTTTATCCCAGCCGAAATGCCGGGCGCCGGTCTGCAGGCATTCGACGAAACGCCGCTGGGAGAACGGCCGCGATGGATCGGTGGGATCCACCTGCGTATCGTTGAGCACCCGAAAATGCACGGGGTCCATGTCCAGCGCCTGCGCCATCTCGTCGATCGCGATCTCCAGCGCCATCATGCCGGGCGCCTCGCCGGGTGCGCGCATTGCATTGCCTTCGGGCAGATCCAGCGTCATCAGGTTCAGCGCGGTGCGCTGGTTGGCGCCGGCGTACAGCAGCTTGGTCTGCTGCACGGCTTCTTCGGGCTGGCCGTCCGGCAGGTCGCCGGACCAGCTCTCGTGAGAGATCGCCGTCAGCTTCCCGTCGCGCCCCGCGCCCAGCCGGATGCGCTGGATCGTGGCGGGCCGGTGCGTCGTGTTGTTGATGATCAGCGGACGCGGCAACGCCACCTTGACCGGCCTGCCGGCCGCTCGGGCGCCCAGCGCCGCCAGCAAGGCGTCCGCCCGCACGAACAGCTTGCCGCCGAAGCCGCCGCCGATGTAGGGCGAGATCAGGCGCACATTCTCCTTCGGAATGCCCAGCGTCCGGGCCACATCGGACCGTCCCCAGGCGATCATCTGATTGGAAGTCCATATCGTGAGCTTGTCGCCTTTCCAGACTGCAAGCGAGGCGTGCGGCTCCATCATCGCGTGCGATTGGTCGGGCGTGGTGTAGGTGTGATCGACCGTGACCGGCGCCGCGGCGAACGCAGCGTCGAAGTCGCCCGCGTCCGTTTTCGGGATGTGCTTTGCGGCGTCGCCGTGGTCCCGCTTCTGCGCCGCCAGGTCGAAGGCGCCCTCGCGCCGAACGTACTGCACGCGAACCAGTTTGGCGGCCGCGCGGGCCTGCTCGAACGTGTTGGCCACCACCAACGCAATCGCCTGGTGATAGTGCTGGATGTCCGGACCGCCCAGCAGCGTGGCCGTGTTCATCTTGCCCTTGCCCAGCTTGCCGGCATTCTGCGCGGTCACGATGGCCAGTACACCCGGCGCCCGGCTCGCAAGCTCGGTATCGATGGCCGTGATGGCGCCCTTGGCTATCCCCGCGCCCACCACGTAGCCGACCGCGGGATTCGGCGCGATGTCGTGGTGCTCGTACGCGTAAGGGGCCTGGCCGCTGGTCTTGAGCGGTCCATCGATGCGATCGACGGGCTGGCCCACGACCTTGAGCTGATCGATCGGGTTCTGTGTCGCGGGAGTATCGAATTTCATGAGTTCACGCCCTCGCTTCCATCAAGACCGAACCGAGCGCGCGGCGCGCCAGCGTCAGCTTGAAACCGTTATCCGGCGTCGGCTTGGCGCCGGACAGCAGCGCATCGGTCACGCGCGCCGGGCCGTCCGGCAAATACGCTTCTGCCGCTTCGCTGCGCCAGGGCTGCGGCGCCACGCCGCCCAGCGCCACTCTGCCGGTGCCATCGTCTTGCACGACGGCGGCCACCGCCACCAGCGCGAAGGCGAACGACGCGCGGTCGCGCACCTTGCGGTAGAGGTGTTTGCCGCCCAGCGGTTTGGGCAGCACCACCGCGGTGATCAGTTCGCCAGCCGCCAGATGGGTCTCGATATGCGGCGTGCCATCCGGCGGGCGATAGAAATCGGCGATGGGAATCACCCGCCGCGTGGCGTCGGGACGCACCGTCTCGATCTTCGCATCCAGCAGGCGCATGGCCACAGCCATGTCGCTGGGATGCGTGGCGATGCAGGCGTCGCTGGCGCCGATCACCGCCAACTGGCGCGACACGCCGCCGATTGCGGAACAGCCGCTGCCGGGCACGCGCTTGTTGCAGGGTTGGTTGGTGTCGTAGAAATACGGGCAGCGCGTGCGTTGCAGCAGATTGCCGGCGGTCGTGGCGCGGTTGCGGATCTGCCCCGACGCGCCAGCCAGCAGCGCGCGCGCCAGCACCGCATAATCACGCCGCACCACGTCGTGGGCGGCAAGGTCCGCATTGCGCACCACGGCGCCGATGCGTAACCCGCCGTCGTCCGTGGGTTCGATGCGGTCCAGGCCCAGGCCGTTGACATCGACCAGGTGGACGGGCGTTTCGACCTCAATCTTCATCAGGTCAAGCAGATTGGTGCCGCCTGCAATGAACCGCGTCCGCGGCTCGCGTGCCGCGCTGGCAGCAGCTTCGGCATCGGTGCCGGGACGCTCGTACGTGAACGATCTCATGCCTTGCCCTCCGCGACGTCTTCGATGGCGTCCAGGATGTTGGAATACGCCCCGCAACGGCAGATGTTGCCGCTCATGCGTTCGCGGATCTCCTCGGGCGTCAGCAACGGGCGCTCGGTCAACGAGCCGGTGACATGGCTGGGCATCCCGCTTGCGGCCTCGTCCAGCATGCCGACCGCAGAGCAGATCTGCCCCGGCGTGCAGTAACCGCACTGGTAACCGTCATGCTTGACGAACGCGGCCTGCAGCGGATGCAGCGCGCCCGGCGTGCCCAACCCTTCGATAGTCGTGATCTGCTGGCCGTCGTGCATGACGGCCAGCGTCAGACAGGCATTGATCCGCCTGCCATCCAGCAGCACCGTACAGGCGCCGCACTGGCCATGATCGCAGCCCTTCTTGGTGCCGGTCATGTGCAGGTGCTCGCGCAGCGCGTCCAGCAGGCTGGTGCGCACATCCAGCGCCAACTCATGCGTGCGGCCGTTCACCTGCAGCGTGACCGTGGTGGTCAGGTTGTGCGCCGGCGCGGCGCTTTGGGCTGCGGACATGGTTGTTGTCCCGAGTGCGGTGGCTGAAGCGGCGCCCGCCTTGAGCAGGTTGCGCCGCGAAATCTTGATATCGATGGAATTTTCCAAGGCTGGAACTCCTTTGAGCATTCGGCGGGCCGCAGCTCGCCATCGGCGCGCGCTATCAGCAAACCGTGTTCCTGGCGGCGCCGCCCCCGGCATGCCGGTGCCGCGCTGCGTCTTGCGTGAAAACGGGGCGGATTTCCCGATAAGATCGTCGTCAATCGATGATAGCGACGGGAACCGCCCGGCCGCCACGCCCGTTTGACAAGAAAATGTTCGATCTCGAAACCAATCCGGACAGCCCCGCGTGCATTCGCTGCGTGGGCATCCTGCTAGCTGCCGGACACGGCCGGCGCTTTGCCAGCGCGGCCGCGGGCCAGGACAAGCTGCTGGCGCCCCTTGCAGACGGCACACCTGTCGTCATGACGGCCGCGTCGTCCCTGCTGGCCGCGGCGGCCGGCGTCGTGGCGGTCGTCCGCGCGGGCAACGACCGCGTCGCGGCACTCCTGGCGCAAGCCGGATGCGAGGTGGTCACGATAGGCCCTTACACCGATGGCACGAACGGTGGCATGGGCGACAGTCTTGCTGCGGCCGCACGGCACGTCATGCGCACCGCAAGCCCGGACGTGCAATCCTGCCTTGTCGCGCTTGGCGACATGCCCTGGATCCGCGCGGATACCTTCCTGCGCGTTGCAGAAGCGGCAAAGGAGCATCCCATCGTCGCGCCGGCATGGCAGGGCCAGCGCGGCCACCCGGTCGCGTTTCAGCGATCGATCTGGCCGGCGCTTGCGGCGCTGGCGGGAGATGTGGGCGCACGTTCCGTATTGGCCCGTCATGGTGTGACCGAGCTGGCGGTCGATGATGCGGGCGTATGCGCCGATGTGGATACACCGGATGACCTGTCCACCGCTGGATGCGGTGGACCGTCTGCGCCGCCCTAGGCGGGCGTCGCGTCGCCGCGCGGCCGCGCGATCACCGCCGCGCCGGCCGACGCCGCCCGCCGCGGCAGGGCCACGCGGAAACTCGTCACGTCGTCGCGCGAGTCCGCGCTGATGCAGCCGCCATGCGACACCACGATCTGCTGCGCAATGAAGAGGCCCAAACCCAGTCCGTGGTGACCGCCGGGCCGCCGCGCGCCGCTGCGGAATGGGTTGAACAGATGGGGCAGCAGCTCCGGCGGAATGGTGCCGCCATTCGAAACGGTGACGACAACCTCGTTGGCGTCCTCGCCATTGACCTCGACCCGCACCGGGGCAGTCTTGCTGCCATGGTGCAAGGCGTTGCCAACCAGGTTGGCGATCACCTGCGAAATGCGCTGGCCGTCCCATGCGCCGGCCGCGTCGCCACGGCAGTGCGACGCCACCTGGCGATCGGGAAAGCCCGTGCGCACCTCGTCCAGCGTGCGCTCGACCAGCGCTCCCATGTTCAGTTCCGAGGGCGCCAGCGTCAGCCCGCCCGCCTGGCGAATGCGCGTCACATCCAGCAGGTCTTCGATCAGGCACGACATGCGCTCACTGCTTTGCAGCATGCGCCGCGCCAGGCTCGACACACGTTCGTCGTCGCCCTGACGCTGCAGCACGGTGGCGCCCATGATGATGGCCTGCAAGGGCGTGCGCAGATCGTGGCTCAGCACGGCCATGAACATTTCGTTGACCCGCAGCGCTTCGGTGCGCTCTTCGAGTTGCTGCGCCAGCGCACGCTTGCGCTCGTGCAATTCGAAGAACACGTTGGCCTTCGTGCGCAGCATGTACGGGTCGACGGGCTTGTACAGAAAGTCCACCGCGCCGCTCTCGTAGCCGCGAAACTGCCAGTTCTGTTCGCGCGAACCGGCGGTGATGAAGATCAGCGGAATGTGGCGCGTGCGCTCGCTGCCGCGGATCAGTTCGGCCAGTTCGAAGCCGTTCATGTCGGGCATCTGCACGTCCAGCAGCGCCAGCGCGACGTCGCCGTGGCGCAGCAGCAGTTCCAGCGCCTGCGGGCCGGACTGGGCCTTCAGCACCTCGACACGGTCGCTGGCCAGCAGCGCCTCGAGCGCAATCAGATTCTCCGGAACGTCGTCAACCAGCAGGCACTTGATGCGGTCGTCGCGGGATGGGGCTGATGTCGGGATCATGGTGTCAATGCGTTTGGGTTTCAGGGCAGCCGTCTTGTGGGCAACTGCGCGAACACGGCGGCAATCTCGTCGGGCGTCAGCGCCCTTGCCGCCGGAACCAGCGCCAGGGCGGCGTCGGGCATCGTGGGTGCCGCTGCCGACGCCGGCGCCTGCACCAGCGCGTGGCCGCCGGCGGCAGGGATGGCGGCCAGGCCTTCGGCACCATCCTCATTCGCGCCGGACAGCAGCACGCCAAGCAGCCGCTCGCCATAGCAATCGGCGGCGGACTGGAACAGCACGTCGATGGACGGCCGTGAAAAATGCACCGGCGGGTCGATCGACAGCGCCAGGCGCGGCCCCCGGTCCACCAGCAGGTGGTAGCCGGGCGGCCCGAAATACACGTGCCCAGGCTGTATCGGTTGCTGGTCCTGCGCTTCCTGCACGGGCAAGGCGCAGCGATAGCTGAAGATGTCGCTCAACAGGCTACGGCGGTCGGACGGCAGGTGCAGGACCACGATCACGCTCGCCTGAAGGCCTGCGGGAAGCGCCGGCAGCAGAACGCTCAGGGCGTCGATAGCGCCCGACGAGCCGCCGATGACGATTGCGTCCCAGGCGTCCGAAGCGTCCACGGACAGATCCGGCCCGCGCGTGGTCACAGGTCGGCCCTTTTACGGTAGATGCGGTCGGCCATCACGAATTCGTCAAAGCCGTCGGCCTGCGCCGTGAATCGCACCGACTCCTTGGACCCCAGGCCCAGGAATCCGCGATGAACCAGTGCATCGTGAAACAGGCCCAGCGCTCGGTCCTGCAGGTCGCGCTCGAAGTAGATGAGCACGTTGCGGCACGACACCAGATGCACCTCGGCAAACACGCTGTCGGTCGACAAGCTGTGGTCGGAGAACACCATGTGCTCGCGCAGCGTCTTGTCGAACACCACCCGGCCATACCGCGCCGTGTAATAGTGCGACAACGAATTGCGGCCGCCGGCCTGCGCATGGTTGGCCGTGAAGGCCGCCGCGCGCTCCAGGTCGAACACGCCCTGCTCGGCCGCGCGCAGTGCGTGCGGATTGATGTCGGTGGCGTAGATCAGCGTACGGTCCAGCAGCCCTTCCTCGTGCAGCAGGATGGCCAGCGAATAGACTTCCTCGCCCGTGCTGCACCCGGCCACCCACACCTTGATCGAGGGATAGGTGCGCAGGATCGGCACCACCTCGTTGCGCAGCGCCAGGAAATAACTGGGGTCACGGAACATGTCGCTGACCTGCACCGTCAGGTATTGCAGCAGGCCCGTGAACACGGCGGGCTCGTGCAGCACGCGGTCCTGAAGCTGCGACAGCGTCTTGCAGTCGAACTCGCCCAGCGCGGTGCGCAGTCGGCGTTTCAGCGAAGCCTGCGCATACTCCCGGAAGTCGTAGTGGTAGCGGTGATAGATCGCATCGAGCAGCAATCGCTGCTCGATGTCTTCGATGTTCGCCTTGTTTTGATTAGGCATGGGCGTGATCGCTGTGTCGTGGCCGGGTCGGGCTTACTTGCGCATCCAGACGCGCACCAGCGACAGCAGGCGCTCGACGTCCAGCGGCTTGGCGATGTAGTCGTTGGCGCCGGCGGCCAGGCATTTTTCCTGGTCGTCCTTCATGGCCTTGGCCGTCAGGGCAATGATGGGCAGACGGCGCCACTCGGGCCGCGCGCGGATCTCGCGCATGGCCGTATAGCCGTCCATCTCCGGCATCATGATGTCCATCAGCACCAGGTCCACCGCACGGTGGCCGTTGACGCCGGCGCGGCCCAGCGCATCCAGCGCCTCGCGACCGTTGCGCGCAATCTCGACGTGCAGGCCGGTGGGTTCCAGGATGCTGGACAGCGCAAACACGTTGCGCACGTCGTCTTCCACCACCAGCACCGTGCGGCCTTCCAGCGTCGTGTCGCGGCTGCGCGCCAGCTCCAGCATCTGGCGCTGCTGCGGCGGCAACTCGGCTTCCACCTGGTGCAGGAACAGCGTCACTTCGTCCAGCAGGCGCTCGGGCGAACGCGCGTCCTTGATGATGATCGACTTGGAGAAGCGGCGCAGCTGCTGCTCTTCGTCGCGCGACAGCGCGCGGCCGGTGTACACGATCACGGGCGGGAACGACACGCTTTCCTGCTCGGCCATTTCGCGCAGGAGTTCGTAGCCGCTCATGTCGGGCAGGTTCAGGTCCATCACCACGCAGTCATAGGTGGTGTCGCGCAGCAGCGCCAGCGCGTCGCCGGCATTGGCCGCCAGCACGATCTCGACGTCGTCGCGCGCCAGCAGTTCGCGCACGCTGTCGCGCTGGCGGTCGTCGTCCTCGACGACCAGCACGCGGCGCACGTTCTGCGTGAACTTGGCTTCCAGGCGGTGCAGCGCGTGAACCAGTTCCTCGCGCTTGACCGGCTTGAGCGCATAACCCACCGCCCCGCGCACCAGCGCCTCCTGCGCGTAATCGGCCACCGACACGATGTGCACCGGAATGTGGCGGGTGTTCGGGTTGCGCTTGAGCTGATCCAGCACGCCCAGACCGGAAAAGTCGGGCAGGTTGACGTCCAGCACGATGGCATCGGGGCGCCGCTGCGACGCCAGCGCCAGGCCTTCCGTCGCGGTGTGCGCGGCCAGGCAGCCAAAGCCCATCTCGTGCGCCAGATCGGCGAGGATGCCCGCAAAGCGTTCGTCGTCCTCGATGACGAGGATGGTTCGGGCAAAGGTCTCGCCCGGCTCCTGCTCAATTGGCTCGGCTGACTGGGCCAGCGCCGCCGGTTGGGCAGGCTCGGTGCGCGCGGCGGGCGGGGCGGCGATGACGCCAGCCGGGCCTGCCAGCGTGGTAGGCGCCTCGGCGCCCTCGCGCGGCGCCGGGGCGGTCGACACGACAAGCATGTTCATCGGCAGCAACAGCGTGAACACGCTGCCCTGCCCCGGTGTGCTGACCAGCGACAGCGAGCCGCCCAGCAGCTTGGCCAGATCCCGCGAAATCGACAGACCCAGCCCCGTGCCGCCATGCTTGCGGTGCGTGCTGCCGTCGGCCTGACGGAATGCCTCGAAAATCAGTTCGTGCTGGTCGGGAGCCACGCCGATGCCGGTGTCGTGCACCGCAAATGACAGCATGCGCCCCGGCGCCCGCGTCACGCGCAGCGCGACGAACCCCTGCTCGGTGAACTTGATGGCGTTGGACAGCAGGTTCTTGAGCACCTGGCCCAGCCGCTGCGGATCGGTCCGCAGGGTGTCCGGCACGTCGCGCGCAATGTCCAGCTCCAGCGCCAGGCCCTTTTCCTGGGCCAGCGGCCGCAGCGGTTCCAGCAACCGCTGCAGCGCCGGGGTCACCGCCAGGTCTTCGATCTCGACCGTCGCCTGGCCCGCCTCGATCTTGGCCAGGTCCAGGATGTCGTTGATCAGCGCCAGCAGATCGCGCCCCGCCGCGTTGATGGTCTGCGCGTACTTCACCTGTTCTGCCGTCAGGTTGCCCGTCTTGTTGTCGGACAGCAGCTTGGCCAGGATCAACGTGGAATTGAGCGGCGTGCGCAGCTCGTGGCTCATGTTGGCCAGGAATTCGCTCTTGTATTGGCTGGCCTGCGTCAGCAGGCGGGCCTTGTCGGTTAGCGCGCTCTGCACCCGCAGCAACTGCTCGGTCTGCGATTCCAGATTGAGGTTGGTCTGCTCCAGCTCGGTCTGCTGCAGTTCCATGCGCGCCTGCGATTCCTGCAGGATGCGGCTCTGCTGCTCCAGTTCTTCATTGCTGACACGCAGTTCTTCCTGCTGGGTCTGCAGCTCTTCGGACTGGCGCTGCGTTTCCGCCAGCAGCGATTCCAGCCGCGATCGGTCCATGCCGGCACGGATGGCGGACGCCAGCATTTCGGACGCGCCTTCCAGCAGGCTGCGTTCGCCCTCGCTGACCGGATGGTTGAAGCCCAGCTCGATCACGGCGTATACGCGCTCGTACTGCATGGCGGGCGCGACCACCAGTTCGACCGGATTCGAGCGGCCCGTGGCGGACGAGACTTCAAGGTGGCCGGCGGGCACGTTGCGCACGTGCAGCAGCTTGCGCGATACGGCCGCCTGGCCGACCAGGCCCTGCGCCGTGGAAATCTTCTGGGGCAGCCTTTCCGGCGGCACCGCGTAGCCGCCGAACAGCTCGAGGTCGTCACCGTTGACCACATAACCCGCGCCGACGCTGGCGTTCAGGTATTCGGCCAGATAGTCCAGGGCGCGCCGGCCGATCTCGTCCAGCCGCTGGTCGCCCCGCAGCCGCATGCTCAGACCCGACAGGCCCGTCGTCACCCAGGCCTGGCGCGCCTTGACGCGATACTCGCGGATGGTCATGAGCGCCGAGGCAAAGATCAGGACCAGCAGCACCAGAGCGCCGCCCCAGGAATAGTAGGTGGAAATCGTGGCCGCATCGCTCCAGGCGTCGCGCTCCTGCTCGACCCGGCGCATCTGTGACGTATAGAGGTCGCCGACAAGATCGCGCAGCCGGTCCATCGCCTCCTTGCCCGAATCGGTCCGCACCACCGCCAGCGCGCCTTCGACGTCGCCCGCTCGGCGCATCTCGACGGTGTTGTTCAACTCGGTAAGCTTTTGCTTGGTGATGCCCGCGATGTCATTGGCAATCCGGCGCTGCGTGGCGTCCTGTTGCGAGAACTCCTGCACGACGGCCAGGCGCTGCTCGATGAGCGGCACGGAGCGCACATACGGTTCCAGGTAGGCCGGGTCGCCCGTCAGCAGGTAACCCCTCTGGCCGATCTCGGCGTCTTTCAGGGCCGAATTGAACAGGCTGAGCTGACGCAGCGACTCGGTCGCGCGGTCCATGGACTGGACGGCACGCGCGCGGGTGTCCGCCGAGCGTACGTTGACGAAGGCGATGACCAGCGTGGCCACTGCGGCCAGGATGAATCCGGCCATCAAAGTGCGGGGAAAGGCCAGGCGACTGGCCGGCTGCGGCGATTTCAGCATGAGATCGATTTACCAATTCAGGGAAAGCGCGCGGATTGCGCTAAGGCAGAGTGCGAAGAATTATAGGGACGGAGACGTCTGCAGACCATCCTGCGCACTGGCGAACTATACAGGTATGTGCGCAGCTGGGTTGCGTATGGATACAACTACTACACCAACGCGGCCCTGCCATGCCCTAGGATTCGGCTTCCCGATCTGCCGGCCGCCTTTCCGTGCGCCTGCCGCCTTTGCTGGCACGCCCTCGGCCCCCCCCGCCTGAACCTGGGGACAGCCGGCCGCGCAGACAACCGAATTCCTGCCCACCGTGGCACCGAAAAAAATGACGAAGATTCTTTTGGTGGACGACCAACCCACGTTGGTCGCCCTGATGAGCGAGTTCCTGACCAGCGAAGGCTATGACGTCACGACGCACACCGATGGCCTGACCGCGCTGCAGCAGATGATCGCCCTGCGCCCCGACCTGGTCATCACCGATCTGTCCATGCCCGGCATGGACGGCGCCGCCCTCCTGACCGCCATGCGGGACAACGCCTATCTGCATGAAACGCCGGTGCTAGTGCTGAGCGGCCGTCCGGAACACGAGATCCTGGAAGCGTGCGCGGGCCGCGCCGTGTTGATGCGCAAACCGGCCAGCCCGGAGGAAGTACTGAAGGCCGTTCGCCGCCTGACCCAGAAATCCCAGCCGCAGCCGCGTCATCGTTCGAACACTGGCGCAATGCCGGCGTCGCTCAGCCGCTTGGGCGGCGCGGGCCAGGAATGCCTGGCTCACGCAGCGTAGCGTTCTCCGGGGCGGCGTGTCGAACAATCCACCCTCACGCCCCGGCCGATTTGTGCAGCCTTACGCGTAGCGCAGAAAAGGCCACCGCAGATGCCATTGCTTCGCTTGCCAACGCTCGTCCAGTATTGACCGCTTTTCAATCTTGAAGCGCGGCGTCATCCGAATCACTCCCGCAAACAGATCATCCAGGCCGTATGGCGCCAGGACCTGGATACGCCCGTCACTGTCAAGGCGAACTGCCACGGCCGTTGCAGTTTCCGGCCACTGCGTCAGCGCGTCGATTGTCGAAAGGTAGGGACGGTCGTGATCGCGGCGGTGCATATGCGCCTGGTTCTTTACGGACCACGGATAACCCGGCGCAATGCTTCCCAGCCGTCTTTCAAGCTGAATATCATCGGCGTAGCTTTCGGCACCGTCGCCAAACCATACGACGTCAACGTCGTTTAGCGGTGTCGGCGACGCAAACCCGGCCAACGAATCCCACACCAGATTGCGCACGAACCCGGCGCCGATCCAGCAATCGGTCAAATCAAGATCGCGCACTGCCTCCAGCGCACACATGCGCGCAGCGTCTGCAATCACCATCGACTCTAGAACTCGTCGCTTTGTCATGCGCGTTGATGTTACTCCGGGGTGACAGACTGAATGCCACGCAGAAAGCGGGCAAAGACCGGGCTGCCTCCATACTTCGAACGAGCCAAAGCCGGCATTATCTCGCGTCCGATCGGACAAGTGCCATCGATGGCAGCCCCCCAAACCTTTGAACAATCAGATCGTTCACCCCGAAGAATAGTTTTTGTCTGATATCCAGCGGCAGGGACATGTGGAGTAATGGAGGCGCATTTCATGCGCGTCCGTCGCTATTCCTGTTCGCGATGGACGCGTTCCTATTGGCGGCCTTGAATCAGCGCAGAGGAATCCATCCATGTCAAAGTCAACGGCCGGCGGCGCGACCTCGGCGCCGGCCTGCTGCCCACGCATCCCAATCCTTCCGATCCGATATGCGATTGTGCCGAATGCGGATGGGGCACCGCTATATCGGTATGCCGAGTCCGGCTTCAGGCTGGAGGCAACCTTCCAGCGGCTGCAGCTTTCCTCCTATACCCTGCGCGCGCTTCGCCCGGGATACGTCTACGTGTTCATGAAAGGCCCCAAGGGCGAAACGCTCGTCATCCATGAATACGATGGTGAGGGCCATTATCAGGAGCTGACATACACGGGTCTGGAGGACTACGACAAGAAGAACAAGTACAAAACAGGTGCGCGCATGGGATGGGTGTGGGCAGACACCAGCCCCGACACCGCCAAGGAGGTATGGATCGGCTACAGCACACATCTGTGGACCAATGCCATGACGGCCCGAATTACCAAGGATCCTGAAGCGCGCCAGCTTCACATGCGCGCTTTGGATATGGTGGAACTGACCTCCGGCGTCAAATCACCCTCTGGCCAGGCCCACTTACTTCCGGCCAACGCCCTGACTGAATGGGTGGAAGACTTCAAGCCCCTCGAGCAGCGCCTGCCGCTGAAATGGAGTTGTCATGCGAGCGAAGATGAACTGTCGGTCGCCACATTTATCGCCCAAGGCAGCCATTACCGTTTCACGCAGCCGCGCGTGCCTGCGGTGGTCGCACTGAATGACGCCGAGGGGATCAGCCTCGATTTGGGTTTGATCGCCGCTGCGTACCAGCATCAGATTACGGATCTGAAACGCAGGCCTGATCAGCGTGCTGAAGGTGTAAGTCCCCATCACTTGCCCGACTGTCTAAGCTTGGACGTCGACCAAATCCACTTGGCAAGTTCAGAGTTTCATCACAAGAATCTGACCGCATTCTTGCTGACCGAGTCCCTGAAGTCCATGTTCCGCGCTTCTGGACAAGACGCCGCGAAGATCGCATCAGCAAGACACGAGTGGCATCGCAATCAGCGAACCCATCGCCCCATACCATCGCTAGAACAACTCGAATACGAAGTTTTGACGGACGAGCGCATTTCCCCGTCCGGTGCGCGGCTGGCCCAAAGAATCGACACCACGTTGTACTTCGACTTTTTGAGGCAACGAAAAGAGGCTGATGCGCAGCTAAAGGTGATGATGCATGAATTGAACAAGGCGTGTGCGGATCATGACTGTTGGCTATCGACGGCGGAATCCATAAATATGTCGGACCCTAGGAGTTTGGCGGCCGCCTTTAGCGCCTTCGATCGGGACAACCGTCAATCTGCGGCAGCGTTAGAACTGTCCATTACGTTGATGATGCAGAGCATGACGCAATCGCTCTCTATCAGCGACGATGGAGACGCCAGGTACGAACGGCTAGAAAAATGGTGTGATGACCCAGGAAGCCCCCTCTATGTATCTCTGGCCGCATACAACCCTTTTAAAGAAAAGGCAGATGCAGTTGGAACCATACTCGGAGCCGCAGACTCCATCATCTCCGAACTTGCCCTTAAATTTCCAGCGATCAAGGGCGTTACCGATCTGACAGCCCAAACGGTTACCACGGTCGTGCTTAAGCGGCTCAAGGGGAAAACCCGTTGGGATGCGAGCCGCAACCTTCGCGAGCAAGTTCACGCGGCAGCGCGGGAGGCCAATATGGAAAAGATATTGGGGCTACTGGCTGGTCGCTATGAAGCTACCAATACAAAAAACGCAGAATATCTGCTTTCCCAGGATGTAGATGATCTCTTGAAAAAGGGGATGGCTGAGGTCGACCGCACCCGCAGCGTCAGCATCAAGGGTAACGGGAGAGTAGTTATTGAGAGGACTCAGACTGCCACGGCAATACCAACACTCAGGTCTTTAAGCGCCACGACCACAGGAGCCGGCTTTAACCTCGGCATGGTCTACTTCAATATTATCAACCTAGGATATGCACTTAAAACGCTTGCACGCGAATTCTCACATGAAAACGCGACCAATTTTGCATCGGCAATATTGGGGGTAATAGGCTCATTAAATGTAGCGGTGCTGAGTACTGGCACCACGTACACCACCCTGATGTTGAGAATGGGATACAGAGTTCCTGGACTCGGCTTTTCTATCGCCCTCAATAACTTCATATCGTCGAAGCTATACGGGAGGCTTATCGTAATTCCTGGCATATTGCTAGGCTTTATCACGGACATGCAGAAGGGCTATCGGCTTTACAAAGACGGCAACACGATAGGCGGGAACTATACCTTCGCTGGTGGAACATCTATAGCGCTGGGGGCCGTGGTGATGGTGAAAGCCAATGCGATTGCCGCTACGGTCTCTACCGGGACTGGCGTCGCGGGAACGCTGGCGACGATTCCAATTGCTGGCTGGATTGCAGCGGCAGTCATTCTCACCGGATCGGCCTTTGTCTTCGGCGGTATCTGGCTCCATTCTCAAGCCGCCGCACAAATCTTCTCTCCCATAGAGCTTTGGGCAGCACGGTGCCAGTTTGGCAACTTAATAGGTGACGGCGAAGAGCGAGCGGCGATTCCGCTTGATAAAAACCGCAGACTCTCGAGATTTTCAGAACTGATATCGGAAACAAGGGAATGGTATCAAGCCTCCTTCGCTCCGATCCTGCTTAACTCCGATCAAGCCGAGTCGATCGGTTTGGAAGGGATGGATAGCGCTTGGCGTGATGGCTGGTTTGCTGAGGATGAGATCGAGTTCGTTGTGCTCCTACCCGGCTTTATCCTGGGACAGAGCACCTGGAAAGGGGCGCTTGCGAGTGCGAGCCCCGGTGAGAGAAATGGACCGACGTCGAGCGTTGGAAAACCCAGGATCTCGGTGCACGGACAAAAGCCAGAATGCATCGTAACTCCTGCCGGTTTGGTGTTGCGTCACCAAGTTAAAAGTGAAAACTTCGTCAGCATGCTGATGACCGTCGACTTTAAACCCAACCAGGGGCTGGACGAAACGGCGGTCGTCCAAGCCTCGTTCCTATTAACGGATTGAGCAGTAATTATGGCAACAGATTGGATTTGGTCGAGCAACGACAGCGCTGGCGTTCCGCCAGCAATTGGCGACCAGCTTGTCAGTATCGATGAAGCTTGTTTGCGTATACGGAACCCCTGGACCGTGGAATCCGCATCGTCGGGAAAGCAATATGCTGCTGCATTGGTCGTGACAATTTCCGGATTTTTAGGCTATTTTCTCGCCGTACTCCTTGGATCTGCCATTTTAAGTTATGTGCTGCTCTTCTGTTTATTTCTGATCTCACTATTCTTTTTCTTGATGCTCGCGCTGAGCGTAAGCTTTATTAAAACAAGATCAGACATAATATTTTCTAGACTCGACAAGCGCGTCAGCTATAGAGATCGCAGGAGGGTAATATCTGGCGCATGGAACTCTGCCATTGGAGGCATGGTGTCGAAATCAGAATTCACGGGAGCAGGAGTGATCGTGACGCATTCGCTAATAATTAAAATGCCGGTTGAATCAATTAAGCCCGAGATGAAAGGGAAAAGACTGGAATCACTATTCGTATCCACCGAAAGTAACCAACCGGTCGACCCGCGCGTGTTATATGTCGCTCAAGTATGGGAGTTCATCCGATTATTCATGGATGAAGGTCCCAACAAATTACCCAAACCCGCAGAATCCAACTGGTGGCTTGCTCCCGACCACTGTATTTATTTGACTCCCACCGAAGCCTGGCGCCGTTACGTACCTTGGCGCAATGGCCAGCCGAATGAAGCGCAAGGAAAAAACAACTGGCTATTGCCTCTGTGGCTGTTGCTCTTTCCTTACAACATGTTCTGCGCGCTGTGCTGGTACGCGGCTTGTCGAGTACTGAAGGTCCAAGCCGCACAGCCGCCCATACCGACGGCGAGGGCATGACCTCACCCCACATGCCCCCCAGCCACGAACATCACCTGCCCCGTGATGTACGACGCCTCCGGCGCCGCCATGAAGCAGATCGCTGACGCGACCTCTTCCATGCTGCCCATGCGATGCATGGGCGTGCCGGCCAGGCAGTCCGTGTACATCTCGCCCTGCCAGATGCGGTCCTGATCCGAGGGGGCTTCGGTGTTGCGCGGAATGGCGCGCACGCCGTTGTCCAGCGCGCCCGGCGCCACGCAATTGACGCGCACGCCGGATTCGGCCAGTTCCAGCGCCATGCAGACGGTGGCCGCGTGAACGCCGCCCTTGGATGCCGAATACGGCACGCGGTAGATGCCGCGCGTGGCGTTTGAGCCGACGTTGACGATGGCGCCCCGGCCTTGCTTTTTCATTACCGGGATCACCTCCCGGCACGACCACAGCGTCGGCCAGAGCGAACGGGTGACCTCCCGCTGCATCTCGTCCGGCGTGTACTCCCAGAACGGTTTCATCCAGATCGTGCCGCCCACGTTGTGCACGGACACGTCGATTCGGCCGTGCGAGTCCAGCGTGTACTGCACCATCCGCTGGGCACCGGCGTGGGTTTCGAGGTCGGCGTCGATGAACGACGCCTGTCCGCCCTCCTCGCGGATCTCGCGGGCCACGGCCTCGCCCAGTTCGGCGGCGCGGTCGACCAGCACGACCGCAGCGCCTTCGGATGCCAGGCGTTTGGCGGTAGCGCGTCCGACGCCCTGGGCCGCGCCGGTGACCAGCGCGATCTGATTTTCAAAGCGATTCATGCAAGCTCCCGGTCAATGTGCGCGCGACAGCTCGCCCGGCACGGGTTGCGACGACTTGTTGTCCACAGCCAGCACGGCGAGCAGCGCCCCCGCCAGCGGAACCGCCAGCACCATGAAGAAGCCCGACGGGCCGAACCAGCCGAGGAAGCTGCCGCCGATGGCCGAGCCGATGATGGCGCCGGCGCGGCCCACGCCGATGGACCAGCCCGTCGCCGTGGCGCGCAGTGCGGTCGGATACGCGCCGATGACCAGGTAGTTCAGCGCCAGCTGCTGGCCGCCGATGCCCAGGCCCGCCGCGCCGATCAGGATGAACACGAGCGTCCAGTCCGTTCCCGCGTACCCCAGCCCCAACGACACCGCGATGCCCAGCGCGAACATGGCGATCAGCAGCGTGCGGGTCGACACGCGCGGCATCAGGTACGACAGCGGAAAGGCGCACACGATGAACACGAGATTCACGGTGAACGTGCCCATCGGCGCCTGGTCGGCCGGCAGACCCGCGGCCTTCAGCACCGTAGGCAGCCACGACAGCAGCATGAACCACGCCACCCAGTTCAGCAGATACACGGACCAGATCGCCAGCGTCTTGCGGGCATAACCATCGGTGAACAGCGCCTTGACGCTGGCGCGGATGGTCGCGTCTTCCGGCACCGTGAACCGCACGCCGGCTGGCAACGGCTGGCGCGAGATCTTCGCGAGGATGCGAGCGACATACCCCTGGCCCGCCGTGTCACCGCGCATCGCCTTGAATTGCAGGGACTCGGGCAGCAGCACCATCAGCGCCGCCAACAGCAACAGCGGCGCGACGCCGCCCACGATGAAGATGCCTTGCCATCCGATCACGGGCAGCATGCGCGCGGCCAACAGGCCGCCCAGCATGGCGCCCGCGGGCAGACCCAGCAACACGCCGGTGATCACCACGCCACGATGGCGTGCCGGCGCGTATTCCGCCGCCAGCGCCAGCACGATGGGCGTGCAACCGCCCATGCCCAGCCCAGCGATGAACCGGAGCGCCAGAATCTGCCACGTCTCCGTGGCGGCGGCCGTCAACAGCGTCGCCAGCCCGAAGACGGCCACACCGATCAGCGCGGCGGGACGGCGGCCGATACGGTCGCCCACCAGGCCCAACGTCATGGCGCCCACCGTCATGCCGACGATGCCGGCGGTCAGGATCGGCGCCAGTTCGCCGGCCTGCAGCTTGAATGCCGTCAGGATCGCGGGCCCGGTGAACGCCATTGCCTGCGTGTCGAAGCCATCAAACAAAGCGATCAGAAAGCACAGGATCAGGACGCGCCATTGAAAGGCGCCCATCCGTTCCTGATCGATCAGGCTCGGAATGGAGATTGTTGAGGCCATGAGAGTCTCCCCGGGCTCGCGCGGAGCCCGTTATCGGTATGGGTATGAGTGTCGAATGGCGGCATCGCGCAGTGGCGATGCCTGCCGGGTTCAGGCCTGGGCGGAGGCGCGCAGGCGATTGACGATCTGGTTGTCCTTGCCTTGCAGCAGGCCCGTCAGCACGACGTCGAATTCGATTTCCTTGTACGCGTCGGCTTTCAGGCCCAGTTCGGCGCCGCCCGTCTTGTCGGTCACCGGCGGGATCAGCGCTTCGCGGGTGGCGTAAGCGAAATCGTCCCAGATGAGGGGATCGCCCTCGATGTTGAATTGCGTCGTCAGCTTGCGGTGCTGGTCGGCGCTGACAAAAAGGTGCACGTGCGCCGGGCGGTTGCCGTGGCGGCCCAGCGCGTCCAGCAGCTGCTGGGTGGCGCCTTGCGGCGGACAGCCGTAGCCGACGGGCATCAGCGTGCGGAACTCATATTTGCCATCCGAGTCGGTACGGACCGCGCCGCGCAGGTTGAAGTCGGTCTGCGCGCCCGTCGGGTCGAAGTGCGAATAGAAACCCTTGGAGTTCGCGTGCCAGCACTCCACCACCGCATTGGCCAGCGGCGCGCCGTTGGTATCGCGCACGACGCCACGGATCACCAGGGGGCCGGCGTCCGCATCCGGATCGAGATCGATGCGGGCAACGCCGTCCTGCACGGGCGCGCCTGCGACATACAGCGGGCCTTCGATGGTGCGCGGCGTGCCGCCGTCCAGGCCGGCAAGCTTGTCCTCGTGGTCCATGCGCACGTCCAGAAATTTCTCCAGGCCCAGCCCGGCGGCCAGCAGCGCGGCCTCGCCGTCGCGGCCCAGCCGATTCAGGTAGTTGACGCCGGCCCACACCTCGTCGGGCGTGATGTCCAGGTCGTCGATGGCCTTGAAAAGATCGCTCAACAGGCGGTTCAGGATCTGCTTGAAGCGCGGGTTGCCCTCGCTGCCTGCAATGTTGGTCGCGGCCTTCAGCAGGTCCTGCACTTCCGGGGTGTTGAATACGTCGAGGCTCATGTCTGTCTCCAGGGTTTGTCTATTGGTATGGGTCGGGAAATGCGGCGTTGCATGCCGCCGCATCGCCAGGTTTTCTCAATGGCTTTTGTTCGTGACCTTGACCAGCCCGTCGCGCGTGAAGCGCTTGACGCGGGCGTCGTCCAGCTCGATGCCGAGCCCCGGTCCGGCAGGCACGGTCAATTCGAAGTCGCTGTAGTCCAGCGGCTGCGCAAGGATTTCCTCGGTGATCAGCAAGGGGCCGAACAGCTCCGTGCCCCATTGCAGATGCGCAAAGCTGGCAAACAGGTGGGCCGACGCGACCGTGCTGACCGCAGCTTCCAGCATCGTGCCGCCGTAGAGTTCGATGCCCGCCGCGTCCGCGATCGCCGCCACGCGCTGCGCCGCAAAAAGGCCGCCGTTCTGCTCGATCTTGATGGCGAAGACATCCGCACCGTGCTGGCGCGCGATCTCGAACGCGGTGTCCGGGCCTTGCAATACCTCGTCGGCCATCAACGCCACCGGGAACCGGTGCATCAACCGCGCCAGCGCCGCGGCGCTGGCCACGGGCTGCTCCACCAGCTCGCAACCGGCCTCTGCCAATGCGGGAATCGCCCACGCCGCCTGCGTTTCACTCCACGCCATGTTCACGTCGACGCGCACCGCGCCGCGGTCGCCCACCGCGCGCTTGATGGCGGCCACGTGGGCGATATCGACCTTCGGATCACGGGCGCCGATTTTCAGCTTGAAGATGCGGTGGCGGCGCTCTTGCAGCATCTGCTCGGCCTCGGCAATGTCCCGATCCGTGTCGCCCGACGCCAGCGTCCACGCCACGGGCACGCGATCCCGCCGCCGGCCGCCCAGCAGTTCGCTGACCGGCACGCCCAGGCGCTTGCCGTGCGCATCCAGCAGCGCGGTTTCCAGCGCGCTCTTGGCAAAGTGGTTCACCTTGACCAGCTTGCCCACGTGCGCCATCAGTGCCTGCACGCGGGTGGCGTCCTGGCCGATCATGGCGGGCGCGAAATACGCGTCGATCGACAGCTTCATGGCCTCGGGGCTTTCCGGACCGTACGCCATGCCGGCGATGGTGGTGCCCTCGCCAATGCCCACCACGCCGTCGCTGCAATACACCTTCACCAGCATCAGCGTCTGGCCATACATCGTGGCCACCGACAGCTTGTGCGGACGGATGGTGGGAAGGTCGACGAGACAGGTTTCGATGCGTTCGATGGTGGCTGCAGACATGGACGGCGTTGGATAAGGGATGGTCACGAGGCGTTTATAGAACCCGGCGACTTTTCGCGTCCAATACTTTGGGAATCCGAATTGATACCTTTAAAGCATAAATAATCTGCGAATGCGTTGAGGGTTGCCCGGAATTCTCAATACCTTAAGGGTCTGGGCGCGCACACGCCGCTACCGCAGATGCGCTTCGTGCAGATCCAGCAGCCGCCCCTGCTCCCGAGCCAGTGAATCCGAGATGCGGTGCGTACGAGCCAGATGGAAAACCGCCTCGCGGGAAGCGGCAATGGCTTCCAGCCTCAGTTCGCGCTCGATGGCGATCTGCCTGCCCAGGCGTTCCGTATCGGCCACGTCCGCCGCCTCGCCGGACTGCCGCCGCAACGCGCCGCTCAGGTTCTCCGCCACCTCCAGATACAGCGCGGCGTTTTCCGGATTTTCCAAGCCCCGGCGCCTTGCGCCGGCCGCAACGCTGTCGAGCGCCGCGCGCAGCATGGCGTCCTGCGCCAGCGATGCCTCGCGCTCGGTGCGGCTGTTCGGCGCAAAGTGCAACCCGCGCATCAAGGGGGGCAAGGCCACGCTGGCCAGCAATAGCGAAAACACGATGACCATGGCCGCCAGCGACACCGCCAGATCGCGCGCCGGAAATGGCGCGCCGCTGTCCAGCGCAAAGGGAAGCGTCATCACCCCGGCCAGCGTCACCGCGCCGCGCACGCCCGCCACGGAGACGGCCAGGATCACGCGCGCGCCGACCTCGGGCGGCTCGGCGCCGCGGCGGCGGGCCGCCATCGCGTTCAGCTTCAGCGACACGGTCACCCACAGCAGCCGGCACAGCACCAGGCCCAGGCACACGGCCAGTCCATACACGGGCAACCACCAGAGGGATTGGCCGCCGGCCTCTTTCGCGGCGCTTGCCAGGCCGGCGAAGATCGTGGGGAACTGCTCACCCAGCAACACGAAGATCATGCCGTTCAGCGTGAACTGCACCGTGTTCCACACGGCCCTGCGCTCCATGCGAGTCGCGGCGAGTGCGCGGCCCGACAGTTCGGAATAGCTCATCATGACGCCGGCGGATACCGCGGCCAGGATGCCCGACGCATTGGCGTGCTCGGCCACGAAGTAGACGAAGAAAGGCGTCAACAGGCTGAGCAGCACCTCGGATCCCGGCTCTTCGCCCACCCGGCGCGTGTAGATGGTCCGCAATTGCATGATCAGCCACGTCAGCCCGGCCCCGATCGACAGGCCGGCAATGGCAACCCAGAAGAATGACAACGTGGCCTGCGCCAGCGAGAACGTGCCGGTCGCCGCCGCCGCAACGGCAAAGCGAAACGCCACCAGGCCACTGGCGTCATTGAACAGCGCCTCGCCTTCCAGGATGGCCATCATGCGGCGCGGGATGTGGACGCGCCGGGAAATCGCTTCGACCGCCACCGGGTCCGTCGGCGACACGATGGCCGCGATGGCGAACGCCACGGGCAACGGGACGTCGGGAATCATCCAGTGGATCAGGTATCCCACGCCGATCACCGTCAGGATCACCAGACCAAACGCGAGCTGGATGATGGAAGAGGATTCGCGCAGGACCGCCAGCTTCGATATGCGCCATCCGTCCAGGAAAAGCAGAGGCGGAAGGAACAACAGGAAGAAGATCTCGGGTTCGATCAGCACGCCACGCTGGAACACGGCCGCGATCACGAAACCCAGACCGATCTGCACGAAAGGTAGCGGAACGGCCAACGGCAGCATCCGGACCAGCACGCCGCTGAACAGGACGGCGACCAGCATCGCCATGACTACGGTGAAAGTCCCCAATGCAAACCCCTGAACGTCGATCCGCGGGCGAATGCCCGCGGTGCGACGTTACCTTGGCTCCTGGGGGCGTGCAATCAATTCGCCGTGATCTTGCCCACTTCGATCACTTTCTTCCAGCGGGCAAATTCCTCGGCCTGGAACTTGGTGAATTCGGCCGGCGTGTTGCCGACGACTTCAAAGCCCAGTTCCAGCAGGCGCGGTTTGACCGACGGGTCGTTCAGCGCGTCGACAATGCCGGCGCGCAGCTTGTCGCGGATGTCGGCGGGCATGCCCTTGGGACCTGCGAACGCCTGCCACGACGTCACCGTCACGCCCTTCAGGCCCAGCTCTTCCATCGTGGGCACGTCGGGCAGCAGCGGTGATCGCTTCGCGCTCGTCACCGCGATGGCGCGCAGTTTGCCCGACTGGATATGCGTGAGGCAGGTGTTGATGTTGCTGAAGCTGGCGTCGACCTGCCCGCCCAGCAGATCCACGATGGCCGGCGCGCCGCCCTTGTACGGCACGTGCGTGGCCTGCGTGCCGGTCTCCTGCCAGAACAGTTCGGCGGTCAGGTGATCCGAGGTGCCGTTGCCGGCCGACGCGAACGTCATGCGGCCCGGGTTGGACTTCAGGTAATCCAGCACGCCCTTCATGTCGCGAAGCTGCGAATTCGCGTTGACCACCAGCACGTTCGGCGCCTGCACGGCCACCGTGATGTATTCAAAATCCTTGAGTGCGTTGTAGCCCGGCTCCTTGACCAGATGCGGGCCGATCACGAAGGGACCCAGCGACGACACCAGCACCGTGTAGCCGTCGGGCGCGGCGCGCTTGGCCTGGCCCGCGCCCAGCGTGCCGCCCGCACCCGGCTTGTTCTCGATCACGAAGGTGCCCCCGAACTTGTCCTGCAGCTTGGGCGCAACCGTCCGGGCGATCAGGTCGGTTGAACCGCCCGGCGGAAACGGCACGAGCATCGTGACGGGTTTGGCGGGCCAGTTCTGCGCCTGGGCCGACGCCGAGACGGCCAGGCCAAGCGCGAGCGTGGTGAACCATTTTTTCATGCGAGTCTCCTCTGGGTTGGCGTCTGTCGCGCCGTTGGTCGTGCATGGCGTCCCGCCGCAAGACGGCGGGACCGGAAAGGGTTCAGGCCCGCTTGCCGACTTCGACCGTGTCGCGCGTCCACGCGCGCGCCTGATCGCTGAGCGAGATGCCCAGGCCCGGCCGGGTCGGCACCAGCATGCGGCCGTCGCGGATCTCGAGCCGCTCGTTGAACAGCGGTTCCAGCCAGTCGAAATGCTCGACCCACGGTTCGGTCGGATACGCGGCGGCCAGGTGCACGTGCAGTTCCATCGCGAAGTGCGGCGCCAGCATCGCGCCGGCCTGTTCCGCCTGCGACAGGATCTTCAGGAACGGCGTGATGCCGCCCACGCGCGGGGCGTCGGGCTGCACGTAATCGGCGGCGCGGTGGCGGATCAGCTCGCTGTGTTCGGCCGCGCTGGTCAGCATTTCGCCGGTGGCGATCGGCGTGTCGAACTGCGCGGCAAGCGCGGCGTGGCCTTCGTGGTCGTAGGCGTCCAGCGGCTCTTCGATCCACACCAGGTTGAACTGTTCAAAGATGCGGCACATGCGCTGCGCGGTCGGGCGGTCCCACTGCTGATTCGCGTCGACCATCAGCGGCACGTCGTCGCCCAGATGCTTGCGCACGGCTTCGACGCGGCGGATGTCCAGCTGCCGGTCGGGCTGACCGACCTTCAGCTTGATGCCGCCAATGCCGCGTTCGCGCGACGCGCTGGCGTTGACGAGCAGTTGCTCCAGCGGCGTGTGCAGGAACCCGCCCGACGTGTTGTAGCAAGCAACCGAATCGCGATAGGCGCCCAGCAGCTTGGCCAGCGGCAGGTTGGCGCGGCGGGCCTTCAAGTCGTACAGCGCCACGTCGAAGGCGGCGATGGCCTGGGTCGACAGGCCGCTGCGGCCCACGGACGCGCCGGCCCAGCACAGCTTGGTCCAGAGCCGGCCGATGTCGCTGGGGTCTTCGCCGATCAGGACGGGCGCGATTTCCTTGGCGTGGGCAAACTGCCCGGGACCGCCGGCGCGCTTGGAGTAGCTCAGGCCGATGCCTTCGTCGCCGCTTTCGGTCTGCACTTCGACAAACAGCATGGCGACTTCGGTCATGGGCTTCTGGCGGCCGGTCAGCACCTTGGCGTCGCTGATCGGGGTGGCCAGCGGCAGGTAGCACGACGAGATGCGCAACCAGGCGATACGGTCGGCGTTGGAAGTGGCGGTCATGAGAATTCTCCGGGTGTCTGGGACGGTCCTGCGAGGACGACGGTGGCGCATGGACAACGTTGTCATTTGCAGCCAAATAAAAAGCGCCGATATGCGGAGCCTGGCTGGCGGAAGGAATAAAACGTTGCAGCTGACGTTCATGATAACGTTGTCCAAAATTCGCGGCAAGCCAGCGCGCGATCCGTACAAACCCGTACTTCCCGTTCCATGAAACCCAAATCCATCACCCTGCATGACGTCGCCCGCGCGGCCGGCGTGTCGCTCATCACCGCCTCGCGCGCGCTCGGCAATCCGGGCCGCGTGTCCGAGGCCACCATCGCACGCGTCCAGCAGGCCGTTACGGAAACGGGATACATCCCCAATTTGCTGGCGGGCGGCCTGAAGTCCCGGCGCAGCCGCACCGTGGCGGCGCTGGTGCCCATCATCTCGGTCCCGCAGTTCCTGCCCACCATCGAAGCCCTGACCGCCGAACTCGACCGCGAGGGCTACCAGCTCATCCTCGGACAGATGGGCTATGACCGCGGCCGCGAAGAAGCGTTGCTCAACGCCATGGCGGGCCGGCGCGTCGACGGCGTGGTCGTTGCCGGCCTGTTGAGCGACATCCCCGCGGCGCACCGCCTGCGGGAGATCGGCATTCCGGTGGTCGAGACCTGGGACCTGACCGAACGCCCGCTCGACATGCTGGTCGGCTTTTCACATCGGCAGGTGGGCAGCGCCGTCGCCGAATTCTTCCTGTCCAAGGGATGGCGCAACGTGGGCCTGGCCACCGGCGACGACCAGCGCGCTGCGGTGCGCCGCGCGGGCTTCCTGGAAACCTTGGGCCACGACGTGCCCACGGCGGTCGTTCCGGCGCCCAGCAACGTGGCGTCGGGCCGGCGCGCGGCGGCCGAACTGTTCGACAAGTCGCCCGGCCTGCAGGCGATCTTCTGTAGCGCCGACGCGCTGGCAGAAGGCGTGCTGACCGAGGCGCGCGTGCGTGGCCTGCGCGTGCCGCAGGATCTGGCGGTCTGTGGCTTCGGCGGGGCCGACTTCGCCGCGCACCTGGCGCCGTCGCTGACCACCGTGCAGATCGACGGCGCGGACATCGGCGCCCAGGCCGCGCGCGTGCTGATGGCGCGATGCCGGGGCGAGACCCCGCCAGAGCCTGTCATTGACGTGGGATTCCGGATCGTCGAGCGCGAATCGACGGGCGCCTGTGCGGCAACGTAGCCAGACACCTAGCTGAACGCCGGCCGCCACGGGCGGTTGTCAGACCGCGCCGCCGGTAGGAAAATCCCGCCGAGCCGCGCGCGTCCGACAGCGCGCCCCCGAAGCGCCCTGCCGCCTCAGAAGGAACCGCCCGTGAAGGATGATGTTGGCCAATACCAGACTCACCCCGTCACCCTCCTCCAACCCAACCCGTCATCGGACTGGCTCTATCACTGCGCCATGAGCCTGCTCAAGCTGCCCGCGGACGATGCGATCTCGGAGCAGCTTGCCTACATGGGCGAAACCTCGGACATCGACCGCGCCTGGATGATCGAGTACCGCCCCGACATGCTGCGGCTGCGCAATACCCACGAATGGTGCCGCGGCCAGACCGAGCCCTTCGTCGCCGAACTGCAGGACGTGCCGACCACGCTGATCGCCTGGCTGCACCGGTTCATGGTCAAAGGGCAGGCGGTCGCCATCCACGACGTCAACGACCTGCCCCGCACCGCGCGCGCCATCCAGGCCGAATTCCAGCGCCAGGGCAACAAAAGCGTGCTCAGCGTGCCGGTGTGCCTTGACGGCAAGCTGCAAGGCATCATCGGTTTCGACACCACCGTCCGGCATCGGCACTGGAGCGCCGGCGAGGTCGGTGCGCTGTACCAATGCGCCAACCTGATCGGACAGGCCAAGTACGGCAGCGGCCGCACGCGCGCGCCGCTGGGCAATCCCGCCGCATCGGTCGTCTACCTGAGCATGCGCGGCGTGGTCCGGGGCGTTCAGCCGGAAGCCATCGTCGGCGTGCGCTCGGCGGGCAACTACAGCGAGATCTGGCTGGACGACGGCTCGATGGTGCTGGACTCCCGCGCGCTTGGGGTCTGGTCGACCCTCCTGCCCGAGAAGACGTTCTTTCGCGTGCACCGCACGGCGATTGCAAACGCGTTGCATGTCATGGACGTGGACCGCAGAAGCGTTGACCGATGGCAGATCCGGATGCGGGCCGTGGATGACACGTGGCCGGTGTCGCGCTCGTACCGCAAGCCGCTGCGCGAACGCATGGGGATCTGAGCCGGGGCTGCCCGGGCCAAGCCGGCCAATATGCCATTCATCACGCCGGGATGTTGTTTCGTCCTGACGCTGGTGGCTACGCACCGGGATTTTGGGATCATCGCGGCATGCGCAGGGACACCCGTTCCTCGCCCCTTCAGTGAGAACCGCATGCTGACGTCCCGCCTTCTCCCGCGCATCCCCCTTCTTGCCTTGAGCGCCGCCTGCGCACTGGGCGCAGTCCAGGCCCGGGCCGCCGACCTGGCCTTGCAGGATGCCGTGTCCATGGCCGGCATGCAGCTGTATCTGAACGGCGGTGCGCCGGGCCTGATCATCGCGGCGGTCCGCGGCAATGACGTGGTGGTCCAGGGCTATGGCGAAACCGCGCCGGGCAGCGGCGTCGAACCCGACGGCAAATCGATCTTCCGGATCGCGTCGGTGTCCAAGGTGTTTGCGGGCGACGTGCTGGCGTCGCTGGCCGCCAAGGGCAAGCTCAAGCTGACCGATCCCCTGTCGAAGTACGCGCCCGGCAATGCCAAGGTCGATGCCAACGGCCGCCCGATCACGCTGCTCGACCTGGCGACGCATTCCGCCGGCCTGCCGCGCGAACTGCCCGACCCCGACGCCAAGCCCTCCGACAATCCGTTCGCCGTCTTCGACCGGGCCTATTACTGGAAGTGGATGGGCAGCCACAAGCCCGCCTACGTGCCCGGCACCACCACGCTGTATTCCAACCTGGGCTATGGCCTGCTGGGCGACGCGCTGGCCAAGGCCGGCGGCGCGGACTATTCGACCGTGCTTGCCAACGAGGTCTTCAAGCCCGCCGGCATGACCGACGCCACCAACGTGCTGAGCGACGCACAGAAAAAGCGCCTGATGACGGGCCTCGATCCCTTCGACAAACCCGATCCCAATGCAGTGGCGCCCGACATCATGTATGCCAGCGCCGGCGTCTACGCCACGGCCGACGACATGGTGCGCTGGATGCGCTGGCATCTGGATGGCGCCAGGCAGGCCCGCGAGAACGCCCTGCTGGCGCACACGATGTGGCTGCCCTACGACGGACTCAAATCCGTCGTGGGCACGGAGGTCACGGACGCCGACGGCATGGGGCTGGGCTGGGTGGTGACGCTGCCGCGCAACGGCTCGCCGTTCCTGCTGGGCAAGAGCGGCGGCATTGGCGGCTTCATGTCGTACGTGGTGCTGTCGCCCAACCGCGACCTGGGCGTGTTCGTCGTCGCCAGCCGCGTGAATTTCGGGATGTTCAACAACATCCATGCGCAGGTGCGCGAACTGGCGGCTGAGCTGGCGCGGTGAAGCGTCTGCATCGTGCGTTGCGCCAGACCGCGGCGGCGGCGCTGCTTGCCGTGGCCGCGCACGGCGCGTCGGCGCAAGAGGCAAGAGACATTTTCAAGACCGAGATCTTTCTCACGCCCTATAGCGACCTGGCCGATGGCGACGAATCGTATCCGCGCCTGAACGGCAGGTTCCTCCTGATGACCGGCTACACCGGCTTTTTTGGTGTGCACGACGACAACGGCCAGCTTCCGCGCTCGCACTGGAGCAGTGTGCAGCCCACCGCCGAGGCCGCGCTGGTGCTGCAACTGACGCGCGAGTTTTCGATCCGCACCAAGGCCACGTTCAACTCGTCCACCAACGACACCAAGGACAACGCGTTTTCCGACCTGGGCGTGAACCTGGACAACCTGTTCGCCGCCTACACCGCCGACAACTACGCGCTGTACGGCGGCAAGATGGACCTGGGCTTTGGCGACGCCTGGCACGTCGTGGACGGCCTGTATTCGGGCTTTAACGAGAACTCGGAATTCCGCGGCTCGATCGGCGTGGGCGGACGCTACACGCTGGATACGTCGGGCCGCGGCACGCATTCCGTGGCCGCCCTGCTGTTCAAGCGCGACAACACCGCCATGAACCGCAGGTTCAGCCTGGACGGCGGCCTGCTCGGCCCCGACGAGCCGCCGCTGTTCAGCGACCAGCTCAAGTCGTTCATCCTTTCGTACGACTTCCGCGATCTACCCGGACTGGCGGGCATATCGGGCGGCGTGGACGCGGGCCGGCTGCACCTGGATCCGGACCAGGGCGAAAGTGCCAACACGGTATCGGCCCGGCTGAGCTACGACACGCCGCTGGATGACGGATGGCACCTGAACTGGTTCAACGAGGCTACCTATTCCAGCGCCTTTCGCGGCGCGCCGGTTTCCAACGGCAATGGCGTAACCTCGGTGTCGTTGTCTCGAGACCGCTGGCAGGTCACCGCGACGGCCGCCGTGCGCAAGCTGACCGGCGGCGGCCAGACGCTCGCCCGGCATGGTCTGCTGGACAGTACGGATTGGGGAGTTTCGGGCGCAGTCACCTACATCACGCCCGTGGGGTTGATCGTGCAGGCCGGGATCACGCATCAGCGCGACCAGGCCCTGCGCCTCAACCAGGGCGTCTTTCGCATCGCTTACCAAGCAGGATTCTGAGGCCAACATGCACAGCACAACCACGCGCATCACCGCAACGATCGTTCTTGCCCTGGGCGGCGTCACGTCAGCCTGGTCGCAACCCGTGCCGATCACCCCCGCCGACTACCCGCCGGCGGACGCCGTCACGATTCCGGCCGGCAGCCGCGAACGCGCCGTGCAGGACCTGCCCGGCATCATCAAGGACATCATGCAACGCAGCCAGGTGCCGGGCCTGGCCGTCGCGGTCGTTATCGACGGCAAGACCGTGCTGACGCAAGGCTTCGGCACACGCGAGGTCGGCAAGGACGCGCCGGTGGATGCCAATACCGTGTTCCAGATCGCGTCCATCTCCAAGTCGCTGTCGGCGACAGTGACCGCCATCGAGATCACGCAGCGCAAGGCCACGTGGGACGACCCCGTGTCGCGTCATCTTCCGGGCTTTGCGCTCAGCAACGCCTATGTGTCCGAGCACGCGACCGTCGGCGATTTCTTTGCGCACCGCACCGGGCTGCCGCCCACGGCCGGCGACGATCTGGAAGACCTGGGCTTTTCCCGCAACGAGGTCATCGCGCGGCTGCGCCTGCTGCCGCTCACCCCCTTCCGCACTTCATACCACTACGCCAACTTCAGCACCACGATCGGCGCAGAGGCCATCGCCAAGGTTGCGGGACGCCCGTGGGAGCAGCTGGCCGACGAACAGCTCTTCAAACCGCTGGGCATGGCATCGACCAGTTACCGCTACGCTGACTTCGAGTCGCACGGCAACCGCGCCTTGCTGCACGCCTACCAGAATGGCCGCTTCGTGCAGGCGGGCAAGCGCAACGCCGATGCGCAGGCGCCCGCGGGCGGCGTGTCTTCCACGGTGGTGGATCTGGCCCAGTGGCTGAAACTGCTGCTGGCGGATGGCCAACACCAGGGCAAGCCACTGGCCGCCCCCGGCGCGCTGCTGCCCGCCCTGTCGCCGCAGGCCTTCAGCGCCCCCGCGCCCGATCTGAATACGCGGTCCGGCTTCTATGGCTTTGGTTTCAACGTCAACACGGAAACCGGCGGACGCCCTGCCATGGGGCATTCCGGCGCCTTCCTGGTGGGCACGGGCACCACCTTCCGCATCGTGCCCTCCGCCGGCATCGGCATCGTTGTGCTGACCAATGGCGCGCCGGTCGGCGCGGCGGAAGCCGTGGTGGCCACGTTCACCGACATCGCGCTGTACGGCAAATCCACGCGCGACTGGTATGCGGCGTACAACGGCGCCATGAAGAAGCTGTTCGAACCGCAGGCGGACCTGACCGGCAAGCCCGATCCCGCCAAGCCCGCGGCGCCCAAAGCGTTGTCGCAGTACACCGGCACGTTCGACAACCCGTACTACGGCCCCGCGCGGATCGAAGAAGCGTACGGCGCGCTGACCCTGGTGCTGGGACCAAAGGACATGCGCTTTCCCGTGCGCCACTGGGACGGCGACACGTTCGCCTTTGCGCCGGCCGGCGAAGCCGAGATGCTGGCCTCGCGGGCGTCCATCGTCTTCAAGATGGCAAACGGGCAGGCACAAGGCTTTGACATCAAGTACTACGACGACAGCGGGCTGGGGCACTGGAACCGCAAATAGCGGCCGTCAGCAGATTTCCATCAGTCCCCGGTTCGGGCTACAGTGCTCGTTCCTCGGAATCCCGGAAGGATCGAGCATGGCTGACGACAGTACGCTTCTCAACGACAGCGCGGTCTACAGGACGTTGCTGGAATCGACCAAGGCGATTCCCTGGAAGATCGACTGGGCCACGATGAAATTCGCCTACATCGGCCCCCAGATCGAGGCGCTGCTGGGCTGGCGCACCGACAGCTGGGTCACCGTCGAGGACTGGGCCATGCGCATGCATCCCGAGGATCGCGAGTACGTGGTGAACTTCTGCGTCTCGCAATCCCAGGCCGGCGTCGACCACGAGGCCGACTACCGCGCGCTGACCAAGGACAACGGCTACGTGTGGATCCGCGATGTGGTTCACGTCGTGCGCACGGAAAGCGGCGAGCCCGAGGCGCTGATCGGCTTCATGTTCGATATCACCGAGCGCAAGAAGACCGAAGAGAAACTGCTCAGCCTGCAGAAGGAACTTGAGGTGCTGTCCTTCAAGGACGGCCTGACCAACATCGCCAACCGGCGGCGCTTTGACAGCAGTTTCGAGCTGGAATGGGAGCGCGCCCGCAGCGAGGGCCAGCCCTTGTCGGTACTGCTTTTCGACGTCGACTTCTTCAAGCAATACAACGACCTGTATGGCCACACCCAGGGCGACAAGTGCCTGATCGAAATCGCCGAAACGCTGAGCCTGGCGCTGGACGGTCCGCGCGATTTCGTTGCGCGCTACGGCGGTGAAGAATTCGTCGTGCTGCTGCCCGAGGCCGATGCCGAGGTCGCGCGGAAGGTCGCTGAACGCTGCCAGCGCCAATTGCAGAAAAAAGCCATCGTGCATGCGCTGTCGCCGCACGGCAGACGTATCACGGTCAGCGTCGGCGCGGGCACGGTGGTGCCGCAAGACCAGGCCACGCGCGCGGACTTCATCAAGGCCGTCGACCAGCAGTTGTATCTGGCCAAGGCCAACGGCCGCAACCGCATCGAACACGTGCAGTGGGAATCGGCCGAGCAGACGCCTGCTATCCTGCCAGGCGTTGAAGACTCCTGAACCACGCAACGCAGTGAATAGATTTGAAGACAAGGTCGTCCTGGTGACCGGCGGCAGAAGCGGCATCGGACAGGCCATCGCAAGACGCTTTCGCGATGAAGGCGCCCGGGTGTTGACCGCCCAACGCTCGGCCGACGACGAGTTCGAAGCCATCGCAGCCGATCTGTCCGATCCCGTGCGCGCCGCCGCCGTGATCGAGGAAGTCATCCGCCGGACCGGCAAGCTGGACGTGCTGGTGAACAACGCCGGCGTCATGCAGGAAGCGCTGGTCGAAGACACCTCGCTGGCCGACTGGAAGCGGACCCTGAACGTCAACCTGACCACGCCCTTCGTGCTGATCAAGGCGGCGCTGCCGTACTTGAAGACGACGCGCGGCAATATCGTCAACATCAGTTCCATCGAGGGCCTGGGCGCCAACCCCATGCATGCCGCCTACGCCACGACCAAGGCCGGCCTGCACGGCCTGACCCGCGCGGTCGCCATCGACCACGGCCAGGACGGCATCCGCTGCAACGCGGTGGCGCCGGGATGGATCGACACGGCGCTCAACGATGACTTCATCAACACGCTGCCAGACCCCGCGCGCTTCCGGGAATCGGTGCAGCGCATCCATCCGGTCAGGCGGACCGGCACGCCGGATGAGGTCGCTGGCCTGGTGGCGTGGCTGGCTTCTGACGAAGCGGCGTTCGTGACCGGACAGGTGTGGACGGTGGATGGCGGGCGGACGGCGCAGCTCAGTTTGCCTTGAGCAGGGCCCGCGCACTCGCCGCAGCCTGATACGACGCAAAGCGCTCCCCTTCAAACGGGAGCGCCTTCGGGCCGTCTAAATTGAAAATTCAAACAGGCATCCCGACATGGGCGCCTTTGCCAGAGTATCGAGCGCGACCTGATGCCTCGACGTTGTCACGATCATGCGCGCGCCGTCCGTCGCCAGGTCCGTCGGACATGGCACCGGCAAACCGACCACTCGGTCCAGCACCCCATCCCGCGTGAAACGAACCACGCTCCAGCCGTCGCAAAGCGCCGTCCAGATACCGCCATCGTCGTCCAGCGCAAGTCCGCTGAGCAGGCCCGACCCTTTTGGCATGCTGGCCAGGCGCCTCACGCCCTCATGACCCGGTTGCAGGATAAGGACCGCGCCAGATTCCGGTGAGACGGCGTAGAGTTCGCTATCCTTGGCGCCCCATCGCAACGCCTGCACGGGCTCGGCGATCGTCCACTTTGGCTCAAACTTCCCGTTGGCCAGCGTGATCACGCCGACTACGCAGCCGATGCCATCCTCTTGCTCCAAGGCAGCCCAGGCCTCGCCGGCGCGGATCCCGGGACACAATGCCAGCAACGTCCCACGCGGCCATGCCGCGCGCGGCGTAATGGAGCCGTCCGAGGTGATCTGCACCGCGCTGGTCCCGCCGGCAACGAGCATCCCCTCCGGTTCAATCAACAACCCCTTTATCGGGCTTTCCAAGCGGTAGATCAGTTCGTCGCGCGGCGGTTTGCTGGTCATATCAAGCCGCCGCACCGACGGCGCGAGCACATCGGCCCAATACAGCACCGTGCGGTCCTCGCTCCATTGCGGATGTGCGCCTTGAAAGGCCCAGGGGCCGGGAATCGCAACAGCCGCGGTCTCGTCCGCGGGCGGCTTTACCGTCTCGAGCTGTGCCCCTACCCGTCGCGCCGCCTGCGCCACTTCGGGCCCCAGCAATTCAACCCTGGCGCGCGTCAGCCGATAGGCCGGCCCCGCCACGCTGATTGCTCCGCGCACGACGCCCGCTGCGTCCACGATAGGCGCCCCCACGCAGCGCACGCCCTCCACGATTTCCTCGTCATCGATGGCATAGCCCCGGGCGGCGGTGATCTTTAGTTCCGCATTGAGGCGTCTGCGATCAGTGATGGTATGCGGCGTGAAAGATTTCAGCGTCATATCGCGGACGATTTCCTCGCGCGATGCGGCTTGCATCACGGACAGGATGGCCTTTCCCTGGCTTGTGCAATGAACCGGCTTTCGCTGTCCCAGAACCGCCGCGGATCTCACACTGTGCGCGCCATCGCACCGTTCAAGCGAAATGACCTCGAGCCCGTCCAAAGTGGCGAGATAGCAGGTCTCTCCGGTCAAGTCGCGCAGACCCCGCATCTCCAAGGCCGCTGCCGCCGCCAGATCCGGCATCGTGTAAGCCTGCCTTGCCATTTCGAAACAACGAAAACCAAGACGGTAGACCTTGCGTAGCGGATCGCGGCGCAGCATGCCGCGCGCCACCAACGTTGCGAGCAGGCGGTAGGTGGTTGTCCGGGGCAACGAAAGCTGCGTGGCCAGCTCGGTCTGGCTGAGCCCGTCCGTCGCCGCTCCCACTGCCTCCAGCATATCGATGGCCTTCTCCAGAGATCCAGTTCCATCACCAGTATTCGCCGTCATCGCATGAAGTCTCAGTATGTGGAAAAAAGCGCCGAGTTCGGCGGTTCACGCCGGCTCCCCAGCATATTAAGTTCGAGACAACTTCAATACCATTCCATGAACGGATGCCGCGCCGCGGTGGCGTAAATAATCATCCCGGCACGTCTCACCATTTGGGACAAACCGCAGCTTTCCCGCCCACTTCACACTGACAGCCAGCCATCATGAGCGTCTCCAATCCCCCTCCCCTCGCCGAAATTCCGCAGCGCGAACCGGCGCCTTACGTCCCCGACTCTGTCCTGGATCGTCTGGCCCGCGCGACCAGCGGCTCGCTGACGACCCAGCTCTATATCAAGGGTCTGCGCCAGCCCGTCCTGCATGGACTCAAACCGCTGAACAAGAAGATCAAGCCCTTTGCCGGCCGGGCCTACACCATGCGCTTCATCCCCGCGCGCGAGGATGTGGACGTCTACGGCAACCTGAAGACGTCGCCCTCCGCGGACAACCTGCAATGGGTCGGCGTCGAGCAGATCGAGCCGGGCCACGTGCTGGTCATTGACAGCAACAAGGATGGCCGCGCCGCGTCCATGGGCAACATGCTGATCACGCGCATGATGATGCGTGGCGCGCGAGGCGTCATCACGGACGGTACATTCCGCGACGGCACGGAATTGAGCCAGATGGATTTTCCGATCTGGAGCACTGGCGTCACCGCAACCACTCGGCTGAGCTATCACCACGTCGCGGACCTGCAGGTGCCGATCGGTTGTGCCGGCGTGGCGGTCTACCCTGGCGACGTGATCCACGGCGACGGCGACAACATCACCGTCATCCCCGCCCACATGGCCGAAGAGATGGCCGACCTATGTGAAAAGCGTGACGACATCGAAGCTTATCTTGCGCTGCGCGTGCAAGCCGGGGAGCCGCTGTGGGGCCTTTACCCGCCCGGCGACGCCACGCGCGCGCAGTTCAAGCAATGGGTCGCCGACGGCCGCCCCGCGATTCCGGCCGCCAAACCCGCGGGCAGCCGTTGATTCCAACTGTATTCAGGAGCATCCATGAACGCCACCTTCACCCCCGACGATTACGCCGCGTTGATCCGCCGGTACTTCGACGCCTGCAATGCCGGCGACTATGACGCGCTGGTCGATTGCTTCACGCCCGATGCCGTCCACTACTTCCCGGCGGGCCTGCCGGAAGTTCCCTGGCGCTCCGCCGACACCATCGCAAAGAAGTGGGTGTGGTGCGTCGAGACGCTGGGTTCGCAGTGGACCATCGAACGCATCATCGTCAGCCACGACTCGCCCGAGGCCATGATCGAATGGACGCACTGGAAGAACAAGAGCGGCACCGCCCTGCGCGGCGCGGAATGGTACAACTTCGATCCAACGACGGGAAAGATCGCCGAGATCCGCGCGTACTACGCCTCGCCCGCCGATCCATCCGTGCGCATCAATGAACTGGTTGACTTCGACTACGCCGGCCGGCGATATCACCTGGAAAGCGCACCGAAGGCAGGCGCATGATCCGGCACATCGTCCTCTTTCGCAGGCGTCCCGGCGTTGATCGCGACGCCGGCCTTGAAACCAGACTAGCCGCGCGCATGCGCGACCTGGGCGCCCAGATTCCGGCAATCCGATTCTGGCGTGTCGCCGCCAACGAGCTGACGCGCCCCATCAGTTGGGATTACGTTCTGGAGTCCGAAGTCGACAATGCGGCCGAGCTCGATGCCTACCTGTTCCACCCGCTGCACGTTGCGCTGGTGGCCGACTTGAAACCTTACTTCGACTGGGCCGCGGTCGATTACACGGTGTAGGCCGAATACAGCCCTCAGACAAGTTCCGCAGGATAACGCGCCGGCCTTTCGGCTGGCGCGTTTCCTTTCTGAACGGTTCTTGTCAGCCTGCCGACAAAAAAGCGGCGGCGGCCAACGCCGCCTCGCCCTCATCCCCTTCAGGGACGCTTGCCGAACTCTTCAAAGTCAGCGCGCCACGCAATGGCCTGCTCGCTCAGCGAGAAACCCAGCCCGGGCCGATCCGACACATACATACGGCCATCCCGCAAGTGCATCTGCTCGTTGAACATCGGCCCGAGCCACTCGAAGTGTTCGAGCCATGGCTCGATCGGATACGCGGCCGCCAGGTGCAGGTGAATTTCCATTGCGAAGTGGGGTGCGAGCTTGCGGCCCTTGAATGCGCCCAGCGCCATGATCTCCAGGAACGGAGTAATTCCGCCCACACGCGGCGCGTCCGGTTGAATGAAGTCACTGCCTTCAGCCATGATCAACTGCGCATGCTCGCCCGCGCTGGTCAGCATTTCTCCCGTCGCAATGGCGGTATCAAAGCGCTCAGCCAATTGCGCATGGCCTTCAAAATCGTAGGCGTCCAAAGGCTCTTCGATCCAGGTCAGATCGAAATCTTCAAAGGCACGGCAGGCGCGCGTTGCCTTCTGCCGATCCCACTGCTGATTGGCGTCCACCATCAGGGGGAAGTCGCCGCCCAACAGCTTGCGCACCTCGCCCACGCGCTGGACATCGATCGCCAGGTCGGGCTGACCGACCTTGAGCTTGATGCCGCCGATGCCGCTCTCACGGGATATCTGGACGTTCTTCAGCACCTGATCCAGCGGCGTGTGCAGATATCCGCCCGACGTGTTGTAGCACTGCACGGAGTCGCGGTGCGCGCCCAGCAGCTTCGCAAGCGGCAGCCCTGCGCGCTTGGCTTTCAGGTCCCACAGGGCAATGTCGAAGGGCGCGATCGCCTGTGTCGTCAGACCGCTGCGGCCCATCGAAGCGCCGGCCCAAAGCAGCTTGGTGAATAGCTTGGAGATGTCGCTGGGGTCTTCGCCCAGCAGATTCGGAGCGATTTCCTTGGCGTGTGCGTACATGCCCGGACCGCCAGCGCGCTTGGAGTACCCAAAGCCGATGCCTTCATGTCCGTCGCGGGTCCGGATCTCGGCAAAGATGAAGGCGATCTCGGTCAACGGCTTCTGCCTGCCGGTCAACACCTTGGCATCGCTCACTGGCGTGGCAAGCGGCAAGAACACCAGCGACACCTTTACCCATTCGATGCGATCGCCGCTTTCAGCCGCAGTACGCGCGTTTGCGTCGGTCTTGGCGTAAGAAACAATGTTTGATTGGACAGCTTTCATTTGAACAATTCCGGATAGATATCAACAAAAAAGGCTATTCAGTTGAGCTTGATGCCAGCTTTCTGAACCACCTGTTCCCAACGAGCAATTTCATCCTTGACGAAGCGGGTGTAATCGGCGGACCGCGACGCGACCACCACGAAACCGCTTGCTTCCAACTTGGCACGTGCGGCGGGGTCCGAGAAGCCCTTGACCATCGCGGCCTCGAGCTTTGCGACGACGGCAGCGGGCGTTCCCTTGGGCGCGGACAGTCCCGTCCATGACACCGCGCTGAACCCTGGATATCCGGACTCGGCGACGGTAGGCACGTCCGGATAGAGCGGATTGCGTTCAAGGCTGGTCACCGCCAAGGCTCGCAACTTGCCCGCTTGAACGTGCGGCAGCACCGCATCCTGGTTGGTGAACATCCCGGGGATCTGGCCCGCCAGGACATCGTTCAACGCGGGAGCGCCACCCTTGTAGGGGATGCCCACCATGTCCAGTCCCGCCACCTGCTTCATGTATTCGGTGGTCACGTGGCCCGACGAGGCGTTGACCTGGCCATAGTCGAACTTTCCGGGGTTCGCCTTGACCCAGGCGACAAACTCCTGCAGGGTCTTCGCGGGAAAAGTGGGGTTGACGACCAGCACGTTCGGCCCGGCGGCCAACTGCGAGATGTGGACAAAATCAGTGTTCGAGTCGTACGGCGGCTTGGGCATGAAGCCGTGGATAATGGCGTTGCTGCCAATTCCCGATAGCAGCAACGTATAGCCGTCGGGCTGCGCCCTCGCCACCTGCTCAGTGCCGATCGCGCCACCAGCGCCTCCCTTGTTCTCGACCACGAACGGCTGCTTCAGTTCGCGTCCCAGCACATCGGCGATCAGGCGGCCCATCAGGTCGCTGGTGCCGCCAGCGGGAAACGGAACAACGATCTTGACGGGACGCGACGGATAGTCGGATTGCGCCTGGACCACGGCAGGCAGGGCGGCCAGGCTGGCCACCAAGCCCAAGGCAACAAGCAGGGATCTACGGCTCATTTGGTTGTCTCCTATGCGGTCGTAGCCGCCATTTATGGATTTGTTCTGTATAGAATCATGGAAGCGCTTTCATTTTGAACGCCTTCCGGGAATTGGCAATCCACCCCCCATTTCCATTTGCTCGTGCGTCCCACACTTTGGAATTTCCGCGCGTTTCTCTTTCCGCCGTTGAATCATGTCCACCGTTTCAAAGTCCCATCAAGTCCCGCAGGCGCCCGGAAATGCACGAATGAGCGACGTCGCCCGGCAGGCGGGCGTCTCCCTGGTCACGGTTTCGCGGGCGTTGAACACACCCGACAAGGTGTCGCCCGACACGCTGGCCACCGTGCGCAGCGCCATCGACCATTTGGGCTATGTGCCCAACCTGATGGCTGGCGGTCTGGCATCCAATCGGTCCCGCATCATCGCCGCCATCGTGCCGACGATTTCCAACCTGGTTTTCGCCGAGACGGTGGACGCCTTGGCGCAGACGCTATCCAAGGATGGGTATCAGTTGTTGTTGGGCCAAAGCGGCTACAGCAAGGACGTTGAGGCGGCACTGGTGGACACCTTTCTGGGCCGCCGCGTGGACGGTCTGGTGCTGACCGGCCTTTCTCAACCCAAGGCCTTACGACTGAAATTGCAGCGCGCAAGGATTCCGGTCGTGCAAACCTGGGGACTGCCCGGCGCCGGTCCATCCACCCTCATCGACATGGCAGTCGGTTTCTCGAATGTGGAGGCAGGCCGCGCTGCAGCACGTCACCTCATCTCCCGAGGCCATCGGACGCTAGCCTTTCTTGGCGCCGACGAAACGCGCGCTCGGCAACGGCTTCGAGGCTTTCAGGCAGAAGCACGGGCTGCCGGCCTGTCCGATGTCGAAGCCGAGTTTGTCCCCCCGCCGGTTCAGATCGACGCGGCCGGGCCTTGCCTGGACCGCATGTTGGCACGCCGCTCCGACATCTCGGCGGTGTTCTGCAATAACGACCTGCTGGCGGCAGGCGTGTTGTTCGCGTGCGCGCAAAAGGCGATGAGCGTTCCAGGCCGCCTGGCCATCATGGGCTTTGGCGACCTGCCCATCTCCCGTGCAGCGTTTCCTTCCCTGTCCACCGTTCGCATCCGGCGCGCCGAGATGGGCGAACAGGCCGGAAGGATGTTGCTGGCTCGCCTGGGCAACGCCACAATCGACGCGAAAAGCGTGGATCTCGGGTTCGAGATCATCGAGAGGAAAAGCACGTGACGGCAGCCCCGCCATAACCCGCCTTCGCCGACGGGCCGTTTCGTCTCAGACTTTGGAACTGATGAAACGGAATTCAGAAAATGTCTGGTTCGCCTGCGGACGCCCCAGTCTGCGTCAATAGAAAGTCCATGTCGCAGCCTTGGTCAGCCTGCAAGATGTGCTCGGCAAACATCCGGCCATAGCCTCTGCCGAAGCGAGCGGGTGGCGCAACCCACGCAGCCCGCCTGCGGTCCAGCTCGGCGTCCTCGACATCCAGCCGTATGCGTCGCGCCGGCACGTCAACCACGATGAGGTCGCCAGTTTGCACCAAGGCCAACGGGCCGCCGACCCAAGCCTCGGGTGCGACGTGCAGGACGCAAGCGCCATAACTGGTTCCGCTCATGCGTGCGTCGCTGACGCGCAGCATGTCGCGCACGCCCTGCCTGATCAGTTTCAAAGGCAGGGGGATCATTCCCCACTCCGGCATGCCGGGGCCGCCCTTGGGACCAGCATTGCGCAGCAGGATCACGTGGTCCTCCGTCACCTCCGCATCCGGATCGTCCAGCATGCGCTTCAGGCTTGGATAGTCGTCAAACACCAGCGCGGGACCTCGGTGATTCATGAACTTCGGACTCATCGCACTGGGCTTGATGACACATCCATCGGGCGCAAGATTGCCCCGAAGCACCGCCAACGCCCCCTCCCCATATACCGGTCGCGCCAGCGGACGAATGACATCCTCGTTCAACACCTGCGCCGGCGACACGTGGACACGAAGGCTTTCCCCGGTCACGCAGATTTCGTCCAGATGCAGCAGCGCCCCCAGACGCGACATCAACGCAGGCAAGCCGCCCGCCAAAAAGAAGTCCTCCATCAGATACCCACTATCACCATTGGGCCGAATGTTGGCGATCACGGGCACGCGACGGCTTGCTCGATCGAAGTCTTCCAGGCCCACGTCCGCGTGTCCCGCGCGACGCGCGAGGGCGATGATGTGGATGATGGCGTTGGTCGAACATCCCATCGCCATCGCGACCGTGATGGCGTTCAAAAATGCGCAGCGGGTGAGGATCCTGGCCGGACGCAGGTTCTCAAGCACCATTCCCACGATGCGTCGTCCCGTCTGCGCCGCCAGGCGTTGGTGCGCCGCGTCCACCGCCGGGATGCTGGAGGCGCCTGGCAACGACATCCCCAACGCTTCGACGATTGCGGTCATGGTGCTTGCAGTGCCCATCGTCATGCACGTCCCGGGGCCACGCGCAATGCCGCCAATTATTCCTTCCCACTGCGCATCGGAAATTCGGCCGGCGCGGTGTTCGTCCCAGAACTTGAAGGCATCAGACCCCGATCCCAGTGTCCTGCCGCCGAAATGGCCGCGTTGCATCGGTCCGGCCGGCAGGAAGATCGCGGGAACGCCTGCGCTGATCGCGCCAAGCAGCATCGCTGGCGTGGTCTTGTCGCACCCGCCCATCAGCACCACGGCGTCAATCGGATAGCAGCGGATCATTTCCTCGATCTCCATCGCCATCATGTTGCGATAGAGCAGCGCCGACGGCTTGACGAGCGCGTCGTTCAGCGACATCGAGGGCATCTCCAGCGCAAAACCTCCTTCCTGCAAGATCCCGCGCCTGACGTCCTCGACCCGCTGGCGGAAATGCGAATGGCAGGGATTGAACTCCGACCAACTGTTGATGATGGCCACGACAGGCTTGCCTTCCCAATCTTTTCGCTCGAAGCCCATCTGCATGAACCGGCTGCGGTGATTCGCGGTCCGGAAATCGTCGTTCGCCAGCCACCGCTGGCTACGCAGCTTGATCGTGTCCGTCATCGCCGTTCAACGCCCCGGCGCCGACCACACGCCGGCCGCCTGCAATAGCCCACGCGTATAGCCAAGCGCGAACGCCATGAAGCGCTCGCGCCCTTCGTCGATCTCGGAAACCGGCACATGGTCCGGGCATAGCGGTCCCGAATACCCGCCCCGCTGATACGCCCTGATGGCCTCGAGCATATCCACGTCGCCCTCGTCCGGAAATACTTCCTGAAAATCGAGATAACCGCCGCGGATGTTCCTGAAATGCACCATGAAGATCCGCCCGGTCGCCGCGAACTCCTCAATGACGGAGATCATGTGCTCAGCCGGCCGCGCAAACATCTCTGCGACCGTCCCCTGGCAGAAGTTGAGCCCGTGGTTCCGGCTTGAAGACAACGCCAGAAACCGCCGCAGCCCGTCAACCGAACCCACTACATGCTCGATTCCGTTGAGCCCGCCAATCGGATATGCCGGATCGTGCGGATGGCATGCCAGCCTGACACCGGCCTTGTCGGCAGCTTGCACCAATCCTTCGACAAGGAACTCGATGGCATCCCAACCCGCTTGCTCGGTCACAGGAGGAACGTCACGCGCCATCTTTTGGCCGCACAACATCACCGACGCAGATCCGCCCTCTTCCTGGTGTCCTGGATAGCCCACCCCCCAGTACGAGTGCTTGCAATCGTCTTCAGACGAGTATTCCGCGTACGTGAAGCCTGAATTCATTGCGCCGCCGCGCCCGGGCTTCAACCCGGTGCGCGTTATGCCTACCATTTGCACGTTGTACTTGAGGCAGCTGATGCCCGCATCTGCGGCCTTCTGGATGTTGTCGGCCAACGTATTCCGTTGACGCCGCGCGCTGTCCAGGTCGACCAGGGAATCAAGAAGAATGGAGCCGACATCCAACGCAAAGACATCCAGCTTCAGTCCGAATCCTTCGACCCATTTCCGATACTCGCCCAGCTTCACAGCATCCCAAGCGCCGACGCCATTTTCCGCCGAGACCAGCTCCGTGCCGCGGTTATCGAGAACGACGCTTTGCACCCCCAGTTGCGTTGACAGGCGCAGCCGGCGTTCGTCCGGGTTGAGCAGTTGCTCGCTGATGTACATGAGGACTCCAAGGTCGGTCGATGCTTGAACGGGTGAACACGTGTCCATTCTGGGTTGTCCGGCACGGCGCAGGCAAGGCGCTGGAACAGACCAAAACCGTCCGGCTCCCGTAGAAATCTCAGATAGTGGAACCGGCAGGAGCATCGCGATGCGCTCAATTCCCGCATATCGGAACAGCAACCCGCAGACAGCGCTCAACTCGCGTTTTTCCCCTGCAATTCCCCGTATTGCGCCGCAACATGATGTGCTGTAGTGCCCGGGTAGAGGGCGCATTCCGCGCCCCCGTCGCGTGCCCATCATGTCCAAACTCAGAAATCTCTCTCTTCGGAGCAGCCTCACCGCACTGGTGCTGTTCTTCATCGTGATGCTGGTGGCCGTTGGCGCCATCGCCATGCAGCAGCTCTGGAGCATCAGCCAGAAGCAGCGCGCCATGTACACGGAAACCGTCATGCCGCTGCGCGTCGTCGTCGACGCCGCCCGCCAAGGCGCCACGCACTTCCGGCGCATGTACGTCTACATCTGGAACACCGATCCGCAAGGACGCCAGAACGAACTTCGCCTGAACGAAGAATCCGAAAAATCCGTGTTGCAAGCGCGTGACCGTCTGCAGCAGGAGCAGGACCCCGCCCTGCGCGACCTCGGCGGCAAGCTGGCCGACACCTGGACCCGCTACAAGGCGGCCGTCAACGACGTGAAGGGCCTTGGCGACCGCAACGATCCGACCGCGATGACCGTCCTGCACAAGGACTCGGCCGCGCTGCACGTCGCCGCGCGCAACATCCTGATGGAAGCCGCCAAGCGCCAGGAAGAACTGGCCCGCCTCGACACCGAAGACGCCGCCGCCGCAGTCGAACGCACGTTCTGGACGCTGACCGCGCTGATCGTGCTGTGCGCGTTGATCGGCAGCATCCTGGGTCTGGGTCTGGTGCGCTCCGTCATGCGCCGTCTGGGCGGCGAGCCCGCCTACGCCGCGCAGATCGCCCAGGAAGTCGCCAAGGGCAACCTGGCCGTGCGCGTGCAACGCCGCGAAGGCGACCAGACCAGCGTGCTGGCCAACATGGACGCCATGCGCGCCAACCTGGCGCAACTGGTGAGCCAGGTGCGCCAGTCCAGCGAATCCATCGCCACGGGCGCCACGCAGATCTCGTCCGGCAACGCCGACCTCAGCCAGCGCACCGAGGAACAGGCCGCCAACGTCGAAGAGACCGCGGCCTCGATGGAAGAGATGAATGCCGCGGTGAAGCAGAACCTGGAATCCGTGCAAATGGCCGGCAGCCTGGCCGGCTCGGCCAGCGAAGCCGCCGCCCGCGGCGGCGAAGTGGTCGGCAACGTTGTCAGCACCATGGACGCCATCTCCGCCAGCTCGCGCAAGATCGTCGACATCATTGCCGTCATCGACTCCATCGCGTTCCAGACCAACATCCTCGCCCTGAACGCCGCCGTCGAAGCGGCCCGCGCCGGCGAACAGGGACGCGGCTTTGCGGTCGTGGCGAGCGAAGTGCGCGCACTGGCCCAACGCAGCGCCAGCGCCGCCAAGGAAATCAAGCAACTGATCAGCGACAGCGTCGGCAATGTCGAAGCCGGTTCGAACCTGGTCGGCGAAGCCGGCAGCACCATGAACGACATCGTGACGCAGGTGCGCCGCGTTGCCGACCTGATCGCAGAAATCGGCGCCGCTGCGCACGAGCAGGGACAAGGCATCTCGCAAGTGGGCGATGCCATCAACCAGCTCGACCAGACGACGCAGCAGAACGCCGCGCTGGTGGAAGAATCGGCCGCCGCTGCGCATAGCTTGAATTCGCAGGCTGCGACGCTGGTGAAGCTGGTCAGTGTGTTCCGTCTTGCCGAGGATGATGCGCCGCGTTTTGTAGCGCAGCCGCAGGTTGCTCAGGTGCGGGAGGTGCAGTCTGTAGTTGGCCAGCCTGCAAAGCCGCAGCGCGCCCTGGCCAAGCCGGCGTCTTCACGTGCCGCCGCTGGCAAGCCGGCAGAGACTCGCCGCGCCGCCGCCAAGCCCGCGCCGCAAGCGAAAGCGCCGCTGCGCGTTCCGGGCGACAACAAGCCCGCGCCGTCGAATGATGATTGGGAGAGTTTCTGATCGGTAGGCGGTGACACCGCGCGCAGGATCGCTGCAAGCCGCCTGCGCGTTCACCAGGCGCCAGCGTGGATTCGCTATGCCAGAGCGCGTATCCCCACGTTGCAAATCGAAGCCATCCCGCACCGCCCCCTCACCTATGCTGACCTCTCCGGCCCACGCGGCCGCCTTTTCGAGGAGCAGCGTATGTTGGACCACATCGAGATTCACGTCAGCGACTTCGCGCGCAGCCGGGCTTTCTATCTGAGCGCGCTCGCGGCGGTGGGGTATGTGCCGCGCAAGGCGCTGCCGACGGGCATGGGATTTGGCGTTGGCGAGGCCGACGACGCGGGCGACCCGGGCGGCGAGTTCTGGATTCATGAGGGCACGCCCAGCACGCCGCGCGTGCATGTGGCGTTCCGCGCGCGCAGCCGTGACGAGGTCGACGCCTTTCATCGCGCGGCGCTGGCGGCCGGCGGGCGCGACAACGGCCCGCCGGGGTTACGCCCGAAATACCATCCGAACTACTACGGCGCCTTCATCCTGGATCCCGACGGCTACAACGTCGAGGCGGTGTATCACCGCCCTGCCTGACGCGTCTGCGACGTCATACGCGCGCCGCCACGGGGTTCAGGGCTGGCCGGGCGGGCGCACGCCCAGCGCGCGCAGCCACGGGTTGTCCGGCAGGCCCTGAATGGGCGCCATGCCGGGCATCGGAAAACCGACCGGATTAAGGGCGGCGTCCTGCAGCACCTTGGCCCACTCGCGCGGGTCGATCGGTTCGCCCATGCTCGCGCGCACATCCAGCAGGTCCATCGCCGCGCGCCGGTGCCCTGCCTCGGCGGCATCGCGAAACAGGCGTTCGGCCACGGCATAGTTCTTGGGCACGCCCCGGCCCATGCCGGTCAGCTCGCCCAGATAGGTCTGCGCGGGCGCGAAGCCTTGATCCGCGGCGCGTTGATACCAGCGGGCGGCGACGGAGTAGTTCTGTTGCACGTGCTCGCCGTTCTCGGCGATTAGCCCCAAGGTGGTCATGGCGACCACGTCGCCCGCCTTGGCGCGCGCCTGCAACGACGCCAGCCGGGGCTCGTCCACATACTGCGCGCCGCGTTCGATTTCGTATTCCCAGGCGCTCATGCGGGCCTTGATCAGATCGCGGCCCAGCGTGGGGGACGGGCCTCGGCCCTGCGCCGTCTGACCGCCGGATGCCCCCGGCGTCGCGGGCGTCTGTCCGTCCGCCAGCGTGGTGAACGTGACGGTGCCGACCAGGCTGCTGGCGTAGTGCGGAATCTGCCGGTAGGCGGTGGCCACCTGCACGTCGGCGGTCAATTGCTTGAAGAAGGTCTCCACCGGCGCGGAACCGGGCAGCGTGCGCAGTCCTTGCGCGAAGTAGTACGCGTAGGGGCTGTGGCGGGGGCCGTCGTTGCCAAAGCCGTCTTCGGCCGTGGCGCCGGGCTGTGTGGAGAAGGCGATAAGTTCACCGCCTGCGGGAACGGCATGCACCAGTCCCGCGGCGGGGGTGCCCCGCGTCAGGTTGGTGCGGCAGGCGTCCAGCACCATCAGGCGCGCGCGGACATTGGCACGCCGCAGCGCTTGCGACACGCGCTTGAGGCTCAACGAGCTTTGCTGGGCCGTGCGGATGCGCACTTCACCCAGCGGCAAAGGCAGGTCCACACCGAACAGATAGTTCACGTCGTCCACCGCAACAGCATGTCCGGCGAAGTACATCAGCGCCAGGTCCCCGCCGGCGGCGCGAAGGGCGAAATCGTCGACGGCGGCTTCCATCTGCGCCGTGGTCAGGTCCGTGAGCAGGGTCACATCGACCTGGCGCTGGCGCAGCGAGTCGGCGATGAGACGGGCGTCGTTGACCGGGTTGACCAGCGCGTTTGCGGGAATGGCGTAGCGCGCGTTGCCGATCACCAGCGCGTAGCGGCGCTTGGCGGGCGTGGCTTGGAGGTCGGCTTGAAGGTCAGCTTGCGCCTTGGCATCCGATGCTGCCTTGGAATCCTTCGCAGCTGCGGAAGGCCCGTCGTCCGGCGCTGGCGCAGGCGTGGTCGGCTGGGGTGCCGGCGCGCCCGAGCGGGCCGGCTCCTCGTCCATCATGTTCCGGTTGTTCAGCCCCCGCGCATTCGCACCCGCCGCGAGCACGGCGCCAGCGTGCCCGCCGCAGAGCCCCGCGCCGACCAGCGCGGCCAGCAGGCGCCGCCGCATCAGGGGTTGCGGCCGCGCGTCCGGCATGCTGGAAAGGGCAGGTTCTTTGGTGGGCTTCATAGAAACATTCGCGGTCTGACTTTTGTTCGGGAGGGACTGGACGTTATCTCGGGCTTGCGCCGGGCCTCACGGTTTGGGGCACGCGCCCGCTGGCGCCGCCGTGACTGACAGCGCGCCCAGCGCCGTCGCGGCATCGCGCAGCGACGACTCACGCGCAGCGGCCAGGACGTATCGCCCGTCCGCATCAGGCCCGTCGACGATGGACACCGCGTACTGGGACAAGGTATTGCGCAACTGCCGCGCCGTCAGGGCGTCGGGAAGATCGACCACCAACCGCGGACAAGATGCACCGCCGCGCGTCAGGACGTCGTCGGACAGAACAACCGCGGGACCTTGCACCGGCGCCTGCTGGATCACCACGACGGACAGCATGATCGCGAGCGCCCAGCCCAGCGGCATCAACGGGCTGGCGGGCGTAGGCCACAGCCATTGCCACAAGCGCCGCACGCGCGACACCGGCGCGTGCGAAGACACCGGCGCGCGCGCAGACGCGGGCTCAGACGCCGACGCACGCGCAGATTCGGCAGAAGCAGGCGCAGATGCGGACGCAGATTCGGCAGACGCGGGCGCAGGCGCCGCCTCCACGCCCTGCGCCAGCGCACGCAAGAAAGCCGCATCGCGCTCGCCCTGCCCGATCTCGTTATGCGCAAGCTGGCGTGCCTCGGCAAGATTGCGCCACGCCTCCAGTTCCTCCCGCAATGCGGGATCCCTCGCGAGATCGGCTTCGAAGGCCCGGCGGGCATCGGCGTCCCGCGCGCCGGACAAATACGACAGCACTCGGTCTTCAGCCATCATCAGTCCATCCCCTTGCGGGTGCATTCCGTCACCAGCTTGCGCGCGGCGTGCAGGCGGCTCTTCACGGTGGGCACGTGCAGGTCCTGCTGCCGGGCGATCTGTTCCATCGGCATGTCGTCCAGGTACAGGAACATGGTGGTTTTCAGCGTGTCGCTGAGTTTGTTGAGGCACTCGCGCATGCGCCTGACGACCGACAGGTGTTCGTACGCCTGCGCGGGGTCGGCAAAGAGCGAGTCATCCGCCACATCCCGGGCGTCGTCAAACGCCGTGTCGTCCCGATCCCCGCCGTCGTCGGGACCCGCCCACTGCACCTCGTGCCGCGTGCGGCGGTGATACTGGATCAGCTCGTGCAGCGATCCGCGGTACAGGTAGCCGCCCAGCTTGCTGACGGCCAGTTCATGCGCCGTCCATCCGCCCTCGGGCTGGCCGTGCAGCAGGACCTCGTCCTTGAAACTGCGCGTCTGCAGAAACTTCATGAGCGCGTTATTGAACGCGTCCACCACGCCTTCGGGCGGCGCGTTGAAGAACTTTCTGCGCAGTTTCAGCGTGATGTGCTGCTCGGCTTTGTTCCGGAACGCCAGCGCGTAGCGCGGGTCGGCGTGCATGATGCGCAACAGCGCGTCGACGTTGTCGATGACGTAGCGCTTGGATTCGAGCGTGTTCATGATTCAGGTTCTTGGGGCTGCGGCACCTTAGCTGCGCAGGGGCGGAAAATCAAGCGCGGCGGCGCAGCGCGGCGACCCCGCGGACAGTGAAGGCCAGCGCGATGGCGACAGACAGATAGAAGCCGAACCCGAACGACAGGCCGCTCCACAGGTTGGACGCCATGTCGCCCGCCAGGCTGCGGCCGGCGCGCGAACTGCCCATGAAACCCGACAATTGGCGCGTCGCATTCATGAACTCCTGCACCTGCGAGACCACGCCTGCCAACGCGATGATCCACAACGCCAGCGGCGCAAAGTAGCCCAGGCGCGCCGCGCGCTGGTCCAGCAGCGAAGGCAGCAGCGGCCCCACAACGGCCAGCAGCCACAACACGGCATAGAATCCCGCGCCGGCCCCCTGCCCTGCCATCGCGCCCTGCACGCTGCCGCCGTTCTGCAAGCGCAGGAGGTCGTAGAAGCTCAGACTGACGCCCGATCCCATCATGCGCACGGAGACCACCGCGAAGAGCGTGGTGCCCAGAAGAAACAGCAACGCGCCCGCCGCGTCGCCCCGGTTGACGCGCTGAACCGCAATGGCTGCCCACCGGGCGGCGTGGGTTTTTGCCTGCATCAATACGTCTTGTGCTTTGTCCTGCATGGTGTTTCCTTTTTTGCGTGAGGCGGATGCCGGTATGGATGCCGGTATGGATGCCGGTACTGATCGCTACGCGCAGCGGCGCAAAAGGTTCGATTTTTTTTTCGCCCTTTTTTCGGCCAATTGATTTGCCGGGTTCGGTTTATCCTTCGTCGCTAAATTTTTCGAACCTTTTTCAAGACGGCGCGTAGCAAGGGTCATGGGCTCGTCTTTTTTCCCACTTACCACCAACGGAGCGTTGAATCATGTCCACCCCCACCCCGCTGTCCACCCTGTACCAGACCGTGGTGCAAGAAGAACTGGGCCTCGTCGCCAGCTTTGACGAGCAAGGCGATGTGGTCTTCAAGCATCCCGACATGGGCATCATGTATTTCAGCCTGAGCGATTCGGACCCGGAATTCCTGCGCCTCGTCTACCCCGCCTTCGTGCAGGCAGATGAACTGAACCTGACGCGCGGCCAATTCCTTGAAGTCATCAACGTCGTGAACAACCGCTGCAAGGCCATCAAGCTGACGCTGCCGCAAGAGGACGCCGATCGCCCGGCGCGCGTCTCGGCCTCGGTGGAAAGCTTCGTGGCCGCGCCCGACACGCTGCCCGACATCGCTCTGCTGCGCGCCACCGTGGCCCGCACCGTGTCCGCCATTCGCAATGGCGTGCACGAACTGGTGAAACTGTCGATGGAACTGAAGCAGGCCGCCAACTGACGCGCCAAACCCGCGCCTGGTTTGCGACGACGCACGGCGCGACGCGCCCGGCGCAATTGAAACAAGTCTGGTCCTGCGCTGTAACTTTGCGATACATTGCAGGGCTTTGACGAAAAAGGCGCCCGTGTGGCGCCCGGTTTTCCGCCTTCCCATGATGTCATTGCGCCTGCACGTATCCCGTTCGTTGATCCTTCGCCTTGCGGCCAGCTTCCTGTTGCTGGCGGGCCTGTCCGCCTGCGCCGTCAAGACCAATTCGCGGGGCAACTACGTGTTCGGCGTGGACACCGCCGCCCTGTTCGGCACCGAGATCGGCCAGTTCCCGCTGCAGGACGGCGGACTGGGCACCCTGCGCCGTGAAGGCAAGAACTTCTCGGTGAAGCTATCAGGCAACCAGCGCGTGGTGCCCCTGAACAATGTCGAGTCCGCACGCATCGCCCGGACCGAAAACATTGGCCCGCGCACCGTGGTCGTCATCGAGACCCAGCGCCGCAACTGCGATTACCGCTATACCGTGCTGGCCATCGAGGGGTCCGACGTGTTGTCGTGGGACGTGGGCAATTGCCGTGACCGGCCCGTCGTGCTGGTCCAGGACGACCGCAGCGCGCTGACGTTCGACTTTCCCAAGGGCTCGGCAATCGAGCGCTTTGTTTACACGCAGGATGGCCGGATGCGCCGCGGCAACGTCAAGAGCGTCGCGGGCTTGAATCCGCGCGCCAAGCCGTTTGCCGACGAGTCGCTGTATCCGCCCGGGTACATGGATTCGATCCGGCTGCATGGCGTCTTTCCGCCGCCCGCCGCGCCGGCCGCGCGATCGGGCAAGGCGCCTAAGCCGGCCAGCGGCGGCCGCCGTTCGCCACCCAATGCCCCCGCCGCGGTGCAGACACAAACGGCCGGCAGTGACACATCCGCTGGCCGCGTGGTGCCGCCGCCCCCGCAGCGCGTGTCCACGGGCGACGCGCCCGCAACACCCCGCGCGGGCGCGGCATCGCGCACACCCGCCAAGCTGGACCTGCCCGAAGAGGAAATCACCTCGACCCGTCTGGACCTGAGGGATTGATCGTGCGCCAGGCCCAGATTCGCCAGATTTTGTTCCTGATCGTCCTGACGGTCATCTACCTCAGTTTTGAACTCGGCTTCAACGCCCGGTTGCTCGATGTGGTGGGCAGCCGCGCCACGCCGCACGATATCGAGGAACTGGAGTTCTTCGGCCGCACCCTGTCCGGCATCGCCGCCGCGCTGGTGGTGCTGCAGCTCATGCTGACCCGGCGGCTTGCCACCGGCGGCCGGCCGTCTTACCTGAAGATTGCCGTGGCCTGCGCCGTGACCGCGCTGCTGGTCTTCAGCGCCATCAAGATGATGGTGAACGTGCTGGTCGACTCGCGCGACGGCGAGTTCCGCCGCATTGCCACCAACGCCGGGCTGCTGCAACGCTCGCTGGTGCAGGGCGACCTGCATCTGGACGGGCTGGTGGACGACGGCATCTACGCGCGGCCCGAGGGCAAGGCGTTCCTGGCGGTGTTCCAAGTGCTGCTGACCAACATCGACAATCTGGATGAAAAGGTCGAACCCAAGAAGCGCCAGGTCATCCGCACCGACCTGCAGCGCCAGATGAAGACCTTCACCTTCGATGACCACGAAGTCCGCATGACGTCCCCGGGCATCCGCGGCTATCACCAGGTCTACACCAGCGTGATGCAGTCCGTCGCCGAACGCTGGAAGAAATACGCCGGCGTGCCCGTCCCGTCGGACATCGGCCTGGCGCGAGAACAGGATCGCGCGTGGGGCGACTACCGCCGCAACCTGTCGCGCCGCGGCTGGACGCCCGACAGCGTGCCGGCCCGCTACCAGGGCCGCGTGGTGCAGGACGTGCGCAAGCGCATTCCCGTGCCGGCCGGCTGGCAGCCGCACGACCGGGCCACCTTCAATGAAGCGGTCGCGCAGCAATACTGGAAGACCATGCGCAGCCGCACGGTACATGTCGAGGGCGATGCGATTCCGCCCGGTCTGTCGTACGAAGACTTCGTGGCGCGCCCCGGCGTGCAGAAGCTGCTGCGCCAGACCTTGATGGTGCCGGCCACCATGAACGTCGCGCCCAATTACACCGACGCCGCCAGCTTCAAGCGGCTGTACGACGGCATGCTGGACCGGGCCGTGGACGAAGCCATGCCGCGCTTTTCCGCCAGCAGCGCGGACTTTGCGCGCGGCGGCCAGCATCAACAGTTGGGCGAAGACGCCGCGCGCGCGGCCATCGTGCCGCCGGTTGCGCTGCTGTTCTCGCTGCTGGGTGCGGTGGGCCACTTCGGCAAGCTGCTTTACCTGATCGTCAAACTCGTCGTCTGGCTGCGCACGCCCGCCGGCCAGCAGCCGGGGCGCACCGCCACGCGCGCGGCGGGTCTGGCGCTGGTGCTGACGCTGGCCTGCGTCTGGACGGCGTTTTCGTTCATGCAGAACGGCGTGACGCAAAGTGAACTCTTCCAGCAGATGTCGCGCGTGGAAGGCGGGCGCGATGACGAGTCGATCGGTCAGGCGCTGCGGCGCCGCGTGCTGGCCAACGTGGCGCACGTGATCGTCGTGGGCCAGGCGTACACCTATCCCTTCAACGAAGCCGTGCGCACGACGGTGCTGGGCGGCTTCCGGTTCGGATACCACGGCGATGCGAGCTAGCCGTCTGATAGCCGCGCTGCTGGCCGCCGCCCTGCCCTGGTCCGGCGCCAGCGCCGCGTGCCTGGGCATGCAGGTGCATGCGCATCGCGGCGCGCCCGCGCTGCCCGAAAATTCGTTGGCCTCGATTCGCGCGGCTTATGCCGGCGCATGGGATGGCGTCGAAATCGACATGCAGCGCCTGAAGGACGGCGTCTGGGTGCTGCACCACGACCTGCTGACCGGCAGGACGGTAAGCGGCGTCGGACGCCGCGCCGTGCTGCAACTGTCCAGCGACCAATGGCGCGACGCCAAGTTGACGGGCGCCGGCGGCGGAGCGTCCCCGCCTTTCCTGACTGATGCGCTGCGCGTCGCCGCCGCTCAGCCCGCCAAGACCTTCAATGCGGAACTGAAGGTCGTCTACCGCGACTGCGCGCCGGTGTCCAAGCTGGTCGCCGGCATGAAGACCGCGCTGCCGCACGGCAACTGGATGATCACGTCCGCCTTCCCCGAGGCGCTGCGCTGCGTGCGCGGCACCGACCGGCAGGGCTATCTGGGCCTGATCGTTTTCGACCCGCGCCACGCGGATTCCCTGGGCGCAAGCCCGCTCGGCAAGTATGTGTCGCAGCGCGCCACCGCGCCCAAGCTGACGCGCCAGTGGCTGGCCAATCTGGCCGCCACCGTCGGCGCGCCCGTGGGCGTGCATGTGGATGCCCTGACGCTGTCCGCCAACCCGCAACTGCTGCGCGACGCCGCCGCGCAATCCGTGCGCGTCTTCGTGTACGCGGTAGGCGGCGATGCGGCGCTGGCGCAGCAATTGCGCGCCACAAAGCAACGCGAAGGCTATCTGCCGTCCGGCGTCATCATCGACGGCGATGCGCAGGCGTTCTGCCGGGCGATGGGCGGATAGCGTCAATAGGCGGGCGGCTTCGCCTCGCGTCCGGCCGAGGCAGCCTGCGCCAGCGCGCGGGTGATGATGCTGGTCGACACGTTGGCAAAATAGCGCGCGCCCATGGCCCCGTACTTCTCCTCGTCCTGCGGCGTCAGCGCGATGATGCCGGAACACTTGCCCGCCCCGGCGATCGCGCGCAGTCCGGCCTCGATGGCGCGTTGCACGGGTTTGGCATTCCAGTCGCTGCCGTGACCCATCGCATGCGCCAGATCGTTGGGTCCGATGAACACCGCATCCACGCCGTCCACCGCCGCGATTTCGCCCGCCGCCGCAATGGCCTCGGGCGTTTCGATCATGGCGATGAAGCCGATGCCCTCATTGCTGCGCTGCGTGTGCCCGGCGCCGCCGAAGGCCCCGTAACCGGCCGCGCGCGTGCTGAAGGCGCTGCCGCGGCGGCCCACTGGCGGATAGTGGATCATGCCGGCGAGACGCCGTGCCTGCTCGGCGCTTTCCACCATGGGCACCTGCACGGCACTTGCGCCCATGTCCAGGATGCGCGGCAAGTCCTGCTCGAAGCAGCGCACGATCGGCACGATGCCCGTGGCGCGTGCGGCGCGCAGCATGTGCTCGGTCATGCCGAAACCGGCACTGCCGTGCTCGTTGTCAAGGATGATGAAATCGAAGCCGGCATACGCACACATCTCGACGATGGCCGGGCTGGGCAATCCGTTGAACAGGCCGCGCAGCGGCTTGCCACTGCGCAGCATGTCCGGCAGGCGGCCGTCCAGCGGGAAGCGGGGATCGGTCATGCAAGTCTCCTGTGTCGGGGCGGGGTCAGTCGGCCTGGATGCCGGCGTCCTTGATTACCTTGCCCCATTTTTCGATTTCGCTGCGTTGGAATTGCGAGAATTCCGCCGAGCCGCGGCCGTCGGGCGCCACGCCCAGTGTCAGCAGCTTGGCGCGCACGTCGGGGGTGTTGACGATGGCCGCGATCTCGCGTCCCAGGCGTTCCACCACCGGCGCGGGCGTGCCCGCCGGCGCAAAGATGCCTTGCCACGATTGCATCGCAAAGCCCGGCAAGCCCAGTTCGGCCAGCGGCTTGACCCCCGGCAGATCCGCCAGCGGCGCGGCCGATGTAACGCCCAGCACTTTCACCCGCTTGGCATCGATCATCGGACGCGCGGCCGCGACCGTTTCAAACACCATGTCGATCTGTCCGCCGATCAGGTCCACCATCGACTGCGATCCTCCCTTGTAGACGATCTGGCGCAGGCGCGTATCCGAAATCGATTGAAAGAGCTGCCCCGACAGATGCTGCGACGTGCCCGCGCCGGCCGTGCCGTACGTCAGCCCGTCCGGATCCGCCCGCGCGGCGTCGATCAACTGCTGCACCGTGTTGAATGGGCTGTCTGCCCGCACCACCAATGCGTTGCTGACCATGCCCACCAGGCTGACGGGCGTGAAGTCCTTGACCGGGTCATAGCCCAGCGACTTGATGAAGAACGGATTGACGGCATGCGTGGTGATGGTGCCGCCCACGATGGTGTAGCCATCGGGCTCGGCGCGCGCCACCTGTTGCGTGCCCACAATGCCGGACACGCCCGGCTTGTTCTCGACGATGACTGACTGCCCGAGACGAGCGCTCAACTGCTCGGCCATCAGGCGCGCGACGCCGTCGGACACGCCGCCCGGCGAGAACGGCACGATGTATCGGATGTTCTTGGTCGGCCAGGCGGGCGCGCCGCCTTGGGCGTGGGCCAAGCCGGCGGTCAACCCGATGGCCGCGACGGCGGTCAGGGTGCGTACAAAAATGCTGCGCATGCGTTTGTCTCCTGGAGTCGATGAGCGCGGTCTGTGCGCGCTTTCATTGGGTAGTGCCGGAAAAAGGGGAATAGCGAATCTTCAGGGCCCCGCCCGGACCGTCGCGCGTTCAACCAGGCTGCAGGGAATGACGATGTCGCGCGGCCGCAGTTCGGCCTGCATCTGTTCGCGCAGCAGGGCGACGGTGGCGTCCACCATGGGTTCCACCTGCTGACGCACGGTGGTCAGGCGATACGCGCCCCAGGCCGCCTGCGGCACGTCGTCAAAGCCCACGACGGCCACGTCCTGCGGCACGCGCAGGCCCAGCTCCTGACGGAGCACGTCAAGCGCCGCAATCGCCATGTGATCGTTGCCGGCAAACAGCGCGTCCGGCGGGTCGGCGGCAAACATTCGGCGAACCGCGGCCTGCGCCAGATCGAAGTCGTAGTGGCCCACTTCGCGGCAGGGGACGTCGTGGCCGAGTTCGCTCAGCGCGTCCCGGTATCCCCGTTCGCGTTCGATGCTGGTCGACGAATCCTCCAGCCCCGCCAAGTATCCAAAGCGCCGGTAGCCGCGGTCCACCAGCAGTCGCGCCACCAGTTGGCCGCCCGCATAGTTGTCGGACGTGACCGAGCTGCTGGCGTGACGTGCCAGGCCGCCCAGGATGGACACCCGATTGAACTGCACCACCGGCACGCCGACTTCTGCGCAACTGCGCGCCACGTTGGACGACAGCATGGCGGACGCCATGACGATGCCGTCGACCTGGTATTGCAGGATCTCGGCCAGCACGCCGTCGGCCGCCTCGTCCACCTCGGCGATGAACATCAGCACGTGATAGCCCTCTTTCTGCAGCTTTTGCGACAGCCGCTCGATCACCAGCGGATAAAACTGGTTTTCCAGATAGCTCATCACCAATGCGACGATGCGGCTGCGGCGGGTGATCAGGCTGCGCGCCAGCGCGTTGGGCCGATAGCCCAGTTTCTGCGCGGCCGCCAGCACCTTGCGCCGCGTCTCTTCGGACACGCTGGCGCCGGGCGTGAACGTGCGGCTGACGGCGGACTGCGACACCTGCGCCAGATCCGCCACGTCCTGCGCGCGGGGCGCGGTCCTCATGCCGCGGTCCATCCTGCATCCAGCATCAGCGCGCTTCCGGTCATCAGGCTGGATGCGTCACTGGCCAGAAACACGATGGCGCCCATCACCTCGTCCAGACGGCCGACGCGGCCCAGCGCGTTGCGCGCACACACCCAGTCCCGAAAGCCGGGCTGCTCCAGCATGCCCGCCGTCATGGGTGTTTCGATGAAGGTCGGGCACACGGTGTTCACGCGGATGTTCGCTGCGCCCAACTCCCACGCCAAAGCGCGCGTCATGCCTTCCAGCGCGTGCTTGCTGGCGCAATACAGCGTGCGCCGCGGACTGCCCACGTGCCCCATCTGCGACGACACATTCACGATGGACCCTGCACGGCCTTCCTGCAGCAGGCGGCGCGCCACGGCCCGGCTGGTATAGAAAGCCGCCTTCACGTTCAGGTCCAGCACGGCGTCAATGTCCTCGTCGGACTGCTCGACCAGCGGTTTGGGACGATTCATGCCCGCGTTGTTGACCAGGATGTCAAAGGGCTCGGCGCGCGCGACCGCCTGGTCTACGGCGGCGGAATCCGTCACGTCCAGCACCAGCGGCGCACAGCCGATACCTTCGGCCCGCAAGGCTTCGCACACTTGCGCCAGTTCCGGCTCGCGCCGGGCCGCCACCGTCACATGCGCGCCCGCGCGGCCCAGCGCGGCGGCCGCCGCCAGTCCGATGCCGCCGCTGCCGCCCGTCATCAGGGCGCGGCGTCCGTCCAGGCGGAAGTCCGGTCCTTTGGGCAGCGCAATCATGCCTGGGCCTCCACCGGCCGATACCACGGCAGGTCGGGGCGATTGCCATAGCGGCGCACGCGGATGTTGGCCTGCTCGCCGTGGCCGGCAAAATTCTCCATGTGGCACAGGCGCGAGCAATACTCGCCCATCGCCGCGCTGGCCTCGTCCGTCAGCACGCGCTGATAGGTGCAGGTCTTGAGGAACTTGCCCACCCACAAGCCGCCGGTGTAGCGCGCGTTGCGGTTCGTCGGCAGCGTGTGGTTCGTGCCGATCACCTTGTCGCCAAAGCTGACGTTGGTGCGCGGACCCAAAAACAGCGCGCCGTAGTTCGTCATCCGGTTCAGGAAGTAATCGGGATCGCGCGTCATGACCTGCACGTGCTCGAACGCCAGGTCATCGGCCACCTGCAGCATTTCGTCGTCGCTGTCGCAGACGATGACCTCGCCGCAATCGGCCCACGCCTTGGCCGCGATGCCGGCCGTCGGCAGGATCGCAAGCTGGCGCTCGACTTCGGCCAGCGTGGCGCGCGCCAGTTGTTCGCTGGTGGTCAGCAGCACCGCAGGAGACGTAGGGCCGTGTTCCGCCTGGCCCAACAGATCGACGGCGCACAGCTCGCCATCCACGCTGTCGTCGGCGATCACCAGCGTCTCGGTCGGTCCCGCAAACAGGTCGATGCCCACCCGGCCGTACAACTGCCGCTTGGCCTCGGCCACGAACATGTTGCCCGGGCCGACCAGCATGTCCACGGGCGCCACGCTGGGCGTACCCACCGCCATCGCCACCACGGCCTGCACGCCGCCCAGTACCAGGATCTCGTCCGCGCCCGCCATGTCCATGGCGGTCACGATCGCCGGATGCGGCTTGCCCTGATACGGCGGCGCCGTGGACACGATGCGCTTGACGCCCGCCACCCTGGCGGTCAGGACGCTCATGTGCGCCGAGGCCAGCAGCGGATATTTGCCGCCCGGGATGTAGCAGCCCACCGCGTTCATCGGCACGTGCTTGTGGCCCAGGACCACGCCGGGATAGGTTTCCACTTCCACATCGCGCATCGAGTCGCGCTGGATCTGCGCAAAGTTGCGGACCTGGCTCTGCGCAAATGCGATGTCCTCGATCTCGCGCGCCGACAACTGCTTGCGCGCCGCCTCGATCTCGGCGCGCGACAGGCGGAAGTCCGCCGGGTCCCAGTTGTCGAACTTGCGGCTGTAATCGCGCACGGCGTCGTCGCCACGGGTTTCGATGTCGCGGATGATGTCTTCGACGGTGGCGCGCACCTTGGCGTCGTCGTCGGTCTTGACGGCGGCGGTCCGGCCGCGCTTCAGATAACGGATCATGGTCTCGGGTCCTGCAAGCGTTGAAAGTTCATCGATGGAGGGCACTTTCAAAGCCTTGCATACGTATGCAAATAGGGAGAAACCCGGAGATCGCGCGTACGCCGACCCTCCCTTCCACTTGCGCCGGATCGCGGCGCCACCGCGAATGCGCTGTCAGGCTGCTGACAGCCGGGCGCCGAGCGCTTTCGCTACACTCACGGGATTCCGCATCGATGACCGCCGGGCCGGCCCACGCGCAAACGCGAGGCGGACGGCAAGCGGCCGTGCTCACGCCCTCCCCTCATGTCGCATCCCGAATCGTTCAATCTGAAGCAGATCGCCGTGCCGGCGTTCGGCCCGTCGCTGCTATACGGCATCAGCAACGGCGCCATTCTTCCCGTGATCGCGCTCACCGCGCGGGAACAAGGCGCGTCGTTCGCGGCCGCCGGTCTCATCGCCGCGCTCATCGGCGTCGGCTCGCTGCTCTCCAACATCCCGTCCGCGCTGATCACTGAACGCTTCGGCGAAAAGCGCGCGATGGCCGGCGCCGCGCTGTTGAGCGTGGCGGGTCTGCTGCTGGTGATCGGCGTGCCGCATCTCTGGGTGCTGGCGCTGGCCATGCTGATGCAGGGCTGCGCGCAATCGGTGTTCCAGCTGGCTCGCCAAAGCTACATGATCGAGGTCGTGCCACTGACGTACCGTGCGCGCGCGCTGTCCACGCTGGGCGGCACAACGCGCATCGGCACCTTCATCGGCCCCTTCGCGGGCGCGGCGCTGATTCACTTCATGGGGCTGGACGGCGCGTACTGGATCGCCGTCTGCGCCATGCTCGGCGCGGGCTTCATCGCCATCAAGGCGCCCGACATCGAACCCTCGCACGCCAAGGCCGCCGGCGCGCCGCGCGCACGCATCGGCGAAGTCGCGCGCGACCATCGCGGCGTATACGCCACGCTGGGCGTCGGCGTGATGCTGATCAGCGCGCTGCGCGCGTCGCGCCAGGTCGTGATACCGCTGTGGGCAGACCATCTTGGGCTGGACGCCACCACCACGTCGCTCGTTTACGGCCTGGTCGCGGCGGTCGACATGTCGGTGTTCTATCCCGCGGGCAAGGTGATGGATCAGCGGGGCCGGTTGTGGGTGGCGTTGCCGTGCACGCTGCTGATGGGCTTGAGCTTGATGGCGATCCCGCTGACCAGCGGCGTGACGAGCTTCATCCTGGTGTCGCTGCTGCTGGGCTTTGGCAACGGCATCGGGTCGGGCATCGTGATGACGCTGGGCGCGGATGCCGCGCCGCCCGGCGCGCGCACGCAGTTTCTGGGTATCTGGCGGTTCATGGCCGATCTGGGTGCGAGCGGCGGGCCTGTGGCGTTGTCGGCGCTGACGGCGTTGTTGTCGCTGGGTGGCGCGTCGTTTGGCGTGGGGACGTTGGGGCTGGTGGCGGCGGGGGTGTTCTGGCGGTGGCTGCCGCGGCAGGCGTCGGCATAGCGCCCGCCTGGGCCGGCAAAATGTGCTGGTCCGCCAGCCGCCGTGGGCGCGCGATTATTGCGGACGCTGACCAGCTTCCCGTTCAATGTCCGCTCGTTGACGCCATCGATGCCGCGTTGAAAACCGGGGCGGCCTCGCCCGCCAGGGATACGTTGATGCAGGCTGGCAGCCCGCTGTCGGCGGCCCCCTTCAACGCGTTGGCCAGACCATCCACGTCGTGGGCCGCAAACCCCGCGCCGCCCAGCGCAGACGCCACGTCGTGATACCGCGCCGTCGGTGAAAGCTCGCAGCCGATCAGCCGCTGCGGACCATAGGTGCGCATCTGGATCAGATGTTCGGCATTCCAACGCAGGTCGTTGCCGATCACTGCAATGACCGCCGCGCCTTCGCGCACCGCCGTATCCAGCTCCATCAAGTGAAAACCAGCGGTGCCGTCGCCCATCATGACGACCACCGTGGCTTCGGGCCGAGCGATCTTCGCGGCGATCGCGTAGCAGACACCTGCCCCGATCGCGCCGGACATGCCGTTGATGATGCGCACCGGCGCTTGGCAGAATGCCTGCGCCCACTGGCCGAACTCGCCGCCGTCGCAGATCAGGATCGGGTGAGGCGCGGACGCCAGGAATGCCTGCACGGTCTCGCACAGCGCGCGCGGGCCCAGCGCTCCCTCGACAGGCGCGGACGGCGCCTTGATCGTCCGGCTGCGCAGCGCGTCATCCACCTGTTCCTGCCACGCCAGACGTTCGGGCGAAGCTCGCGCCGCCCGTATCGCGGCTAGCGCCGCAACCGGGTCAGCTTGGAACGCCAGCACCAGACGCTCGCCAAGAAGACGGCTCGCGCGTTCCAGCATTGCGGGATCCGGGTCGATCACCGCGACGCGTGCGTTGTCGCCAAGCGCGCCCGTGCCGCCGAATCCCAGCGTGAAGTCCAGGCACTTTCCCGCCAACACGATCAGATCCGCGCTTGGCATGATGCCGGCCAACGCGCCCAGCGAAGGATCCTTCAGCCCGCGGGGGCTTTCCATCGGAATGATGCGCAGGCCAAGCGTGGCTTGCGCAGCCGCGCGGGCGGAACGACCGTGCGATCGCGCGCTCGTCGGCCCCGCCAATACCAGCGGGCGGCGTGCGGCATTTAGCAGTTCAGCCAGTTGATCCACATACGCCGCATCCAGCGCGACAGCCGGCTGATCTGCCGGCGCCTGCGGCAGATCAGCGATGCCCGATTCGGCCGTCAGCAGATCAAACGGAAGCGCCACGTGGACGGGGCCTCGACGCGGTGCAAGCGCCTGCGTGATGGCATCTTCAAGCGCGGGGCACAGTTCTGCCGCGGACTGCGGACGCACCGACAACTTGGTCAACGGCCGCGTGATGGCGACCTGGTCCAGCTCCTGGAACGCACCCGAGCCGTCCTCCGACACCGACGAATCGCCTGAGATAAGCAGCACCGGGCTTTCCGCCTGCGAGGCCGAGTACAGCGGCGCGAGGCCATTGGTCAGGCCCGGCGCCGCCGTAACCATCGCTACGCCGAGCTCGCCGGTGATCTGCGACCACGCATCGGCCATGAAGACGGCGGCCGCTTCGTGCCGCACGTGGACGATGCGAATGCCGGCGTCGATGCACGCGTCGTAGAGCGGCATGATCTGATTGCCGGACAGGCTGAAGATGGTGGTGACGCCCCGCCGGCGCAGCGAGCGAATGATCAGTTCAGAACCCAGCACGTACGTCTCCTTGAGATTGCGTTTAAGACTTATGCCACCAGCGCTTGCGACAGCGCATGCTTCACGAAGCGCGCGCCGCCGCTCATGCCTTTTCCCTGCGGCCATACCAGGCTGAGCGAAAGCGTTCTTCCTGCATTCAGGGGAACCGGGACCAAACCCAAACGGCGGGCATATTCCCCCGTCACGCTCTCAAGCACCGCCGGACCGCACCCTGCATCCGTCAGCGCGCACGCCGCGGAGAACTGCATCACTTCAATCGCGGGGCGGCAGGACAGCCCAGCCTCCTCCAGCACCTGCGCCGTCAGCGCGCCGACCGGAAGGTGCCGGCTGTGACCGATGAACCGCTCCGACGCCAGCATATCCACGGTGACCTCCGGCAGCGACGCCCACGCGTGGTCCGGACGCACGACGCAAACCAGGCCCAGGTCCGCGATCTTTTCAAAGTTGGCGTGCTGATGCGCCCCCGCCCCGAGGATGACGCCAAGGTCAATGCGCTGCGCGATGGCCATCTCGACGACTTCGGCAGCCGTTCCCACGCGCAGCACCACCGACAGTAGCGGATCCGCGTCCTGCAGCTGTTTAAGCACTGCAGGCAGCACGCTGGCGCCCGTGGCGGACACCGTGCCGATGATCAGTTGTTCGCGCCGGCGGTTCCCCAGGCTTTGCGCAAGCTTGTCGACGGCATCCAGCGCCGCTAGCGCATGCGTGATCTCCGGCAGCAAGGCTTGCCCCGCCGCCGTCAGCTCCAGCCGTCGGTGGCGCCGCGAAAACAACGTCGCCCCCAACCGGACTTCCAGCTCTTTGAGCATGGCGCTGGCGCCCGGCTGCGTGAGGCTGCACGCCTCCGCGGCCTGGGTCACCGAACCCGTACGGCAGATCGCGGCCACCAGCTCCATCTCGCGCGGACGTATAAGGGATTTCATATGAAACAGCATTGGCTATGTATTTGACCGTATGCTACTCGAGCTCCAAACTGGACCGATCCCATTCAGCTCGGCATCCATTTTGAAAGTCACTCAGATCAACGGCTACCACCTGGCTTATACACCCCGGGTGCCGCTCGGCAACGCGCGCACGTTCATGCGCAAACGCGAGTTTCTCGCCCTGGAAATCCGCACCGACAACGGGCTTCGTGGATGGGGGGAAGTCTTCTCCTCGCCGTGGGCCGCGGCGGCCTTGATCCAGCAGCAGCTTGGCCCGCTGGTGTGCGGCCGGTCTGCGCTCGATCACGGCGCGATCTACGCCGACCTGGTGCCGCGCATCGGCTATGACAAGCGCGGGCCGGCCATGATGGCGATCTCCGCGTTGGACATGGCGTTGCATGACATCGCGGCCCGCGCACACGGCGTGAGCATCGCGCAGATGCTGGGCGGCGCGGTGAGGCGTGAACTGCCGTGCTACGCCAGCGGCCCCTTCATTGCCGAGGGCGATGATCCCTATGGCAACTATCCCCGTGAGATCGAATCGCTACTCAGCCAGGGATTCAAGGCGGTCAAGCCGCGCGCGGGTGTCTCTCCGCAGGCGGATGCCGTCATGGCGCAGCACGTGCGCGCGCTGATCGGCCCCGACGCTGACTTCATGCTCGACATGAACCAGGGCTACGGCACGGCGGCGGCTCGCCTGGCCGCTTCGCTGATTGAACCGGCGCGCCCGCTGTGGATCGAAGAGCCCGTCGCGCCGGAGAACCTGGACGGCTACGCCGCCACCGCCCAGGCAACCGCCTGCGCCATTGCCGGCGGAGAAGCGATTGGCAGCCTGGCCGGCTTCGACGCCTTCCTGCGCGCCGGCGCCGTCAGTGTGCTGCAACCGGACCTAGGCGTATGCGGCGGCTTCACGGGCTATCGCAAGGTCGCGGCCCTGGCGGAAAGCCGGGATATCGCCGTCATGCCGCATGCCTTCGGCACCGCCATCAACTTTCTGGCCTCGCTGCAGATCGCAGCGACACAGATGCCGTCGCGCGGCGGCGCGTGGGCCAACTATCCCTTCGTGGAATACGACGTGACCGGCAACCCGCTCATCGCGCTGGCCGGCCCGGCGATTCAGGCTAACGGATATGCGGCCGTACCCGACGGCCCTGGCCTCGGCATGGATTTCACGCCGGACCAGTTCGAGCCCTGGACCGTGCAGCACTGGCGCATCGAACCCTGACGCGCCGCCTGCACGCCCCCAATCAAAACCAGAACAGGAGACAACATGCACAACCTCAATGGCAACCGCGCACGGCTGTCGCGTCGCCGCTTTTCTGCAATGCTTGCGGCGCTGGCCCTGCCAGCCGCGTTCGCGCCCCCCGTACATGCCGCTGACGCCTGGCCCAGCCAGCCGATCACGCTGATCGTGCCATTTCCACCTGGCGGCACCACCGACGTCACGGGGCGGATCCTGGCTCGCGCGCTGTCCACGCAGCTCGGCCAATCGGTCATCGTGGAAAACCGCGCGGGCGCCAGCGGCAATATCGGTTCGGCATTCGTCGCACGCGCCAAGCCGGACGGCTATACCTTGTTGATGTCCGGCGTGGGCACCCACGCGGCCAACGCTGCCCTGTACGCGTCCATGCCGTACGACCCGCTCAAGGACTTCACCCACATCAGCAGCATTACCTCCAGTCCGAACGTCATTGCCGTGAACCCCGAGTTTCCGGCCAAGACGCTCGCGGAACTGGTTAGCCTGCTTCGCCAATCGCCGGACAAATACAACTACGCCAGCCCGGGCGCCGGATCTTCCGGCAACCTCGCCTTCGAACTCCTGAAACAACGGTCCGACCTGAAGGTGCAGCACATCCCCTACAAGGGCGCCTCGCAGGCGGTGACCGATGTCATCGGCGGGCAGGTCCCCATCCTGGTCATGGTCGCTGACACCCTGGAGCCGCATGTCCGCGCGGGCAAGCTGCGCGTGCTGGCCTCGACCGGCGCCTCAAGAAGCCTGCTCTTTCCGGATCTGCCGACGGTCGCCGAATCCGGCTTTCCGGATTTCGACGCCGTGTCGTGGACGGGGCTGTCCGCGCCTGCAGGCCTGCCGGATGCCATACGCGACCGGCTGGCGCAGGCCACCCGGGCCGCACTGACCGACCCGGAAGTGGTCAAGCCGTTGAAGGCCACCGGCAACGCCGTCACCTTGCGCAGCCCGCAGGATTTCACCGCGTTCATTACCGGCGAGATCCAGAAATGGGCAACGGTCGCCAAAACCGCGGGGTTGAAGATGGACTGATGTGCGGTCTGTCGGCAGGTGCTGCATCTCGATTGCAGGAATGCGGCCCGCACAACAGACGCCTGTTGCGCGCAAGCCGCGCTGCGCCCGTCCCCTCAACCCAATTAATAGTATTTCTTATTCGCATTCGGTAGACTGCTGGACATCTTGCAATCTACCGACTCCCTTTCCCTCCCCGCGGTCGAGCAGCTCTATCGCCATCACCATGGCTGGCTGCAAGGCTGGCTGCATCGCAAGCTGGGCGACAGCGGCGACGCGGCCGATCTGGCGCAGGACACGTTCGTGCGGCTGATGGCCGCGCGCCGGCCGCCCGTGCTGCGCGAGGAGCCGCGCGCGCTGATCACGCATATTGCCAAGGGCCTGCTCGTCGACCATTGGCGCCGCCGCGCGGTGCAGCAGGCCTATCTGGACGCCATCGCGCACCTGCCCGAGCCGCAGGTGCCGTCTCCAGAAACGGGCCTCATGATCGTGCAGACGCTGGTGGCGATCGACGCCATGCTGCAGCGCCTGCCCGCTGCCACGCGCGAGATGTTCCTGCTGGCGCAACTGGACGGACTGACGCTGCAGGAAATCTCCCAACAAACTGGCAAACCCGTGATCACGGTCCGGCGCCATCTGCGCAAGGCCTTGATGGCGTGCATGACGGCCGCCGCATGAGCGCGCCGGGCGATCTATTGCTGGAGGAAGCCGCCGACTGGGTCATCCGGCTGCGCTACGAGACCGCCGACGCGGACACGCGGCGCGCGTTCGAACGCTGGCTGGCGCAGGGCGAGGCCCACACGCAGGCGTGGGCCCGCGCCGAACAGGTGCTGGGCGCATTCGAAGGCCTGCCCGCCCCCATCGGACATCGCGTGCTGCGCGCCACCCGCAAACGCCAGGGTCGCCGAGCCCTGCTGCGCGCGGCGCTGGGACTGGGCGTGCTCGCCCCGGCAGGCTGGATGGCATGGCGCGAGGCGCCCGCCTGGCGCGCCGACCTGCGCACCGCCGCAGGCGAACAACTGACACGCCAGCTCGACGACGGCACGCGGCTGGTGTTGAACAGCGGCAGCGCCGTCGACCTGCGCTACGGCAGCAGCGAGCGCCGTCTGGTGCTGGTGGCCGGCGAGGTGCTGGTGACCACCGGCCAGGAGCCCCTGCCCACCTACCGGCCCTTCGTGGTGCAGACCCCGCAGGGCGAGGTGCAGGCGCTGGGCACGCGCTTTTCGGTACGCGTCGTCGAGGACCACACCGAGGTCATGGTGTTCGAGCATGCGGTGCTGGCACGCCCGATCCATGGCACGCCCCTGCGCATCGACGCCGGGCAACGTGGCAGCTTCACCCTTGCCCAGACCGGCGCGCTGGCGCCGGTGGACGATGGCGCGGCGCTCTGGGAGCAAGGCATGCTGGTCGTGCGCGACCAGCGCCTGGCCGATGTGGTGGCCGAGCTGGCGCGCCATCGCCCGGGGTTTTTGCGCTGCGCCCCCGAGGTCGCCGACCTGCGGGTGTCCGGCGCGCTGTCGCTGCGGGATACCGATGCGGCGCTGCAAGCCTTGGCCGAACGCCTGCCCATCGCGGTGCAACGCGTCACCCGCTACTGGGTATCGGTCGGTCCGGCCGGCGCTTGAACGGCCGCGCGGGAAAAATATTTTGCGTCGAGGTGATCACTTTTTCGTTGTCGTGCGGAGTAGGAAGTAAGACCGCATCAAGGGGATGCGGGCGCTTCTTGCTTGACGATGAAAGGATGAAAGAGTGATGGCACGTGTACGCGCAGCGCGGGGCAGAGGATCCCGCAAGGCAATGATCTGGACGGCGCTCTGGTGCACGGCCATGGCAAGCGCCACCGCGGGCGCACAGTCCGCGGCCCAGACCGGCGCGGCGCCGGCCTCCCAAGTGCGCACCGTCGCAATCGGCGCGGGCTCGCTCGACGCCGTGCTGGCGCGCTACGCGGCCGCCGCCGGGGTGCAGATCGTCTACGACCCCGCCTGGCTCGCCGGCCGCCAAAGCCCGGGCATCTCTGGCGAGATGAACGTCCAGCAAGGCTTCGACCGCCTGCTCGTGGGCACGGGCTACCGTGCCGTGCCCAGCGCTGCCGGCACCTACGCGCTGCAGGCCGTGCCGCAAGGCGGCGTCACGCAACTGGCGCCCGTCACCGTCACCGGGGCGGCCGAGCGCGCCACCAGCGAAGGCACGGGCTCGTACACCAGCAATGCCGTCACCATCGGCAAGGGCACGCAGACGCTCAAGGAAATTCCGCAGTCGGTGTCCGTCGTCACGCGCCAGCAGCTCGACGACCAGAACCTGAACAGCCTCTCGGACGCGATGCGCAACGTCACCGGCATGACCGTCGAGACGCTATCCAGCGGCGGCAATATTTCCGGGTTCATCTCTCGCGGCTACTCGCTCGATTCGATCCAGGTGGACGGCATGCGCGCCCCGGCCGGCGCGGGCAACCTGTCGGCGGGCTTCGACCTTGCCATCTACGATCGCATCGAAGTGCTGCGCGGCCCCTCCGGGCTCTACCAAGGGACCGGCGAGCCCGGCGGCAGCGTGAATCTGGTGCGCAAGCGCCCCATGCAGGAATTCGCCTTTGGCGCCCAGGCCAGCGTCGGGTCGTGGGACTACTACCGTGCCGTGGCCGACCTGAGCACGCCGTTTGATAGCGAAGGCAAGGTCCGCGGCCGCTTCATTGCCGCCTACGAAGACCGCGGGTCCTTCGTCGACCGCGTCAGTTCCGAGCGGCCCACGCTCTACGGCATCGTCGAGGCCGACCTGACATCCGCCACGACGCTGGCGGCGGGCATCACGCATCAGCGCTCCCGCGTTACGCCGGCATTCGGCTTGCCCGCGTACGCCGACGGCTCGCTGCTCGACGTGCGCCGCGGCACCAATCTCAGTGCCGAATGGAACCGCATCGAAGAGGAAACCACCGAGGTCTTTGCCGATCTGGAACACCGGCTGGATGGCGGCGGCTCCATGAAGGCAAGCGTCTTTCATCGCGACACCGACACCCCGACGCGCGTGACCACCTGGCCCAACCGCGCCGTCGATCGGGTCACCGGAGACACCAACCTCATCGCCTGGTCGTACCGCAACCACTGGAAAACCACGGGCGCGGATGCGCACGTGAACCTGCCGTTCGAGGCTTTCGGCCGCGAGCACAGCGTGCTCGTGGGCGCCGACTACAGCTATACGCGCAAGCAATTCAACTACGGCGGCGGCACGATCTTCCCGACCAACGTAAATGACCCGGTCATCGACATGCCACAGCCCGAGATGGAACAGGTCAACGGCAACGACGGCCGCACCAGCGAATTCGGCCTGTACACGCGCGCGAACATTCAAGCGACCGATCACCTGAAGGTCATCGCGGGCGCACGCCTGTCGTGGTGGAAGAACGACGCACGCAACGCCAACCAGTACTTCGGCGACTTCAGCCAGGCGACGACGCGCATCGACGCGCGCCCCTCTCCGTATGCCGGATTGGTGTACGAACTGACGCCGCAGCTCTCCGCCTACGCCAGCTACACCAGCATCTTCCAGCCGCAGACCGAAATCGATGCGCAAGGCAGCACGCTGTCGCCGCGCGTGGGACGCCAGATCGAAACGGGCGTCAAAGGCGCATTCATGGACGGCGCGCTCAACGCGCATGCCGCCCTGTTCCAGATCGTGGACCGCAACCGGGCGATGAGCGACCTGAACAACCCGATGTACTCGGTGGCCGCGGGCAAGGTGCGCAGCCAGGGCTTCGAGACCGAGATCAGCGGATCGCCGTTGCCGAACTGGGACATCGTGGCCGGCTACGCCTACACGCAGACCAAATACCTGGAGGCAAACCAAGCCCAGCAGGGACTGTCGTACAGCACAATCACCCCGCGTCACGCCATCAACCTCTGGACCCGCTACCGCTTCACCCAGCCGGCGCTGGAAGGCTTCAGCGTGGGCACGGGCGTACGCTGGAACAGCGGCAACTACCTGCAAAGCGGCAACGTGCGTTGGGATCAGGGAAGCTACGCGCTCGTCTCGGCCCAGATCGGCTATCGATACAACCGCCACGTCGAAGGCACGCTCACCGTCGACAATCTGTTTGACCGCAAGTATTACGAAAAGCTTGGCGGCGCCTCGCGGCAAAACTACTACGGCCAGCCGCGCAGCGTGATGCTGACGGTGCGGTATCAGTATTGATTCAGCGGGCCGCCTTCAGCAGCGTGCGCACTTCCTCCCGCCGGCCCTCGTCAGCCACTTCGCGACCGGGCCGGGGCGGCGCTTTCAACGCCTTTTCCAGGTAAGGAACCGCCTCCGACTTGCGGTTCCGGTACACCAGGTAATCCGCATAGAAGTAGTTCGGGTCTATGCCGTCCGGGTTGATGACCAACGCCTGCTGCAACAACGCCTCCGCACGCTTGTTGTCGCCAAAGCCCACCGGCCAGCCGGGCACCTTGTAATACAGCACGCCCAGGCTGTTCAGCGCAGACCCGTCCAATGCCTTGCTGTCGATCTGAATCGCGGTTTCGTATTCGGCCTTGGCCTGTTTCGCCAGGCTAAGCGCGCCCATGCCGCCTTTGGCGCCGGCCCACGAGCTCAGGATGATGCCCTCCCAGATATGCGGTTCGGCCTTGTTGACGTAACGCTGCGTCAGGTCGTGGGCCTGCTTGGACAATGCCTCGAAGCGCTTGGCGCGATCATCGGGCGGGGTCTTGTATTGAATGTCCGCCCAGCCACTTTGAAGCTCGCGGATGCCCTGGTCCATTTCGGCAGGAGCCGCCACGGCAAGGGTGGAAAACAGACACGCCATGCCCGCCAGCACGCCGGCGGCCGCATTGCGCAAGCCAGAATTCAAGTTCATGACTGGGCTCCAGTAGGAAATTTCAACGACATCAATGCGCGACGATGCTTTGCAAACGCGCCATCGAACCATTCAGGACAAAGACCATTCAACCGCGCCGCGACAGATTCGATTCCGCCCGCAAAGCCTTGGCGCGATTCGCGTTGCAGCATGCGCGATACGGCTTGCGCGATCTCTTCCGGGCTATCACTGGCCGAATCGGTCTCCTTGTTGAACGCCAGGACCTCGGCCGAGTTGAACGGCGTGTCGATCGCCCGCGGCGCGTAGTACTGCACCCGGACGGACGAGTCGGCCAGTTCGCGGCGCAAGGCTTCGGAGTACATCCGAAGCGCGGCCTTGCTTGCCGCATAGGCGGAAAACCCCGGCACGCCCAGGCTGCCCAGCGTCGATCCGATGTTCAGCACCTGTGCGCGCGGCTGCGCCAGCAACAGCGGCAGCATGCCGGCAGTCAGCATCATGGGCGCGACGACATTCGTGTCCATAAGCTGGCGCAGCGCTTCGGTCTGCAGGGACTGCGCCGGCCCGAACGCGGCTAGCGCCGCATTGTTGATGAGCACGTTGGCATTGCGGGCGCCGGCTGCATCGATGACCGCATTGCGGCCGGCGTCGGTGGTCACATCCACCACCAGCGCGTCCACGCGTGCCCGATCGCGCGCGCCGGCGCTCAGCGACTGCGCCAGCGCCAACAACGGCGCTTCGCTGCGCCCGACCAGCAGCAGGCTCGCGCCTTCGTCGAAGAGCCGGCGCGCAATCGCGCTTCCGAGGCCGCCCGCGGCGCCCGTCAACACGACGGAGGCATCGCGCGGGCTCATGCGCCTTGTCCTTGCGAAGACGAGCGCGGCAGGGAACGGAAGATCGCCCCATAAAGCCCGTAGAACATGTTGGCGGCGTGGACCACGGCGGCCCGGTCGGCATCATCGTCCAGGCGGTTGACCAGATCGGCGAAGTGCGCGGTGTGCTCCTGGTCCAGCGTGCCGTGGGACCGCAGATAGCTGAAGGCGCTTGGCGGCAGCGCCAGCGCGCGCTGGATCTGGTCGGCGGCGTTCAAGGCCAGCGTGACGCTGGTGCCCTCCAGCACGTGCACCATGCCGAAGAATCCCACCGGATTCTTTCGCGCGATGGTGTCGTAGGCGTAGGCCACCATGATTTCGGTGGCCGGCCCTGGCCCGCCGCGGCGAACCTCGTCCGCATCGTGCCCCAGCGCACGCAGGTCATTAAGGATCCAGGCATCGTGGCCGGTCTCCTCCTCGATGTATTCATCCAGCGCGGGCTGCATCCACGCCAGGCGGGCGGGCATGCGTGCACGGCACGCGTGCATAAGCGGCACGGTGTGGCTGACGTGGTGATAGGCCTCGCGCAGAAACGCCGCATAGGCAGGCCGCGCGACCTGGCCGCGCAGGCAATCCTGGATGATGGGCGTGGCCACCAGGGCCTCGCGGGCCTCGCGCGTCTGAGCAAGCAACTGTTCGAAAAAGGTCATGATGGGTCTACATCAACGGTTGAGCGGTAACCCGCGGAATAGAGATCGGCATGCAGTTCGGCGACGGCCTGCCGGCGCGGACGCCCATTCACCGTCGCCAGGCCGCTGGTGGCAGAGAACTCGGCCCGCGCGCGCATCCAGGACCCGATGCGGGCATAGTCCGGCAGCCTCTGGTTGACCTCGTCGACACACGCCTGAATGGCGCTGTCGCTGGGATTGCCCAGCGGCCAGATCACGGCGCCCAGCGACGCCTGGCCTTCGCCCAGCACGACGCAATGGGCGATGACGCGCTGGTTCGCCAGGCGCAGCTCGACCCATTCGGGCGACACGTTGCGTCCGTATCCGGTGATCAGCACATTCTTCTTGCGACCCCGGATATGCAGAAATCCGGCGTCGTCGATGCGGCCCAGGTCGCCTGTCGGCAGCCATGCCGAGGGCATCGCGGGCTGCCCCAGGTATCCGAGCGCAAGCGCGCCGGCCACTTCGATTTCACCGTCGGCGGCCACGCGCACACGCGCATGCGGCAAGGGGCGGCCCGCCGATCCGGGACAATCCGCGCCGGGCAGATTCAGGGTCTGTACCGAGCAGGCCTCCGAAAGACCGTAGCCTTCATAGGCGGGAATTCCCAGCGTACGAGCGCTTTCCAGCAGATCCCTTCCGACTGCCGCGCCGCCCACCGCGACAAATCGCAGCGTCTCGGGGCCCAGGATTTCTGCCGACCCTAGCCAGCCCGCGTAAGCGCGCAGCATCTGCGGCAACACGATGACGCTTTGTGCGCGGCCCGCCACGAGGCCTTGATGAAACACGGCGGGGTCGAAGCGCGACGATCCCTGAAGCCCGACGTCCTTCAGCGGGTTGACGCAGATCGCCGCGCCCTCGATCAGTGGCGCGTAGACGCCCGCGATGTTCTCCAGCAAAACCGGCAAGGGCAATGCGGTGAAATGGCGGCGAATGCCAAACGGCCGCGTGGCGGCCGCCAGACCGCTCGCCACCGCCAGCATCTCGGCCGCGCCCAGGCACACGCCTTTCGGACTGCCGGTCGAGCCGGACGTAAACGTGATCTTCGCCGTGCCAGCGGGCAACGGCACCTTGGCGAAAGCGCGCCGGAAGAGGGCCGTGTGGCCCTGCCATTGCGCGGCGGTCTCAAAACCGAACGCCTGCAACATAGGCTGCAATGACGCAGGTCCGACGACGGCGTTCACGCCTGCGGCGTCCAGGGTTTCGCGCCACTGGCCCGGCGTGAAGAACAGCGGCAGGGGCACGTGCACCACGCCCGCTTGAAGACAGGCCAGATCCAGCACGATCCACTCAAGACCGTTGTCCATCAGCGAGGCCACCACCGTCGCCCCTCGCGCCGTTAGGCTTTCGGCAAGCTTGTCCACACGGGCGAGGAGCGCGGCGTAATCCGGCCCCTCGGCCGGCGTCTGAACCGCCAATGCACGGGCACGCGCGGGGTCTTTCAACAGTGCAAAGAAATCGGACACGTTCATACGTCCATCTCCGGAAGCCGGCCAAGAATGGCTTTGAGCCGCCCCGCGAACACCGTCGGCGCATGCGCGTAGTAATTGCCCCAGTCCTTGCGCTCGGCTTCGTTCAGATGGTCCGAAGTTGCCGCCGAGATCGGCTGATGCGCCAGCCCCATCCGCCGGAACAGATGGTGCAATTCGATGGTGAGCGTGCTGACCGCCCAATCAAAGCCCTCGGCGTGCAGATGCCTTGCCAGGAGCGGCACCAGCAATCTGCCGCCGCCGGGACGCACAGCGGCGAACTGCCCGGCTTCAACGATGAGACGGCGCGCAACAGGCGCGCCTTGATCGCGCAGGTATTGCTCGATGGGCGCGGACAGATAGCGCTCCAGAAAAAGCGGATCGCTCGCGCTGCGATAGCCCGCCGCCGCCAGGATCTCGCCGTCGCGCTGCACGCTGACCAGCGTGGGCAGCCACTCGGTCAGCCGGGCGCCGAAGCGCTGTTGATAACGTTGGTGAATGTAGGTCTCGATCCGCGCGCGCATCGGATCTTCGAGGGGGTGGACGTGCAGCGTTGCGGGCATGGGCCGGGGCTGCGCGGCCATCGCCGTCCAGGCGGACGGGGCGAAACATTTGTTGTGGGGCATGCGGTATTCCATGCTTAGGAACTGATTTTCCCGATACGATGGAGCGCAGCTTAGGCATGGAACCTTAATGAGAAATTAACCGCCGCGCGGTGCTAATCTCAGCGCTGCACGGCGAGAGACGACAAATGAGAATTCTCATCATCGAAGATGACCCCCTCATTGGTGATGGCCTGAAGTCCGGCTTACGGCTTCTGGGCTATGCGGTCGACTGGTTCTCGAGCAGCCGGGAAGCAGATCAGGCGATCAGCTTCGTGCATTACGACGCCGTCGTTCTCGATCTCGGGCTGCCGGGAGAAGACGGCGTGTCTCTGCTCAACCGCTGGCGCCGCGATGGCCGCACCATGCCAGTTGTCATCCTGACGGCGCGCGAGGCGGTTTCAAGCCGCATCGCGGGCCTGGATGCCGGCGCGGACGATTACCTCATCAAACCCATCACTCTGGATGAACTGGCGGCACGCCTGCGCGCGGTGACGCGGCGCGTCGCCGGCAAGCCCGAGCCCGTCTGGCGTCATGGCGATCTTGACTACCACCCTGCCCTGCACGAAGTGCATTGGAAAGGCCAGAAAGTGGACCTCACAACGCGCGAAGCCCTGCTGCTGGAACTGTTCCTCACGCATCCCAATCGCGTGCTGACGCGCGATTTCATCCGCGACAAGCTTTACGACTGGGATGCCGAACTCGAAAGCAATGCGCTTGAGGTGTTCGTGCACCATCTGCGCAAGAAGATTCACCCGAAAATCGTGCGCACCGTGCGGGGTTCGGGTTACGCGCTGGGCCAGGTGGAAGCCGACTCATGACATTGCAACGCCGCCTGATCATTGCCGTGCTGCTTGCGGCGCCATTCGCGTGGCTCGTCACCATCGCAGGCACGTACTGGCGCGCCGCCCACGAGATCAACGAGCTCTACGACACCGACATGGTGCGCCTGGCGCAGCAGACGATCGCGATATCGGCGCTGATCCCGCCTTCCACCCAGACACAGCCTGCGCGTGCCCAGTTGCCCGCATCGGGCACGGCGGGCGATGCCGGCCTTGGCGATCTTTCGGTGGCCATATGGCGCGGCGCGCAGGCCCCTCTGGTGCTGGATCCCGAAGCCATGCAGTTTCCCCGCAACGAAGACCGCGAAGGGTTTGCGGAAAGCATCGTCAACGGGGAACCCTGGCGGCTCTTTTACCTGGACGATCCATCCGGCCCGACGCGGGTCGCCGTGGGACAGCGCATCGGAGAACGCGACGACCTGGTGATCGCCTACGTGGCGGGCCAGATCCTGCCCTGGCTGTTGGGCCTGCCGGTGCTGATCGGGCTGCTGATCTACGCGGTGCGCCAGGCGATGTCCCCCGTGCGCAGGCTATCGTCCGAACTGGAACGACGCAGCCCGGACGACGCCAAGCCCCTGCCGCTGTCCGGCGTGCCGGGCGAACTCACGCCGCTAGTGACTTCCATGAACGGCTTGCTTGCGCGGGTCGGTACGCTGATCGAGCAAGAGCGCCGGCTGACCGCGGATGCCGCGCACGAGCTGCGCACGCCGCTGGCCGCGGTGCGGGCGCAATGGGATGTGATGCAGCGCACGCGAGACCCGGACGCGCTGCGCGAGGCGCAAACCAGCGTGACGCGCGGGATGGAGCGGCTGGACCGGCTGGTATCGCAGTTGCTGACGATGGCGCGATTGGACAATGCCAGTCACACCGACTTCGGCGGCTCCGTTGACTGGCGCACCGTGGCCAAGCAGGCCGTCAGCGACTGCCTCTGGATCGCCAACCGGCGGGACGTGGACATCGCGGTGGAATGGCCCGAGCCGGGCGTCCTGCCGCTGCCCATGGCGGGCGATGCCGACGCCCTGGTCATCATGCTGAAGAACATCCTGGACAACGCCATCCGGTACGGCCCGCGCCATGGCCGGGTGCGCCTGGCCTTCTCGCCCTCGGATATCTCGGTCGACGACCAGGGGCCGGGCGTCGCGCCCGAAGTGTTGCCGCGGCTGGGCGACCGGTTTCTGCGCGCCGCCGGCAACGAGGAAGCCGGCAGCGGCCTGGGCGTCTCCATTGCCCGCCGCATCGCCCACGCGCACGGGATGCGCATTGCCTTTGCCATGCGCGATGCGGAAAGCGACTTCGGCCCGGGCTTGCGGGTCACGATACGCCGCGGCGCGTAGATGGCAAGCCCGCGCGAAGGCACTAGAATCTGCGCTTCACATTCCCCTTCAGGCCGCCCTGAGCGGCGGCCGCCGGTCTCACCATGGCCCCCAAGCCCGCACCGCCCACGCCGACGACAGGCGAGCTGCTTTCCCTGCCTGAAGCCCTGCGACAGGCCCATGCCCACTGGAGCGCCGGGCAGGCGGCCCAGGCGGAAATCCTCTGCCGGCGCATTCTGGCCGCGTCGCCCGGACAGGCCGATGCCTCCCATCTGCTGGGCCTGATCGCGCATACGCACGGCCAGCCCGCGCTGGCGCTCGACCTGCTGCGGCACGCTTGCAAGACAGACGCCGCGCCCGCGGTCTACTTCGGCAACCTGGCCGAAATCTGCCGGCAGCAAGGCCTGCTCGCTGAAGGCGAGGCCGCCGCGCGCCATGCCACGCAACGAGAACCCGGGCTGGTCATGGCGTGGAACAACCTGGGCATCATCCTGCAGGAGTCCGGGCGCCACGCCGACAGCGTCGATTGCCTTGAGCGGGTGGCGGAACTTCAACCGCACAGTCCGGAAGCCCTCAACAACCTCGGCAACGCATACACGGGCGTGAATCGCCTGGACGAAGCGCGCCAGCGCTACACCCAGGCGCTCGCATTGCGCGGCGACTACGCCGAGGCGCACAGCAATCTAGCCTTCGTGCTGCGCGAACTAGGCGATTACGACGCCGCGGCAAACGCCGGGCAGCGCGCCATCGAATGCAACCCGCGCCTGGCGAACGCGTACATCAATCTGGCGGAAATCGAAGCGGCGCGGTCGCGGCCCGTGACAGCGATGCAATGGACCGAAGCGCTGCTGACCTTCGCACCCAGCCACCCGCAGGCGCTTGAACTGCGCACGCGTTTGCGGACGGCATGCGGCTTGCAGGCTGCAACAGCCGAAGTGCTGGCGGCGTCAACGGACGCGGCGCCAGTTGGGGCACACCCGGGCGCACCGGGCGCACCGGGCGCAGCAGCCGCCCCAGGCGCTGCGCTGGCGCAAGACTTGGATGACTTGGCACGCCGCGTCCGCGATCTGCTGACTGAGCGACAGAGCGCCGAAGCCGAGCGGCTACTGCGCGAGAACATGGACCCGCGCGGCGCGCCCGCCGTACTTTGGCGCCTTCTCGGTCTGGCAGTGAAATTTCAAGGGCGCGTTCAGGAAGCCGCTGACATTCAGGCCATGCTCGCGACAGCCATGCCCGGCAACCTGTCCGCCCGATTCGACCTGGCCGAAACGCGCTTGCTGCAAGGGGATTTCGAGCGCGGCTGGACGGAATACCGTTGGCGCTACAGCCTTTCCCATACCGCGGCGATGGACCGCAAGGTGCAGCGGCCGCGCTGGGACGGCAGCCGCATCGATGGCCAGACGCTGCTCATTCATGACGAGCAGGGGTACGGCGACACGCTGCAATTCATGCGCCTGATCGACGCGGCCCGGACCCGCAGCGGCGCGCGCGTCGTGCTGGAAGTCCATCCCGACCTGCTGTCCTTTGCCCGGCGCCTCGTCGGCCCGGACGCCTTCCCGCGCGGACAGATACCCCCGCCGTTCGACCAGCACTGCGAACTGATGTCCCTGCCCATGGCGATCGGCCTGCGCATGGCCGACCTGCCGGGCCAGGTCGGCTACCTGTCGGCCGATGCGGCCCGCGTCGAGAAATGGCGCAAGCGGCTGGCCGGCTTGCCACGGCCATGGGTGGCGCTGGCCTGGGCAGGCAGACCCACGCATTCGAACGACGCCAACCGGTCTCTTGCCTTGGCGGATATGGTGCCCCTCGCCGTGCCCGGCATCACGTACCTGGCCATCCAGAAAGGCCCTGCCGCGGCCCAGGCCGCCACGGCCCCGGCCGGCATGAACATCGTGCCGCTGGATGCCGAGATCGCCGACTTCGAGGACACCGCCGCGATCCTGTCCCTGGCCGATCTGCTCGTCTCGGTCGACTCCTCGCCCGTGCATCTGGCCGGCGCATTGAATCGGCCCGCCTGGGTGCTGCTGCCTTTCCTGCCCGACTGGCGCTGGCTGTTGCAGCGGTCCGACTCCCCCTGGTATCCGTCGCTGCAATTGTTTCGCCAGCCCGCGCCGGGCGATTGGAAGCGGGTCATGCACGACGTGGGGCAGGCGCTGGCCACCCGGTTTCACCGCGGCCAGGCATGAACATGCGGGCGCAACCGGCGCCCAAGCCGGCGCGCCCGCAGTGACAACCGGAAAAAGGCCTGAATTTCGGCACTATTGCGGCCTTTGAGACCGCGGCATCGCCAGTAATGTGCGGGGTGAGATAGTACGCCCCAGCAAAAGGCCGCCTGTCTAGCCTCATACCCTGGCACCGGCCGCGCGGATAGTCCATAGCTCCAACGGTTGCCGCACATTCCAACCGAAATCGCCCCAGGCGGGAGCTTGCCTTGAAGCTGAAACACCGAAAAAAACGTACACCTTCTTTTCCCGTGGCATCCGCGCGAGCCGGCTCGAGGGCGGCGCCTGCCCGGTCGACGCAAATTCTGTCGGGTGTTTCCCTCGTGGCCGCCAGCCTGCTTCCCGGCATGGTCCATGCCGCGGGGTGCGTCGCGCTTAACTACTCGGGCAACTCGACCGTTGTAGGCGCCGTTGATTGCATCGATTGGACGAAAGGCAACATTACGATCACGGGTTTTGGAAGCCTTTCCGGCACCGACATCGGTCTGCACGCCGCCAACACCACCCCTGGCTCCTTACTGACGAACTCCGGCACCATCGTTGGCACACTGGCGGGCCTGCAGAACGACGGCGTTCTGGATCAGGTGCAAAACAATGGCTTGATCTGGTCCACCGGAACGGGCGTCACCGTGGCCGGCATTCGGAATACAGGGTCCGGAAGCATCACCAGCGTGGTCAACAACACGGGCGGCTCCATCGCCGGCGCACGTGCGGGGATCTTCAATGAGGGCAGCATCGCCACGATCAGCAATGACGGGATGATCAGCAGCAACAGTTCCTTCGGAGGGACGATTGCAGCCATCTGGAACGACGGCGGAACGATCACCAACCTGACCAACACCGGCGCCTTGCAAAGCGCCAAGATCGGCGGTTTCCTCTCGGGGTTCGGTGTGGTCACCGAAAATGGCGCCATCGAAACGCTGCAAAACGATGGGACCATCGTAGGTCAGCTAGGCATCCTGGCTCAGGACAACGCCCGGTTAGGCACGCTCACGAATTCCGGGACCATCTCTGGCGACATCGCAGGCATCTTCATGGATGCCAGCACGGCGGGCACCATCACCAACACGGGCCTGATCGTGGGTGCGCCCAGCAGCGCCATGGGCGGGTCGTTCGATACCGGCATCTACCTGTCCCGAGCCAGCAGCGTAAGCCTGCTCGCCAATAGCGGCACCATCACCGGCCGGAATGCGGCGATCCAGCTCGATAGCAACAGCTATATCAGTACGATCACCAACAGCGGCCTCATCGCGGGCGACCTGACCTCCGCCAGCGCCATCCCCCTCGTCATCGCAGGCGGCAGCGGCAACGTCTTCGGCACCCTTACCGGCGTGAGCGGCGGCCTGGGCGTGGCCGACAAAGGCCTCATCAAGGTAACGGGTGCAAACCTGGTGTTTTCGCGCGGAAACCTGCTGCTGAACAACGACATCGCTGCGGTGGGCCGTTCCGTCATCAACACCGGCGCGACCCTTCAGATCAACAACCCCATCACCGTCACGGGCGACTATTCGCAGACCGGCGGCGGACTGGCCTTCAATGTCGTCGACACCAGCAGCTATAGCTACCTGGACGTGAACGGCTCGGCGGCCATCAGCAGCGCGGCGATCAGCCTGGACGGCACGGGTTTGGCCAATGGCCAGTCCTACACGGTCGTGCGCCCGACCGGGTCCGGCACCTATGCCAACAACACGGCTTTCGTCTCCACCAACAACGGCCTGCTCGCCCAACTGAGCGACGTGAACGGCGCGCTGACCGTGACCATCGCGCCTGACGCCCAGACCCACTACTGGGACGGCGCCAACACCGTGGCCGACGGCACGATTGCCGGCGGCTCCGGCACCTGGACGGCCAACGGCAAGAACTGGACCTCGACCGATGGCGCCGCCAACGGCCAGCTCGACCTGACCGACGTGCGACCCGTGTTCGGCGGCGCGGCGGGCACCGTGACGGTCGACGCCAGCCACGGCGCAATCGCCGTGAACGGCATGCAGTTCTCCACCGATGGCTACCGCGTCACCGGCGACGCCATCGGGCTGACGGCGGCCACCTCGGCCATCGAGGTCGATGCCAACGCCACCGCCATCATCGATTCCAAGCTGACCGGCAGCGGCGCGCTGGCCAAGACCGGCAGCGGCATGCTGATCCTGAACGGCGTGAACACCTACTCGGGCGGCACCTCGGTGACCGCGGGTACGCTGGAGATCGGTGATGCCGCGCATCCCACCGCCAGCATCCTGGGCGACGTGGCCGTCGGCAGCGCAGGCACGCTGCGCGGACACGGCTCCATCGGCGGCAATGTGACCAACGACGGCGTCGTGCGTCCGGGCGGCTCCATCGGCACCCTGACGATCCTGGGCAATTACACGCAGTCCCCGACCGGTACGCTGTTCATCGACGTCAGCCCCACCACGGCTTCGCAACTGAAGGTGAGCGGCACCGCCACCCTGGCCGGCACGCTGAACGTGCTGTACGGCCCAGGCACCTACAGCGCGACGTCCTTCCGCATCGTCGACGCGGCCAGCGTCACCGGCCGTTTCGCGTCCGTGACCAGCAACGCGCCGGCCGAACTGGCGCAAAGCGTGCAGAACCTGGCCGACGGCAGCACCCTCACGCTGGCCGCCAGCGGCACGGATACTGGCGGTGGCACGGATACCGGCGGCGGTACGGACACCGGCGGCGGCGCCGACACCGGCGGCGGCACGGACACTGGCGGCGGGACCGTCGTCATTGCCCCCACCAACGCCACGATCTTCGGCGCGGTCGCCTCGGCCGCCATCCGCGAAGGCCAGCGCGTGAACGACACGCTGCTCGCGCGCCTGGGCCAGGATTGCGCCGACGCCGCGACGCCCGCCAATTGCGCGCGCCCCGACCGCCAAGCCTGGGCCCAGATCGTCTCCAACAGCGTCAACGTGCGCGGCAACGACGACGCGCCCAGCTACAAGGATCGCCATTACGGCTTTCTGGCCGGCCTGGATCAGCAGGTTGGCGCGTGGACGCTGGGCGTCGCGGGCGGCTATAGCCACGTCGATGTGACCGAAGACGAGGCAAGCGGCAAGATCGACACCCTGCGCATCGCAGGCTACGGTAGCCGCCGCCTGGGTGCGGTCACCATCGCCGCGACGGTCGGCGCCGCCTACGACTTTCTCCAGACGCGCCGGTCCTTCCCCGGCCCGGGCAAGGCCCGGGGCGACTCGGACGGCCAGGAGATCACGGCCGGCCTGCAAGCCAGCCTGCCGCTGGCTGCCGGCCCGCTCTCGATCACGCCGCGTCTCGGCCTGCGCTATCAATACCTGCACACCGAACGCTTCAGCGAAACTGGTTCGACCAGCCAGAACCTGGATGTCGGCGCCCAGGACTTCAACAGCCTGCAGCCCTATGCGCAACTCGTCGTGGGCCTGCCCTTCAGCATGAAGTCGGACAAGCCTGCCGTCGTCGAGGCCCGCGTCGGTTACGCCTACGAAACCCTCGACACCAACCGCGAGTTCCGTGCTACGGCGAGCGACGGCACCGGCTTCACGCTGCCCGGCGTGGCGCCTTCGCGCGGCATGTTCTCTGCGGGCCTGGGCCTGACGCTGCCCGTCAGCAAGGCCATGGACCTGACCGCCAGCTACGACCGCCTGTTCGACACCGGCAACGTGTCGGGACAGACGTTCCAGTTGCAAGCGTCGTACCGGTTCTAAAGCGCGGCGGCATTCGGGATTTCAGCCGCCCCGGCAAGCAACAAGGCCCACGCAATCGCGTGGGCCTTGTTGCTTTGAACTCAGGCAAATTCCCGCTTCGCCGTCCGCCGGCTCCGTCGGCGATACCACCACGTCAGCCCTGCCCATATCAGCGCCCACGCGCCCAAAATCGCGGCATAGAACGGCCAGAAAATGAAGGTGGAAACGTCATCCCACCCCGGCGCCGTACGCTTCAACCCGATGGGCGCGCTGATCTCCAGTTCGATCTGCTCGCCTTGAAGCGCTGGTCCAACCTCTTCCACCGTGAAGGTCAGATCCGACGCCCCCTTCGCCAGCATCGGAAAGCCCGGCGCGGTCTCAAGCTGCGCGCCGTCGGCATGGCTTTCAGGCCAGAGCTTGCGATAGAAATGCGTGGCGCTGGCGCCGCTGCGCGGCGCCGCGCTCACCACGATGTCCAGCTCCTTGCCATCGCGCACGCGGATTCGCACCGGCTCTCCGGGATTGACGTTGCGCGGCTTCGCGTCCAGCGCACCGATGCGCGTCGCGGAATCTCCCAATTCAGGCCGGTCCCGGCCCATCGGACCACCGAATCGCGCCTCCATCCACAGCGGCGCTTCGCGGATGCGGTAAACCTCGGCCCGCGCCGTCTGGCCGGGCATCAGCATGATGGGCGTCAGCGTCGCGTCGGCGGACGGTATGTAGCGCGCCATACCGAATGCGAACCACGCCATGGCGGCCAGCCAAAGCCCCCAACCCACCGTCAACGACATTTTGAAAAGCGCGCGCCACATATCAAAGACTTCCCGGATTTGCGAGCGTGACAGCGTACCCCATCTGAAGCGGGCAGTTTGACGCGCAATGGCTGGCTTCATGCAGACAAGCCCGGCGCCCCGCGCGTCAAAACGGCACCATGACCTTCAACGTCCCGCTGTTGCTGCGCACCCGCTCCGAAAACTGGCCGTCGTACTGCAGCCGGAAATCCACGCCCCCTGCCCGCGCCACATGCAGGCCCGCGCCCACCTTACCCACGACGTTGTCGATGGGCAGCGACGTGTCGAACGATCCCGTGCCGGCCGGCGCGCCGCGCAGGCGGGCGGTCGACGTCCAATCGTCCTTGGACAGGAAAGACACACCCGCGTACACGAACGGCCGCAGGATGGCGCCGTTGGGCAGCTCGGCGCGGCCGCCGAATTCGATCATCGGCGACAGCCCCAGGATGAACTGGTCGCTGCTGTCGACCGACAGGGCCAGCGGATTCGAGCCGGACTCCTTGTATCCCGGCATGCGGGTATAGCTGGCATCGAAGTCCAGGTAGGGCTTCACATACATCTTGTCGAACGCGAACGTGCGCGCGGCGCGCAGACGGGCGTTGAAGCCATAGACATCGGGACGGCTGGTCAGCGTGTCCTGGTATCCCGCGATGCCGATGTTGCGATCCATGCGATAGCCGCCGTAGCCGCCGCCCACCGCCGCCGAGAACACCCACTGGCCTTGCTCGCGCTTGACCACCGCGCCGACGTAGCCGCTGTCGCCATTGCCTCGCACGCCGCCGTCAGAAGCGCGCACCTTGCTGTTTTCGTAGGCCATCGAGCCGCCGACGAACCAGCCCGGGCTGACTTCACGCTGGCCGCCGAACTGATAGGTCACCGTGTCGTAGTCAAAGCCCGCCGTGCCCTTGCTGCCGTCCTGGTTGGTGTAGCGGCCCGTGACCTGGCCCCAGAAGCAGTTCTGCTCGCCGGTAAAGGCATCGACGCCGGTGAACGTGGGGCACGACATCATCGCGCCGGTGAATTGCCCCAGGTTAGCGGCCGACTGCACCGCCGGGGCGGCCGTCACGCCCGGAGACAGGCTGGCCACGCTATCCCGGTAAGCGCCCGCGCCCTGGCGCGATATCTGGTCCAACTGCCCGAACAGCGGCGCCAGCGCGGCATTGCCGCCGGCATCCCAGATGCGCTGAAGCTGAGCCGCGACCTGCCGCTGGTTGGACTTCAGGCCCATCGACGGCGCATTGAAGTCCGCCCCCGCCACGCGGATGCGCGTGGTCTGGCCGACCTGGCGGGTGGCGTAATCGAAGACCGGACTGTCCACGGCATCCACGCTGCCTTGGGATTCGCCTTGCACCGTCAGCACCGTCAACTCGCGGTCCGGCAGCAGCGCGGCGGCAAGCACGTCGACCTTGCCGTTCAGATCGCCGTTGCCCTGCACCACCATCTGCGACGCGCGCATCTGGTCGAAATCCACGTCGGCGCGCAGGACGCCGCTTTGCGACTGCTTGAAATCGCCGCTGACGGTCAGGGTCTGGAACTGGCCCGGCGAGCCGATCACGACCAGCCCCGAGTTGGTGACGTTGGCCTGGTAGGCCACCGCCGCGTCGACCACACCGCCCGACTGCACGATGTAGTTGCAGGCGTCATAGGAATCCGTGTTGCCGCAATACACGTTGCCGGAGACGGTGCCGTAGACGTTGAAGGTGAGGAAGGATCCGGCCGCCGTGGAGGAATCGCCGTTGAACGTCAATGCCGTGTTGGACAACGCACTGAGCGAACCGCCCGCATTGACGTTCACCACGTTGCTGCGCCCGCCAAGTATCCACACGCCTTTGCCGCTGTTCGTGCCGCCCGCCACGCTGCCGTTGATATTGACCGTGACGCTCTGTTCGCTTTGACCGCCCTGGCTCTGCGCCATGATGCCGGTCGAGTCCGGCCCCGTCGCGCTCAGTGTCCCGCTCTGGTTGACGGTCACGCTGCCTGCATTGCCCGTGCTGCCGCCCACCGACCCGGCAAAGCCGCCTTGCGGTCCGCCGGCCAGCCCGCCGCCGCCACCGATCGACTGCGCGATGATGCCGTAGGAATTGGCGCCCGACGTCGAAAGCCGTCCGTTGTAGGACACCGACACGTTGCCGGCGGTACCGGAACTGAATGCGGTGGGCAGGAACCCGGCCGAGTTCGTGGTGATGAGTTTCGTCGTGTCGCCCAGGATGCCGCCGCCATCTGCGATGGACTGCGCCACGACGCCGTGCGCGCCGGCGCCATGCGTGTTCAGGGTGTATTGCAGGTCCAGGGTTACCGCGCCGCTGTTGGCATTGCCGCCGCCCAGCACCGTCGCGCCCACGCCGGTCGCCGTGCCGGACGACACGATCCCGCCGCCGCCGCCGATCGACTGCGCGATGACGCCGATGGCCCGGTCGCCATAGGTGTTCAGGTTCAGGCCGGTGGACGCGTTGATCGAACCGCCCGCACCGCCAAGGCCATTGCTGCCCGCGTGCAGGCTGAACTGCTGGCTGCCGGGATTGGCGGCCGATGCCGTGCTGCCGGCCATCGCAATGCCGCCGCCGCCCCCGATCGACTGCAACACCAGTCCGTGCGCGCTGTCGCCGGTAGTCTGGATGGAGGCATAGCTGCCGCTGGTCACCGTGATGCCGCCGCCCGATCCTCCACCGCCACCCGTGGCCCCGACGCGCAGCGAGCCGTGCGCCAACGGCGATCCGGTGGCGCCCATGCCGCCGCCGCCGCCGATGGACTGCATGACGATGCCCATGGCGCCATAGCCGGCCGTGTTGAAGCTGTTGGTGCCGTTGCCGTTCAGGAACGCCACGATGCTGTTGCCCGCCCCGCCGCTTCCGCCCGAACCGCCCACGGAAATCGACACGTTGGACGAAGAGATGCTTGAAGACGCGGTCGATGCGCCGCCCGCCCCGCCTCCGCCACCGATGGATTGCAGCACCGCAGCGTCGGCGTAGTCGCCGAACGTGTTCGTGGAAGCGCCGATGCTCGCGGCGTTGGAAGTGGTTCCAATCGCGCCGCCATTGCCCCCCGCGCCGCCGTTGCCGCCCACTGACACGTTGAACTGATACGTCGTGCCGGAATCGCCCAGCGAATCCGACGAATTGTTCTCGCTGGTTCCGCCCACCGCACCGCCCAGACCTCCCGAGCCGCCAATGCTCTGCACCAGCAGCCCGTCCGCATCCGCCCCATGGGTAGTGACGTTGCCATCGCTGTTCAGGTTGATCGAGCCACCGTAGCCGCCGCCGGAACCGCCGCGGCCGACGGACACGGTGCCTCTGACATCGGTCGAGCCGTCTTCGCTTTCGCTATTGACGGCAAGGCCCACCTGACCGCCCTGCGATGCGCCGCCACCGCCACCGATGGACTGCACCAGCACCGCGCGCGCGCCGTCGCCGTGCGTGACGATCGTGCTGGACGGATCGACGGCAAGCGCCGCCGTGCCGCCCTGCCCGCCCGCGCCGCCGCTGCCGCCCACGTTCGCCGTGATGGATACGTTGGCGTCCACATTGGGACTGCGGCCTGTGGCCGAGCCCACGCCGCCCGCGCCCCCGCCGCCGCCGATGCTTTGCACCACCAGCGCATTCGCGGAGTCGCCCCACGTGGTGATGGTGCTGCCCGCCAGACTGAGCGTGGCGTTGCCGCCGTAACTGCCGGACCCGCCGCTGCCGCCCACCGTCGATTGCACGGTGCCGCCCACGGAGTCACCCGTGCCGACCAGCGTCGACAGCGCCGAGGCGCTGCCGCCCAGGCCACCGCCGCCGCCGATGGATTGCACCAGGACGCCCTGCGAGTTGGCGCCGTAGGTCGTCAAAATTGAGTTGTTGATGGCCGAGGACGCCGTGCCGCCCGCGCCGCCGCTTGCCCCGGAGCCGCCCATCGAGAACGTCACCGCCACGCCAAAGGACGCGTCTTCGTCCGGCACGGCGATCGCCAGCGCCTTTGCGACCGAAGCCCCGCCGGCGCCGCCGCCCCCGCCGATGGACTGCACGACCACGCCGTGCGCATCGCCATTGGTGGTGCCCTGTGATCCGGTCGTCAGGCTTGCGTTGGAGACATTGCCCGCGGCAGTACCACCCATGCCGCCGTTGCCGCCGGTGCCTCCAACCGCGACCGACATGGCAAATCCGACGCTGGCGTCATAGGAAGACGCGGCGCCGCCCGTTCCGCCACCACCGCCCACCGATTGCGACACGATGCCGTACGCATGGTCGCCGCTTGTGGTCAGGGTGTAGCCGTTCACGCCAATGGTGGACGCGCCGCCGTTACCGCCGCCGCCGCCCTGGCCGCCGATGACGGCGACCCCGCTTGCCGCACCGCCGTCCCCACCGCCGCCACCGATGGACTGACCCAGCATCCCGATCGAGCCCGCCCCGCTGGTGCTCAGCGCACCTGACTGGCTGACGTTGACCGTGCCGCCGGACACCGCGGTGCCGCCCGCGCCGCCCAACGCGACGATGCCGCTGCTGACGCCCGCCGTTCCGCCGCCGCCGCCGATGGCCTGCGCCGAAATCCCGTGCGATGACTGCCCGGTCGTCGAGATGGACGACTGGCTGTTGATCGTGACCGAGCCGCTGGCTCCGCCGATGCCGGCATTCGCGCCCGCATTGCCGAACAGTTCGAAGTTGGCCGTGGTGGCGCCACCGATGCCGCCCATCGACTGGCCGAGAATGCCAATGGAGTAATCGTTCAACGTCTTTATCGAGCCGCCGCTGGTCGTGACCGTGACCGCGCCGCCCGCGCCGCCCGCGCCTGCATTCTCCGGCGTGAAGTCAATGATCCCGCTGCTGGTTTCGACACCGCCGCCCGTGCCACCCAGGCTGCTCGCCGAGATGCCGGTGGATTGCAGCCCATTGGTGCTGATGCTGGCACTGCCGTTCATGACGATATTGACCGTGCCGCCATTGCCGCCAACCGCGCCGTTGCTGTCTTCCCGGCCCGCGCCGCCGTTGCCGCCCTGCGTGATCACGTTGACACCGGGCACGTAATTGCCGGAGGTCGTGACCGACGATCCGCTGTTCAGCGTGACGGCCGTGGTGGTGCCGCCATTACCGCCGCCGTATCCACCGATCTCGCCGCTGGTGTTGGTGATCGTCTGCGGTCCCATGCCTCCGTTGCCGCCCAGCCCGATGACGACGATCCCGCCGGACACTTTTGACAGGCTTGCGGGCTGCACAGTCGAGGTGCTGGACACGGACACCTGGCCCGAGTTCACCACGCTCATCGCGCCAAACTGGCCGCCGGTGCCGCCGTTGTCGCTGCCGTCCTCGGAGGTCATGCCGTTGCCGCCCTGGCTCAGGACATACAGGCCGCGCACGCTGCTCAGGGCCGTCCCGCTGACATTCACGGTGACCGAGCCCGTATTGGTGATGATCGTCGGATTCGAGTAGTTGACGGAGCCGCCGCTGGAGCCATTGCCGTTGTATTGCCCGCCATTGCCGCTGATGGATTCCGCGCCGATGCCCCATGCGTAACGCGACGTGGAACCGATAACCGAAACCACCCCGGAATTCGCGATGTTGACGATATTGCTACCGCCGCCGGTGCCGCCGACCTGGTCGCCGGTGGCCGCATTGTCCTGGTTCCCGCCCGTCCCGCCGATCGTGGCGCCGTAAAGGCCCACGCCGCCATAAGGCAGATTCACGACGCTGACGTTGCCGCTATTCGTGATGGTGACGGCAGAGCCATCGCCTCCCCGCCCCCCGTTGCCCCCGCCAATCACGGTGTCGTTGGCATTGGCGCCGATGCCGCCGACCGAGACGCCATAGATCCCGAACTGCGCGCCGGAATCCGCCCAGATGCCAGGCCCGCTGCCCTGGGCGCTGGACGTCGGCGAGTTCTGCACCGTGATCGTCCCGCCGTTGTTGTTGACGGTGATGGTGCCGCCGTTACCGCCATTCGTCGCATTGTTGCTGGTATCGCTGGATCCCTCGCCGCCCGTCAGGCGAACAAAGATGCCACCCTGCGGGGCGCTGGGCTGCAACACCGCGCCGTTATTGATCACCGTGTAGTTGCCGCCATAGCCGCCGACGTTGTCGCCGGTGCCGGCGCTGGCGGTATTGACCACGCTGACCTGCGCGCCGGCCCCGCCCTGGCTGGACGAAATGGTGCAGGTGGTGGAATTGGAGGGGTTGGTGTCGACCGATGGGCAACTCAGCGCCGCGGCCGCCGGTTGCACCATGACAAGTCCCACGGCCGTGACGGAGAGCATCTCGCGCCAATCTGGCGGACGCAGCAGCGAACGGCGCGGTTCGAGGCCCCCCAATGCAGCGGCTCTGGCTCGCAAAGGTCGCTTTGCAGTCGGCTTGCCCATCGTCATCCCCTCGGCGCAAACCCGTAACAACGGGCCGCATAAGTTTTCTGATTTTTTCGGCTTCGGGATTTTTACCAGGGACGCCTGCCTTTGCACAGCAATGTTGCACTTCGGTCAGGATGCTGCCGGGGCGGCGCCAACGCATTGGTGCGCGCCAACAACGGTGGCCTTAACGGCAAGGAAACGAACGCGCCAGCGCCTCGCCAACCAGCGGTCCGGCGTTCGTTTTCAGGCGGCTGTCTGGCAGCGCAGTCAGATAGCTGTGCACCCTGTCCTTCAACTCATGCGGCAGGACACCCGTTCGGGTGCACCAGACCGTTCCTTGCGTCTGATCGGCAATCCCGCTCACATAGGCCTGCGCATACGCCGACGAGAACTGGCGGCCCAGCGAGGCATCGCGAATCTCCGACGGCATTTTTCCTTCCATGGCGGCGATCAGGTCGGCGCCGGAAAAATGCCAGGTCCGGACTTCCTGCGCCTGGCTTGCCACCGAGGCAGACAGCATGCAGATCAGCGCCACGCGTCTCATTGTCTTCGTTCCTATTCGCCACGACATGGGCAATGGAGCGAAGGATAGCGCAGGCGGGATGGCCGCCGCGCCTGCCCGTCCGCCATCACCGCTCGCAACGCTGCGGCACCTTGCGCGGCGCTTCCGTGTAACCCAACGCCGTCACCCTGCTCAGCAGATCGGCATAGACCGCATCGTCCAGGCACGGCACCCGGGCCATGATCCAGACGTAATCGCGCTTGGAGCGGCCAACGATGGTGATCTGGTACGACTCGTCGAGATAGGCGATGACGTACTCGGCCTTGATGGGCCAGATGAACTGCATGCCCCACACAGCATTGCCGGTGCCGGGCCGCACGGTGGCCACCGGGTGCATGGTGTCGATGGGCGCCTCGAAGCTGCCATCGCGGTAGCGGAAGTCCGTCTGCACCCGGCCGTCCGGCAGCAGCCGATAGCTTTCCACGGCGTCGTACGCGTTGCGCTCGGGCCAACTCGGAATGTGGGCGATTACATACCAGTCGCCCATGAAACGGTTCAGGTCCACGTGAGCCACCGGCGGCATGGGCGGCGGCGATGCGCAGCCGGCCAGCAGGGCCGTGACGCCAATACACAGGTTTCGCAACATGATGGTTCTCCTCAAGGCCGCGTGTAGCGGTAGTGCGCCACGCCCCACTGCTGGCCGTCGTCATAGCCAAAGAGTTCGGCGCAGGCCATCCAGAACATGCGCCAGCGCTGGTGCCACAAGCGGGCCAAGGACGGGCCGTAAGCGTCTGCCAACGCCGCCCGCGCCGTTTCCCGGCGCGCGTCCTGGTTGGCCAGCCAGTGGTTGGCGGTGCGGGCGTAATGCGTGCCGTCGAGAAACCAGCGCTCCTCAAGTCGCAGGTCTTGCTGGAAGTGCAGCAACGTCTGCGCCGACGGCATGATGCCGCCAGTGAAAAAGTGCCGTCCCATCCAGTTGCCGGCGCCGTCGGTCTCGAACGGGTAGGCGCGCTCGCGGTGCGCGAAGATGTGCACGAACAGCTTGCCGCCGGGCCGCAGCCACTGCGCAATGCGTGCCATCAGGTCCTGGTAGTTGCGCATGTGCTCGAACATTTCCACCGAAACGCAGCGGTCGAAGGCGGCGGCAGGCAGCGCCAGCACGTTGACATCGCAGGTCACGACGCGCACGTGCGACCAGCCGCGCTCCCGGCAACGCGCCTCGATGTGCTGGCGCTGGGTGGCCGAGTTCGACACCGCGGTGATGCGTGCGTTGGGAAAGCGCTCGGCCATCCACAGCGTCAGCGACCCCCAGCCGCAACCTAGCTCCAGGATGTCCTGGCCGTCAGCCAGCTCGGCGCGCTCGCCATACAGGCGCAGCATGGCGGTTTCGGCCTGGTCCAGCGTTTCGCTGCCCGTCGGGTAAAGGCAACTTGAATATTTCATGCGCGCGCCCAGGCAAAGCTGAAAGAACGCGGTCGGCAATTCGTAGTGCTGGGCGTTCGCGGCATCGGTGTGGATGGCGACGGCGCTGGTGCGCAGGCCGGCGATAAGCTGGCGGTCGCGCTCGCTCCAGGCCTCGATGCCGCCGGCGTATTCCTGCGACAGACGCTCGGCGCAGAGGCGCCGCATGCCCAGGCGCAGCAACCCATCGGGCAACAGGCCGAGCTCGGCCAGGCCGAGCAGACCGGGCGCGGGGCGGTCGGTGGGCAACGGAGTGTCGTGCAGCGTCGCGGTCGTCATGGCATGCCTCGTCAGGATTTCGGGAACCAGGGAAAGAACGCCGGCGTGCGGCGTTGGTAGTCGCGATAGTCGTCGCCGCGCGTGCGCAGCGCCTGTTGCTCGGTGAACGGAATGCCGCTGATCCAGCGCAGGAACACATACATCAGCACCGGCCCCAGCCAGGACAGCCACGCCAGCGGTGATCCCCACCCCAGGGCGACGTAGGCGAACCAATGGCACCACTCGAAGAAATAGTTGGGGTGGCGCGAATAGCGCCACAGGCCGACCCGGCAGGTCAGGCCGCGGTGGGTGGGGTTGTCGCGGAAGTGGTCGAGCTGGCGGTCGGCAATTACCTCGCCCGACAGGGCCGCCAGCCAGATCAGCAGGGCCAGCGCCACGGGCCAGCCCTGCGCCGGGCTGGCGCCTGCCGCCAGGAAGGGCAGGCAGAACAGCATCACCAGCCCGGCCTGGAACATGAACAAGCCGAAGAACTTGCCCTGGTGACCTTGCCAATGCTCGCGCAGCGCACGATAGCGGCCGTCCTCGCCTGCGCGCACGCGCCGCCACAGATGCCAAGCCAACCGCAACGACCACACCCCAGCCATCAATGCCAGCGCGAGCCTGGCGGCAAGACTGCCCGCGCCAGTGGCGGCGATCAGCAATGCCGCCGCGCCCATGCCCAGCGCCCACACCACGTCGACGATGCCGGCGTTGGCGCGGCGGCGCTGCCAGCGCCAAGCCAACGTCATGGCACCAATCATGCCCAGCGCAATGCAGAACCATTGTTGCCAGACCGTCATGGCGCCTCCCGCACCCAGCGCTCGCCCTCAGGGCGCGCCTGCGGATGCGTCAGCAGCAGGTGCGCAACGCCGATGGAACGTTCGCGAAAGCCGCCTTCGCAGTACGCCAGGTAGAACTCCCACAAGCGGCTGAAGCGCGCGTCGAAGCCTTGCGCCCGCACCTCGGGCTGCCGCGCCAGGAAGCGTTCGCGCCAGACCTGCAGCGTGCGCGCGTACGACAGACCGAAATCCTCCAGGTGCACCAACGCCAGATCGCAGGCGCGGGTCTTGGCGCGCAGCATGGCATCGATGGACGGAATGAAGCTGCCCGGGAATATGTGGCGCTTGATGAAGTCCACCGAGGCCAGCGCCTGCGCATAGCGGTGGTCCTCGATGGTGATGGCTTGAATCAGCGCGCGGCCATGCGGGCTGAGCAGGCTGGCGACCTTGGCGAAATAGGCTTCCAGGAAATTCGCGCCAACGGCTTCGATCATCTCCACCGACACCACCTTGTCGTACTGGCCTTGCAGATCGCGATAGTCCCACAGCACGACGCTGACCCGATCCTGCAGGCCGGCGGCGCGCACGCGCTCGACCGCCAGGTCATGCTGCTCGCGCGAGAGCGTGGCGGTGGTGACGTGGCAGCCGTAGTGACGCGCCGCGTGGATGGCCAAGCCGCCCCAGCCGCTGCCGATCTCCACCACGCGGTCCGTGGGACGCAGCGCCAGCTTGCGGCAGATCGTCGCCAGCTTGCGATGGGACGCCGCCTCCAGCGTGTCATCGCCGTCAGCCCACAGCGCGGACGAATACATCAGGTCGTCGGACAAGAACAACGCAAAGAACGGATTGCCCAGGTCGTAGTGGGCGGCGATGTTGCGGCGGCTGCCGTCGCGGGTATTGCGGTTGCCGGCATGCCAGCGCCGCAGCGCCCATCCCGCCAGCCGCGCCAGCCCCGACTCCATGGCGTCCAGCGTGTCGCGGTTGCGCACCAACAGGCGCACCAATCCGACCAGATCGTCGCAGCGCCACAGGCCGTCGCCGTAGGCCTCGCCCGCGCCGACGCTGCCTTGCGCGGCCACCAGCCGGTAAAAGCCCAGGTCACTGACCGTCAGGCGCACGCACGGCTCGCCGCGGCCCAGCGTGACGCTGCCCAGCCCGTCTTCGATCAGCAGCCGGCCATGGTCCAGTGCCGACAGACTGGCAAACAGGCGCTGGCGCAACAGCCGCTCCAGCGGACTGGCACGGCGGCTGGCCGCGACCGAGGCATGTTCCGAGGGCGTCATGGGTTTCATCGCGGTTCTCCGTTGGGCGTGCGGGGATGGTCGTAGACGGGATTGCGCTTGAGCCACAGACGCAGCGCCTGCCAATGAATGGCGCCGACGACTTGCAGCGTCATCAACGGGTAGCGCCACAGCAGGCGCGCCAGCGCGGCGCCGTCCAGCATGCGGCGTTGCAGATCCAGACGCGCGTCAAACTGCGCCACGCCTGCCCGGCTGACCCGCATGTGCACCCGCAGGTCGTCGGCGGGCAGGTTGAATCGCCAGTCATAAGCGCAATCCATCGGCAGGAATGGCGATACGTGGAAGCGCTTGTCGAAGCGCCAGGCCAGCGCGTCGCCCTCGCGCTCGGCGGCGGTGGCCGGCAGCACCACGCAATGGCGCTGCTTCCACGGCGTATTGGTGATCTCGGCCACGATGGCCGCCAGCGTCTGGCCATCCGCGTCAAAGCAGTAATAGAAGCTCACCGGATTGAAGACGTAGCCGGCGTAGCGCGGGTGCGCCAGCAGTCGGATGGGTCCGTCCGGCACGTCTCCCAGATGCTCCCGCAGGCGCTGCCGAACCGCCTGCGCCAGCGGCAGGCCTTCGCCGGCGTCGAGATAATCGGCCCTGCGCCACTGCGCCAGATTCGGGCGCTCTACCGACCACAGCCAGCGATCCTGAAACACGCGGTCGATCTCATCCAGGTCCAGGTAAAGCTGCGCCATGCGGTAGCCGAAGCCATGCGCGTGCGGATGGTGGCGCCGGTGAATCACCCGGCCCTCGTAGACGGCGCTCTGCTGGATCATGCCGCCTCCCTCTCCCGCACCCGCGGCTGTTCCAGGATGCCGCGCACCACGTCCAGCGCGCTCGCCACGCCGTCTTCATGAAAGCCCCAGCCCCAATAGGCGCCGGCGTACCAACTGCGCCGGCGCCCCGATATCTCCGCGCGGCGCGACTGCGCGGCCACGGCTTCGTGGGTGTACACGGGGTGGTGATAGCGCATGCGCGCCAGCACCGCGTCCGGATCGATGGCATCGCTGCGATTCAACGTCACGATGAAGGGCTGCGGCGACCTGATGCCCTGCAGCAGGTTCATGCAATAGCTGACCGAACACGGCGCGTCCGGATCGGCCGGCACGTAGGCGTTCCAGGCGGCCCAGGCCTTGCGCTGATGCGGCAACAGGCGCGCGTCGGTATGCAATACCACGTCGTTGTCCTGGTAGGCGATGGCGCCGAGGACCTCGCGTTCCTGCGGCGTCGGGTCGGCCAGCAGCGCCAGCGCCTGGTCGCTGTGGCAGGCGAAGATCACCTCGTCATGGTGGTCCTGGCCATCGGGCGTCATCACCTGCACGCCGCCCGGCAGGCGCCGGACGGCGCGCACGGCGCAGTTCAGCCGCTCGCGCACCGCCCATTGCCGGCGCATGGCGTCGATATAGCGGCGCGATCCGCCCTGCACCACGCGCCACTGCGGCCGGCCGTTCAGGCGCAGCATCTGGTGGTTCGCCATGAACCGCACCAGGTATCGCGCCGGAAACGCCAGGATGCGCGAGGCCGGCGATGACCACAGCGCCGACGCCATCGGAATCAGGTGGTCGGTGCGGAACGCCTCACCGTAACGGTGTTGCGCCAGGTATTCGCCCAGCGTAGGGCCCGGCTCCGGCGCGCGCAGCAGTGCAGGCGCCTCGCGGTAGAAGCGGATCAGGTCGCGCACCATGCCCAGAAATCGCGGCGACAGCAGGTTGCGCCGCTGGCAGAACAGCGTGTCCAGCGAGGCGGCGTTATAGGCAAGACCGGCCGCTTCCTTGTGCACCGAAAAGCTCATGCTGGTGGGCTGCGACGCCACGCCCAATTCCTCCAGCAGCGCCGTGAAATTCGGGTAATTGAGCGGGTTGTGGACGATGAATCCGCTGTCGACCGCATAGCGCCGGCCGCCCTGTTCGACCCTGTGCGTATGCGTATGCCCGCCCAGATAGTCGTTGGCCTCGTACAGCGTGACATCGTGGTCGCGGCCCAGCTTCCAGGCGCAGACCAGTCCCGCGATGCCCGAACCGATGATGGCGATGCGCATGCTCACTCCTTGGCGGCGGCCAGCGCCCAATCCGGCACGGCCTTCAGATCCCAGATGAGGCCGGTGGCGGCCAGCAGGCGCAGGCCGTACCAGGTGATGTCGATCTCGCGCGGACGAAAACCCTGGCGCGCCGATCCCGGATAGAAGTGATGGTTGTTGTGCCAGCCCTCACCGAACGTCAGCAGCGCAAGCCACACGTTGTTGCGGCTGTCATCGGTGGTGTCATAGCGCCGCTTGCCGTAGCGGTGCGCCAGCGAGTTGATGGTGACGGTGGCGTGGAACAGGGCCACGGTGGAAATGAAAAAGCCCCACACCAGCATCTGCGGCCCGTCCGTGCCCAGGCCGGGCGCCACTCGCGCCAGCAGCGCCCCCAATCCGTAGCACCCCACCGCCAGCGCCAGCGGCACCGCGGCGTCAAAGCGGTCGAGCCAGCGCAGTTCGGGGAAGCCGCGCAGATCCGGCACGCGCGCAAGGTCGGTGGCGAAGGCGCGGCGCGTCAGGAACCAGCCCATGTGGCTCCACCAGAAGCCGTGATGGCGCGGAGAATGCAGGTCATGCGCATCGTCGGCATGGCGATGGTGGTGCCGATGATGGGCCGCCCACCACAGCGGACCGCGCTGCGCGCACGATGCTCCCAGCACGGCGAACACCCACTGCATGCCCCGCGACGTGCGGAATGTGCGATGCGAAAAATAGCGGTGATAGAAGCCGGTCAGAGCGAACATCCGCACCGCGTAGAGCGCCCCCGCCACCACCAGCGCAACCGGCGAGACGCCGGTCCACAGCACACCCAGGCAGCCGGCGTGCAGCAAGGCGAAAGGCAAGGCGCGGGTCCAGTCGATGCGATCGGGATCGCCGCCTGGCGCGTCCTGCGCCTGCGTATCGACCCAGCGCCGCATCGAAGCGGTCCAGCCGGTAAGAATGGAGCGCATCATGCTGTCCTGTGGGAAACGTAGGGGGATATACGGTCCCGGCACAGCATCGGATGCGTAGGTGAAAACCCTGGTGCGAAGCGAGCCGCGGCAAGCGCGCGGCCCCGCTCAAGAAGCGGCTCAGATCTTGAGCACGTCGCCCTTCATGATGACCGGGCCGGTGGGCTTGCCCGACGGCGACCCGCCCGGCGGTTCGAGCGTGATGGCCAGGGTCTGCCCGCCTTCCAGGCCTTGGGCGCGCGGCAGCGCCGTCTGGCCATCGGGGGCCACCACCCCGACGGATATCGGCGCCTGTCCCGGCGGAATCACCCAGAGCTCCAGGGCCTTGCCGTCGGCGCGCGAGGCCAGATCCTGCAAGGCATGCACGTGCAGGCCGCCGCGCTCGTCGGCGCGCACCACCAGCATGGCCTGCGCCTCGGGGCTTTGCAGCACCGCCATCAGCTGCGTGCGCGCGGCGCGGTCAACCTGCATGGGGTAGATCGCCACCCCTGCCACCAGCAGGGCCGCCAGCGCGCCGCTGACCACGCGCCAGAATGCCAGGCCCTGCCAGCCGCGGCCGCCACCCGGCTTCAGGCGCGATTCGATGGCGCGCCACACGCGGCGTGGCGGCACCCGGGCCGGCAGCGACCACAACAGGGGGTAGATGTCGTTTTCCCATTCGCGCACCTGGCGGCGCAGGTTGGCGTCGGCGGCCATCAAGCCCTCGAAACGGCGGCGTGCGCCCCCGCGCATGGCGCCGGCCACGTAGTCTGCGGCAAGCCGCTCGCGCAGTTGAGGATTGGTGTAGTTCATGACAGACACCTCTTGAGCCGGTCCATGCCGCGCCGCACCCAGCTCTTGATCGTGCCCAGCGGGGCCTCGAGGCGGCGGGCGATCTCGCTGTGGCTGAGGTCGTCGAAAAAGGACAGCGCGATGGCCGCGCGTTGCTGACCTTCGAGCTGTTTCAGGCAGTCCGCCAGACGCTGGCCGTCCTGGTCGCGTTGCAAACGTTCGAACGGGCCGGGCGCGTCATCGGCCCAGGCCTGCGTCAATGCGCCGTCGGCATCGGGGCGTTCCAGGTCCGGCCGGCGGAGCATGTCGATGCAACGGTTGCGCACGATGCGCGTCATCCAGGTCATGACTTGGCTCTGCTCCGATGAATAGCGGGCGGCATTGCGCCAGATATTGATGAAGCTGTCCTGGAGGACTTCCTCTGCCCAGTCGCTTCGCCGCAATATACGTACCGCGAGCGCGAACAGATGCGGGGAAGTCTGACGATAGAGTTCCGCCAGCGCGGACTCCTGGCCGCGAGCGCACTCCTGTATCAAAGCCTGCAGACGAAGCGGATCGGGCATGGCGGCTATCCGGGGTCAGTGGCATTCAGGCCGCGCGACGACAAAACGGCGCTCGGGGGACGGATGTCTTGCAGCGGATGATACAGGCAAGTCCAGGCCGCGAAATATTTTCCGCGGCCTGCATCCAACTGCGGCTCCCGCGTGTAGTACCTGCAACGGCGCGCATTCCGTGCGCCGTATCCGCAGCGTTTTACTGCGCAGGAGACCGCTCATGATGACTCGCCACACCCCCGCCAACGGCCTTTTCGCGGCCGCAATGCTGGCCGCTTGCGGCATGCTGCACACCTCCCCGGCGCTGGCCGCCTCGCAAGACGCCCTGCCCGCTTCTGTTCAGGTGCCCGCCGGCCACAAAGTGGCATGGGAAACCGTGGGCACGGGCGACATCACCTATGAATGCCGCGCCAAGGCCGACGCCAAGGACCAGATGGAATGGGTGTTCGCCGGTCCGAAGGCGGTGCTGAAAGACCGCCAGGGCAAACAGGTCGGCACCTACTATGGCCCGCCCGCCACCTGGGAAGCCGCAGACGGCTCCAAGCTGACCGGCACGCAGGTCGCCGTGGCGCCGGCCGGCGCGGGCAACCTGCCCTATCAACTGGTCAAGGCCAATCCCGCCATGGGCGCCGGCGCCCTGACCGGCGTCACGTATATCCAGCGCACGGCGCTCAAGGGCGGCGTGGCGCCGCAGACGCCTTGCACGAAGGCCGGCGAACGCAGCCAGGTGTCTTACCAGGCCGACTACATCTTCTGGAAGGCCAACTGACATCGGGCAGGCAGGCCCCTGGCGGCAACGGGACTCCGGTAACATGCCTGGATCCGCCGCCGCCCGGGGCTTGTCAGCCCGGTCCGTGCCCACCCCCTCCTGCTCTGCGCGCATGCCGAACCGACCTGATCCGGACTTCGATTACACCGCGGCCCTCGAGCAGTGCGCCGCGGGACGCCGCTCGGCGCTGGAGGCCCTGTACCGCCAAGAAGGCCCCCGTCTGCTGGGCGTCGCGCAGCGCATCGTGCGTGACCGCGCCCGGGCCGAAGACATCGTGCACGACGCCTTCGTCAATATCTGGAACCGGGCTGGCAGCTTCGACGCCACGCGCGGTTCGGCCCGCGGCTGGATCTACAGCGTCGCGCGCAACCTGGCGCTGAACGCCGTGCGCGACGGCCGCCACGAAACCGCCGTCGACGACGACACCGCCGCCGCGCTGGATGCTCGCGACGCAATGGACGCCTGGCACGACACACGCGACGCCTTCGACTGGCGCGACAGCGCCGGCCGCATCGGCCCGTGCCTCGAACAATTGGAACCCGTGCGGCGCAACTGCGTGCTGCATGCCTACGTGGAAGGCCTGTCGCACAGTGAAATCGCGCAGCGCCTGGGCGCGCCGCTGGGCACCGTCAAAGCCTGGATCAAGCGCAGCCTGAAAGCGCTGAAGGAATGCCTGGCATGAGCGCCCCGTCCCCTTCCCCCGACAACCTGGATGAACTGGCCGGCGAATACGTGCTGGGCACCTTGTCCGCCGCACGCCGGCGCGACGTCAACGCCCGCCTGCCGCACGATGCCGCGCTGCGCGCCGCCGTCGACCGCTGGGAAGAACGCCTGCTGCCGCTCAGCAGCCTGGCCGAGCCGATCGAGCCGTCGCCGGGGCTGTGGCCTCGCATTGCGGATACGCTGGATCGCCAACGCGCGGCCCCGCAAGCCGCGCAGCCGGCGCGCCCGGGTTGGTGGGACAGCCTGTTCTTCTGGCGCGGTGCGGCCGCCAGCGGCCTGGCTGCCGCCCTGGTGCTGGCCGGCACGCTGGCGCTGCGGCCCGCGCCCGCGCCGGGTCCCGTGCAGTACATGGTGGTGCTGGTCGCGCCCCAATCACAGACGCCGGGCTGGGTCGTGCAGGCCAGTGCCGGTCAGCGCGAAGTGCAACTGGTGCCGATCGCGGCCATGCAGGTGCCGGCTGATCGTGCGCTGGAATTCTGGACCAAGGCCGACGGCTGGGCCGGTCCGGTCTCGCTGGGCCTGATCAAACCGGGCGAGCCGGTGCGCATCCCGCTGGACAAGCTGCCGCCGCTGGAACCGAATCAGTTGTTTGAGCTGACGCTGGAACCGGCCACCGGGTCGCCCACCGGCAAGCCGACCGGGCCGATCCAGTTCATCGGCCGCGCGGTAAAGGTGATGTAGCGCCGGCCCGCCTGAATCGGCGCCGGCCCAAGCTCGGGACCTGAAGCCGGCCTGAAGCCCATGAATTGTTTCCTTTCTTTCCGAACTGGAACCAAGGGCGCAGACCCCCGCAAATATAATTTCCGAGACTCAAATTCAGCGGAGGTTTTTCATGCGCCATGCAGAAGCCGGTCGTCGTTTCATCCACCCGTTGCGGCGCGTCGCCCCGTGGCTGGCCTTGGGACTGTTGGGTTTGACGTTGTATGGCTGTGCCGCGACGACGCCGCCCAAAGGCGTGACACCCGTAGGCTCCTTCGACGTGCATCGTTATGAAGGACGCTGGTTCGAAATCGCGCGGCTGGACCACAGCTTCGAACGCGGCATGACGGATGTCACCGCCCACTACACGCTGCAGGACGACGGCACCGTGCGCGTCGTCAACCGCGGGTTCGACCCGGGCAAGGGTTCGCAAGGCGATTGGCGTTCGGCGCAGGGGCGAGCCCGCTTCACGGGTGACCCATCGGTGGCATCGCTGAAAGTGTCGTTCTTCGGCCCCTTCTATGGCGGCTACCATGTGGCCGCATTGGATCCGGATTATCGCTGGGCCCTGGTCGTCGGCCCGGATCGCAGCTACGCCTGGATTCTCGCGCGTGACAAGACGCTTGGCCGCGATACGCGCGACGACATCCTGCGCCGCGCCAAGGCGTTGGGCCTGGACACCGACGCATTCATCTGGGTCAGCCAGGAACGCGAACAGCCGCCACTGGAACCGGCCTCCTGATCCGGGGCCGCGCGCCATGACATCCGAGCGCGCAAGCGCACACACCCTGCGCCTGATCCTCGGCGACCAGCTGAACCCGTTGCACAGCTGGTTCGCCCGCACCGACCCGGACGTCGTGTATGTGCTGATGGAAGTGCGTCAAGAGACCGACTACGTGCTGCACCACGCGCAAAAAATCCTGGCGATATTCGCCGCCATGCGGGATTTCGCGCGGCATCTGCGCGAGGCGGGACATCGCGTGCGGTATGTCGCCATCGACAATCCCAGCAACCGGCAGAACATCACCCAGAATCTGGCAGCGTTGATGGCCCACTATGGCGCCCGAGAACTGGACTACCAGCAGCCGGATGAGTGGCGCGTCAGCGAAGTCCTTGGCGCCTGGAGTGCATCGCAAGCATTCTCTGTCCGGGAAGCCGACAGCGAGCATTTCTACACGACGCGTGACGAGGTGGCCAAGTTCTTCGGCCCACGCAAGAACTGGCTCATGGAGACGTTCTACCGTCATATGCGCCAGCGCCATGGCGTGCTGGTGGACGAATCGGGCGCGCCCGCGGGCGGCCGATGGAACTTTGACCACGACAACCGCAAGTCCTGGCCTGGCACGCCGCCGCTGCCGCCGGACGCGCGGCCGAAGCATGACCATCGCGCGTTGTGGGAAACGGTGTGTCAGGCAGGCGTGCGAAGCTTTGGAAATCCGCAAGCCGATCAGTTCCGCTGGCCGTTGAATCGCACGCAGGCGTTAGCGTGGCTGGATCATTTCATCCAGCACACCTTGCCCAACTTCGGGGCTTACGAAGACGCCATGAGCGCGGGCAATCCGCGCCTGTTTCACTCGCAGTTGTCGTTCGCCTTGAACACCAAGATGCTGCACCCAGACGAGCTGGTGCGGCAGGCGCAGGCCGCCTACGAAACGGGGCGCGCGCCCTTGGCAGCGGTCGAGGGCTTCATCCGGCAGATCCTGGGATGGCGCGAATATGTGCGTGGCGTGTACTGGGCGCACATGCCGGGTTACGAGACGCGCAACGCCTTGGCGCACACACGCCCGCTGCCGACGTGGTTCTGGACCGGAAAAACCACCATGCGCTGCATGCGCGACGCCATCGGCAACTCGCTGGACAACGCCTACGCGCACCATATCCAACGCCTGATGGTCATCGGCAACTTCGCGCTGTTGGCCGGTCTGGACCCTGCCGAAGTGCACCGTTGGTATCTGGGCGTGTACATCGATGCGTTCGAATGGGTCGAACTGCCCAACACGGTTGGCATGAGCCAGTTTGCCGACGGTGGTCTGCTGGGCACGAAACCCTATGCCGGCAGTGCGTCGTACATCGACCGAATGAGCGATTACTGCCGTGGATGCTCGTACGACAGGAAACAGAAGACAGGCGATCGCGCCTGTCCGTTCAACGCGCTGTACTGGGATTTCTTTGCTCGCCATCAACCGCAGCTCAAGGACAACCGGCGCCTGGCCATGGTGTACCAACGCTGGCGGGACATGCCCGAGGACGCGCAGACGGCGTTGCGTGAGCACGCGGCGTTGACGTTGACACGCCTGGACGAGCTTTAAGACAGGTTCCACTTCAGAAGCGGTCTGCCCGCCCGGCGGGATGTGGCAGGTATCAACCTGCCGCGCCCCCCATAGACTCCCCGTTCAAGTCCGGCCCGCGGCCGGGCGCCCCTTGAATGCGGAGTGATTCATGACAGCACCTCGGGCGGGTATCCGACTCGCCGACTTCCTATCCCCGACCGTCGCGGCCCTGATATCGGTGTTGGTGAACTATGGCGGCACCTTTGTCCTGGTGTTTCAGGCGGCAGAGCTGGCCCGCTTGACGCCGGCGCAGACCACCTCCTGGGTATGGGCGGTATCCATCGGGGTGGGCGTGACCGGCGTGCTGCTCAGCTGGCGCTACAAGGCGCCCATCATTACGGCGTGGTCCACGCCCGGCGCCGCGTTCCTTGCCACGGTCATGCCTTTCACGCCTTATCAGGAAGTCATCGGCGCGTACATGTTGTCGGCGCTGGGTTTCATCGTGCTGGGACTGTCGGGTGCATTCGAAAAGCTTGTGCGCAGGATCCCGGCTGGCATTGCCGCCGGACTGCTGGCGGGCATCCTGCTGCAGTTTGGCGTCAATGCCTTTGGCGGCGCCAGCGCCGACCCCCTGCTGGTGATCGTGCTGGTGGTGTCCTACGCGCTGCTCAAGCGCTTCTCCTCGCGCTTCGCCGTGATCGGCATCCTGGCCATCGGCCTCGCATTGCTCATCGCGCAGGGCCGGATCGACTTCTCGGCGGTCCATCTGCGCCTGGCGGCGCCCGTGTTCGAAACGCCCGGCTTCTCGCTGCAGGCCGCGCTGGGCGTTGCGCTGCCCCTTTTCATCATCACGCTCACGGGTCAATACATGCCCGGCATGCTGGTGCTGCGCAACGATGGCTACCGGACCAGCGCGAATCCGATCCTGACCGTGACGGGACTGGGCTCGCTCGTCATGGCGCCTTTCGGCGCGCACGCATTCAATGTCGCGGCGATCACCGCCGCCATCTGCACCGGCAAGGACGCCCATGAAGATCCCGCCAAGCGTTACATCGCGGGTCTGGCCTGCGGTGCGTTCTACATTCTGGTCGGCACCTTCGGCGTTACGTTGGCGACACTGTTCATGGTGCTGCCCAAGGCATTCATCACCACGCTGGCCGGCCTTGCCTTGCTTGGCGCGATTGGCGGCAGCCTGGCCAACGCCATGGCCGACGCGCGCACGCGTGAGACGGCGCTCATCACCTTTCTGGCCACCGCCGCGAACGTCACGATGCTAGGCGTGGGCGGCGCATTCTGGGGCCTGGTGGCCGGCTTGACCGCGCATCTGCTGATGCACGGCGGCCCTCAGGGACGGCACTCCATGCTGCCCAATCAAGGCCGGTCAAGCCCTTGACAGCGCGTTCTCCAGACGCAGCACGGCGTCCTCGATCTCGTAGGCCGTCAACGACGCATAGCCCAACAGCCAGCCCGGCTGCTTGTACGGGCCGGCATACAGCCGGCTGAGGCCGGGCAGGCGCAGGCCGGCGCGCTCCGCCAGAAGCAGGGTCCTTTCCTCGGACCAGCCCGGCTCGAGCAGGCACGGGATCTGCAGGCCGCCGGGGGGACGCACGGCCTGCACGACGTGGCCCAGCCGCTTGACCAGCGACGCCAGCAGAACCTCGCGGCGCCCCGCGTACAGCTTGCGCATTGCCCGCACGTGCGAATGGTAATGACCGTCTTCCATGAAGCGGGCCAGTGTCAACTGCAGTATCTGCGGCGTGTGTCCGTCCATGATGCTGCGCGCCCGTGAAAAGGCGTCGACCAGTTCCGGCGGCAGCGCCATGTATCCCATCCTCAGGCCGGGAAACAGCGTCTTGCTGAACGTACCCAGGTACAAGGTGCGCTGATGCCGGTCCAGACCCTGCACGCAAGCAGTCGGCAAACCGTCGTAATGGAATTCGCTGTCGTAGTCGTCCTCGATGATCCACTTGCCATGGTCCGCGGCCCAACCGATCAGCTCCAGCCTGCGTTCCAGCGACAACGTCACGCCCGTCGGATACTGGTGCGACGGCGTCACATACACGCAACTGGCGCCACTGCGGTCCGCGCGCAGGAGGTCCATGCGTATGCCCTGCGCGTCGACGTCTATCGGCACGACCCGCGTTTCGGCGGCCTCGAACGACTTGCGGGCGCCGAAGTAACCGGGGTTCTCCATCAGGATGGGCTTGTCGGCGTCGGCCAGCAGGTGCGCGCACAGGAAGAGCGCTTGCCGGGTGCTGCTGAGCACCAGGACCTGCTCGGGCACGACCTTGGCGCCACGCTCCAGATTCAGATAGGCAGCGATGGCGCGGCGCAGCGGTTCAGCGCCTTGCGGTTCGCCATGCAGCAGCACGTGGTTGCGGCTGTCCTTCATGACTTGGCGCTGCAGGCGTTCCCAGACGCCAGTGGGAAACGTGCGCGTCTCGGGCAGGCCGGTGGCGAACGCCTTGATGACCTGCTGGTCTGACACGCCGCCGCTATCCAGGATCGCCCGCCCGCGCCGGCTCAGACCCGCACCCGGCTGCGCCGCGCCGGGCTTGCGCTCCAGCCTTGCCCGCTTGCGCGTCGCGCCCCGCAGTTCGATTCCCACCGTCTCGGACACATAGCTGCCCGAGCCCTCGCGACGCACGATGTAGCCATCGCGATGCAATTGCACGTAGGCGTTTTCGACGGTGTCGCGCGATACGCCCAGCGACTTGGCCAAGCTGCGCGTCGCGGGCAGCTTGACCCGCGGTCCCAGCGCGCCGTCCAGGATCAGCGCGCGCAGCGCCCGCTGGATGCGCTGATGCAGATCCAACCGCTGGAGCGCCGCCTCGTTCATTTGAATCTTGAGCGTATCCAGCTGGAATGTCGTTGCCATACGGTTGTTGAACGGTCTGCTTATCGGCACGGAAATGGCCGGTCCTGACCGGCCATTCTAAGTCACTGCCGGGCGATGCCCGCGAAGGTGATGCATCGGGCCTGCACCCGCCGCAGTATGATTTCGACGATCAAGCCATCAGCCATGGCGCCGGATTCCGGGTCAGGCTGATCCAGGATCGAACCGCACTCTGAGTTTTCCGCATGGCACGTACGCGTCACCCCTCGCTCGCGCATTGGGGCGCCTTCACGGCAATCACCGAAGCCGGCCGCCTGGTCGGCTGCGAGCCTTTTGAGCCGGATCCGGCGCCCTCGCCCATGCTGGATTCCATACCAGAGATAGTGCATTCGCCACTGCGCGTGCGCCGTCCCGCGGTGCGGCGCGGCTGGCTTGAAGGCCGCCGCGACCGCGAGGGCGACGACTACATCGAAATTTCCTGGGACCGCGCGCTGGATCTCGTGTCGGGCGAGCTGACGCGCGTGCGCGCCAAGCATGGCGCTGCCGGAATATTTGGCGGCTCGTATGGCTGGTCCTCGGCCGGGCGGGTCCATCATGCGCGCAGCCTGATCCGGCGGTTCCTGTTCCTGGGCGGCGGCTGCGTCGATCAGATCGGTAATTACAGCTGGGGCGCTGCGCAGTTTCTGCTGCCGTATGTCATCGGCACCACCTCTCCCGTCAGCGGCGATGTGACCGATTGGGACAGCGTGCTGGAACACACCCGGGTGCTGATCGCGTTTGGCGGCATTCCGGTCAAGAACAGCCAGGTGACGTCAGGCGGCGCAGGTCTGCACAACCTGCCGGGATGGTTGGGCGAGGCCCAGCGGCGCGGCATCAAGCTGGTGGTGGTCAGCCCCACCCGGGCCGACATTCCCGCCGAAATGGCGGCCGAGTGGCTGCCGATACGGCCCAACACCGACACGGCGTTGATGCTAGGCATGGCGCATACCCTGCTGACCCAGGACCTTCACGACGCGGCATTTCTAGCCAGCCATTGCACCGGGTTCGAGCGCTGGGCTGCGTATTTGCGCGGCGATACCGATGGCCAGCCCAAGGATGCGGCGTGGGCCGCGGCGATTACCGGCATTCCGGCGACCCGCATTGCAGCGCTGGCACGCGAGGCCGCACAGCAGCGCAGCCTGTTGACGGCTGCGTGGGCCTTGCAGCGTGCGCAGCATGGCGAGCAGCCGTATTGGGCATTGATCGGACTGGCGGCCATGCTCGGCCAGATCGGCCTGCCCGGCGGCGGCTTTGCCTTTGGGCATGCCTCGTTGAACGGCGTCGGCCAGCCGCGCCGCCAGGTGCCGGGGCCGGAGATTCCCGTGCCCAAGAACCCGTCGGGCCTGGCGATTCCGGTCGCGCGCATCGCGGACATGCTGCTGGCGCCGGGCACGGAATACGAATTCAATGGTGGGCGCCATGTGTATCCGGACGTGAAGCTGATCTACTGGGCCGGCGGCAATCCCTTCCATCACCATCAGGACCAGAATCGCTTGCGGCAGGCCTGGAACAAGCCCGAGACGGTGATCGTGCACGAGTCCCTCTGGACACCGTTGGCACGGCGCGCCGATATCGTGCTGCCCGCCACGACGGCGCTCGAGCGCGAAGATGTGGGCGGGTCGTCACGCGATCCTTACGTGTTCGCCATGCATCGCGCCGTGGAGCCGCAAGGCGAGGCACGAAACGATTTCGACATCTTTGCCGAGCTGGCGCGCCGCGCCGGCTTTGGCGAGGCATTCACCGCGGGGCGCGATGTGCCCGGCTGGTGCCGGCATGTCTATGACGGTATGCGGGCGGGATGCCAGGCGCGGGGCGTGGAACTGCCTGACTTTGACACCTTCTGGGCGCGCGGGCATGCCGAAGTGCCGCCGCCCGAAACGCCCTACGTGCTGTTTGAGCGCTTTCGGCAGGACCCAGCCGCCAACCCGCTGTACACAAAGTCCGGGCGGATCGAGCTGTATTCCGAAGCGGTGGCCGGTTATGGCTATGACGATTGCCCCGGGTATCCGGCCTGGCTGCCGCCGACCGAATGGCTGGGCGCGCCGGCCGCCGAGCAATGGCCGCTGCATCTGCTGACCAATCAACCGCGCACGCGGCTGCACAGCCAACTGGATCCCGCCAGCCTGTCGCGCGCCGACAAGGTGTCCGGCCATGAGCCCATTGCGATCAACCCGCTGGATGCGGCCGAGCGCGGCATCAGCGAAGGCGATGTGCTGCGGGTGTTCAACGACCGTGGCGCCTGTCTGGCGGGTGCGGTGCTGGACGACGGGCTGTCGCGCGGCGTGGTGATCATGGCGACGGGCGCCTGGTCGGATCCCGACGGCCCACTGGACAGGCATGGCAATCCGAACGCACTGACCGCGGACATCGGAACCTCGCGGCTGACGCAGGGCCCCAGCGCCCAGACCGCCCTGGTGCAGGTGGAAAAGTATCTGGGCGAGCCGGTGCAGCATCGGGCGTGGGAACTGCCCGTGTTGCTGTCCGGGGCGGCGTAGTACCGCAACCCGCCCCGCGGCAGTCAAGTAATTCCGCGACATATCCTTAGAACGGCACGTTTGATTTTCTGACGGCAAACTTCGTTTTCCTTATTTACGATGGATCCGGAGTGCGCCATGCGCCTTAACCAGTTATTGGGTTTGCTGCTGTCTGCGTCGGTGCTGAGCGCCGCCCAGGCGGCTGATATCACGTTGGCGCTGGGCACCGAGCCCTCGACGCTGGATCCGCAGACGGCGCAGGACGGCTCCGAGCGCGCCGTGTCGCGCAACATCTTCGAAACCCTGCTGACCCGAACGCCCGCCGGCGAGCTGGTGCCGCAATTGGCGACAGCCCTGCCGCGTCAGATCGACGCGACGACCTGGGAAGTCACGCTGCGTCCGGACCTCAAGTTCAGCGACGGCAAGCCCCTGGATGCCGCTGCCGTGGCCGCCAGCATCAACCGCATCGTCGACCCCAAGACCGCCTCGCGCCAGCGTCCGTTCTTTCTTGGCATCAAGCAGGCCGAGGCCGTGGACGCCGTAACCGTCAAGGTGCACACCAACGGCGCCGATCCGGCGCTGCCCGCGCGTCTGTCCTGGCTGACCATCGTGTCGCCAGCCGCGGCCGCCGATGGCAGCCTGAGCCAGAAGCCGGTGGGCAGCGGCCCCTATGTGCTGACGGAATGGTCCAAGGGCAATCGCATCGTCCTCACCAAGAACCCGAATTACTGGAACCCCAAGGCCGTCGGCAATGTCGACCGCGCCACCTATCGCTTCGTCGCCGAACCCGGCACGCGCCTGTCTGGCCTGCGCGCCGGCGATTTCGACTTCATCACCAATCTGCTGCCGGAAGACACCAAGCGCGTGGCCAAGGCCGTGACGCTCAAGGGCACCGACCTGCCGTTTGTGTCGCTCAACGCCCTGAAAGGCCTGACGGCCGACGTGCGCGTGCGCCAGGCCTTGAACTACGCAGTGGACAAGGAAGCGCTGGCCAACGACCTCTATGGCGGCTACGCGTCTGTGTCGCACGGCCAATTGCTGGCGCCGGGCTGGTTTGGCTATGACGCCTCCATCAAGCCCTATCCGTACGATCCCAAGCGCGCGACCGAGCTGCTGAAAGCCGCCGGCGCCCATGGCAAAAGCATCGACCTCTATGCCCCCTCGGGCCGTTGGCTGAAAGACAAGGAACTGGCGGAAACCATTGCCGCCTACTGGGAGGCCGCGGGCCTGAAGGTCAACTTCCGGGTGCTGGCCTGGGCCGAATACCTGGACGCGCTGAACAAGAACCGCGTGCCGACCGAAGCGCAGATCAGCAGCAGCCATTCGAACCAGCTGCTGGACGCGGATCGCACGCTCAGCGCCTATTACGCCGAAGGCGGCGTCGCAGCCGCCAACGACAACGCCGAGCTGAAAAAGCTGATCGAAGACGCGCGCCAGGAAGCCGATCCCGCCAAGCGACAGGCTTTGTATTCCAAGGCGCTGCAGATCGGCCGCGATCAGGCCTATCTCGTCTTCCTGCTCGATGGCGGCGAGATTTTCGGTTTGTCCAAGCGCGTGGATTTCTCGCCGCGCGTCGATGGCCTGATTCCGCTCAAGGACTTCCGTGTCACCGACTGATCAGGGCGGGCGCGGCTTGCCGCGCTTTTTGCTGGGCCGCTTTCTGCAAGGCTTGCTGGTCGTGTTGGGCGTGACGACGATCGTGTTCGTCGTCACGCGGCTTATCGGCGACCCGGTGCAGGCCATGCTGCCGGTCGATGCCTCGGCCGAAGACCGCGCCGTGCTGGCGCGCGCCTTGGGCATGGATGGGCCGATCTGGCTGCAGTACCTGCACTATCTGCGCGACATCGCCAGCTTTCAGTTCGGCGACTCGCTGTGGCAACACCGGCCGGCCGTGGACATCGTGCTGGAACGCCTGTCGGGCACCCTCACCTTGTGCCTGGGCGCGCTGACCGTCGCCGTGCTGCTGGGCGTGCCGCTGGCCATTGCCGCCGCCCTGAAGCCCGGGCAATGGGCGGACCGCATTTCGGTATTCCTGAGCCTGAGCGGTCTGTCCCTGCCGCAGTTCTGGCTGGGCTTGCTGCTGATCCTGCTGTTTGCCGTGACCTTGAACTGGCTGCCCTCATCCGGTTCGGACACCGCGGCCAGCGCCGTGCTGCCGATCGTGACGCTGGCGCTGCCGGCCTTGGGCCGCATCGCCATGATGTTGCGCTCGGCGCTGATCGATGAACTCAATTCGCAATACGTGCGCACGGCGCGCGCCAAGGGATTGCGCTCGCGGCGCGTCGTGCTGGTGCATGCCTTGCGCAATGCCGCCGTGCCGACGGTCGCGCTGCTGGGCTGGGAATTTGCCGCCATGCTGGCCGGCCATACCGTCGTGGTCGAAACCGTGTTCGCCTGGCCAGGGCTGGGCCAGACGGCGGTGCAGGCCATCGAGCGCCAGGATCTGGTGCTGCTGCAGGCCGTGGTCTTCTTCATCGCCTTCCTGATCGTGATTCTGAATTTCTGCCTGGACATCGTGTACCGGGTGCTGGACCGGAGAATCGCGGTATGAGCGCGCCTGTGTGGGAAGTGCCGGTGTCCGCACCGGCGGCACGTGGCTGGCGTGCCTTGTCGGATCGCCAGCGCGGCTGGATTCTGGCCGTGGTGCTGTTGCTGGCACTGGCGGCCGTTGCCATCATCCTGCCGTGGCTGGCGCCTTATGACCCCGCCACGATCAAGCTGTCGGCACGCCTGCGTCCGCCGGCCTGGGAAGAACGCGGCAGCCTGGCGAATCTGCTGGGCACGGACAATCTGGGCCGCGATGTGCTGAGCCGGGTGCTGCACGGCGCGCGGCTGTCGATATTCATCGGCGCCGCCGTGGTGGCGATCTCGGCCGGCGTGGGCGTGCTGGTGGGGCTGATTGCCGGTTTTGCCGGCGGGCGGGTGGACGCCGTGCTGATGCGCTGGGTCGATATCCACGTGGCCTTCCCCGGCTTGCTGCTGTCTTTGGTGATCCTCGTGATTCTGGGTCCCGGCCCGGGAACGGTGATTCTGGCCCTGGCCCTGAACGGCTGGATGGTCTACGCGCGCCAGATCCGCAGCGTGGTCCTGTCGGTGCGCCAGCTGCCCTATATCGAAAGCGCCGAAATGGCTGGCGCGCGGCCGGCGCGCATCCTGCTGCGCCATGTCCTGCCCAATCTGGCCGCGCCGCTGATCACCTTGATGGTGCTGGAGTTCGCGCGTGTCGTGCTGGCCGAGGCTGCCCTGTCGTTTCTGGGTGTCGGCGTGCAACCGCCGGGCGTATCGTGGGGCCTGGACGTGGCCAACGGCCGCAACTATCTGACCAGCGCGTGGTGGCTGGCGACCTTTCCGGGTCTATCCATCGCGCTGACCGTGTTGGGCGTCAACCTGGCGGCCAGCCGCCTGCGCCTGGCGCTGGACCCGCGGGAACGCGAAAAAGACTTTGCCCGCAAACTGCTGGCCAAGGAGGGGCGATGACAACGCAGCCTCTGTTGAGCGTGCGTGACCTGAGCGTTGAATTTCTGACCCGCCAGGGCAGTGTGAATGCGGTCGATCGCGTGTCCTTTGAACTGCATGCCGGCGAAACGCTGGCCTTGGTCGGCGAAAGCGGATCCGGCAAAAGCGCCTGCGCCTTGGCGTTGATGGGCCTGACCACCTTGCCGGGCCGGGTGGCCGGCGGCAGCGTGGTGTTTGACGGCCAGGATCTCCTGACCCTGCCGGAGCGCGCGCTGGAAGACATCCGCGGCCGGCGCATCGCCATGGTGTTTCAAGATCCCATGAGCGCGCTGAATCCGCTCCTGACCATCGGCACACAGATCGATGAAGTGCTGGAGCGCCACACTGCGCTGAATGCCGCAGCGCGCCGTGCGCGCATCATCGGTCTGCTGGAGCAGGTCGGCATCCCCAAACCGGCCGAGCGCCTGGGGCGCCTGCCCCACGAGTTTTCTGGCGGCCAGCGGCAACGCATCCTGATCGCCATGGCGCTGGCCTGCGATCCGCAGATCCTGATTGCCGACGAGCCGACCACCGCGTTGGATGTCACGATCCAGGCGCAGATCCTGGAGCTGTTGGCCGAGCTGAAAGCCCGCCTGAAACTGGCGGTGCTGCTGGTGACGCACGATCTGGGCGTGGTGGCGCAAGTAGCCGACCGCGTAGCCGTAATGTATGCCGGCCGTCTGGTGGAGGTGGGCGATGCCGATGCCTTGTTCGAGCAGCCCGCCCATCCCTATACGGCGGGTCTGCTGCGCGCGACGCCGCGGCTGTCGGATAACCAGCCCCGCATGACGGCGATCGACGGCGTGCCGCCCGATCCGCGCGTGCGCCGCAGCTATTGCGACTTCGCGCCCCGTTGCCCGGGCGCCGATGCGGCCTGCGCCGCGCGGCCGCCTTTGCAAACGCTGTCGCCAGGACGTCTGGCTGCCTGTGTGCGGCCGTTTGCACCGGTCTGGAAGGAGCTGGCATGACGGCGCCCCTGTTGCAGGTAGAGGATTTGCGAGTGCATTACCCGGTGCGCTCGGCGGGCTGGTTCAGCCGGCCCATGACCGCGCGCGCGGTCGATGGGGTGTCGCTGGAACTGGCGCGCGGTGAAACCTTGGGCCTGGTAGGCGAATCCGGTTCGGGCAAGACCACCTTGGGCCGCGCGGTCCTGCGCCGCACGCCGTTGACGTCGGGGTCCATCCGGTTTCAGGGGAAAGACATCAGCACCGCTGGCGCCGCGCAATTGCGCGAGCTGCGGCGGCACATGCAGCTCGTGTTCCAGGACCCGACCACCAGCCTGAATCCTCGTCACACCGTGTTTGATGCGATCGCCGAACCCTTGATCGTGCATGGCTGGTCAGCCGGACGGCGTGCGCTCGAAGCGCGCGTAGCCCAGTTGATCACGCAGGTCGGTCTGCCGGCCGATACGGCCAAGCGCTATCCCCATGCGTTCTCCGGCGGTCAACGTCAGCGCGTCGGCATTGCCCGCGCGCTGGCGATCCAGCCCGAGCTGATCGTGGCCGATGAACCCGTGTCGGCGCTGGACGTGTCGGTGCGGGCGCAGATCATCAATCTGTTCCAGGACTTGCAGCAGGAGCTGGGACTATCCTTCCTGTTGATCGCGCACGACCTGGCCGTGGTGCGGCATATCTCGCATCGCATCGCCATCATGTATGCCGGCCAGATCGTCGAGACCGGTCGGCGAGACGATGTCTATGACCGGCCGCTACATCCCTATACGCGCGGTTTGCTGGCTGCCGTACCCGAACCGGAACGCCATCGCGATGGCCGTCGGACGTTTCCGGTGGCGCTAGGTGAACCGCCCAGCCCGATGTCCCCGCCATCAGGCTGCCGGTATCACCCGCGTTGTCCCCTGGCGGTTGAACGTTGCCGGCAGGAAGCGCCGCCGCTGATGACCATGGCGGGCGAACACAAAGTGGCTTGCTGGTTTCCCGGCGCCGCCCCGATTTCCTCGTAATTTTTCATGGAGAAACCATGTCTGTTAAAGCTCTGACCCCTGTCGATCCGGCTGACGCCGACGCGGTGCGCGCCTGGTTCAAGGAACTGTCCGACCATGTCCAGGCCGTGGATTACGCGGCGGCGCGCCATTTGTTCGCGGAAGACTTTGTCGCGTTCGGCACGTACACCAACTTCGTGCATGGCCGCGATCATGCCGAGAAAAACCAGTGGCGCAACGTGTGGTTCAGCATCGACAAGTTCCTGTGGCGTCTGGACGACGTGCAGACCTTTGTGTCGCCGGACCGCCTGTTTGCCGTCGGTGCGGCGGTGTGGGACTCGATCGGCTATCACCCGGACGGCAAGACCTTCGACCGCCTGGGCCGCGCCACCGTGTCGTTCGCGCGCGAGAATGTCGGCGATCCGTGGGTGGCGACGCACACGCACATGTCGCTGTTCCGCGATACACCCAGCGTGTCTCACGGGAACAAGCCGGTTCGGAGTTAAGCGGGACCTCGCCCCGATTCAGATGCCGCCCTCACCGGCCTGATGCCGCGACGCCGTGGTCGTGGCATCAGGATCGGTCAACCAAGGCGCTCAGGCCAGCAACAGACGCAACTGCCGCACCAGATCCGAACGGGCCTCCTGCGCTTGAGGCAGGATGCGGGTCATGCTGATGAAGCTATGCGGCACGCCGGGGTAGATTTTCTGCCACGGCTGCGCGCCCGCCTCGCGCAACGCCTGCGCCAGGTCCTTGGTGTCGTCCAGCAAGGGATCGAGTTCGGCGGCTTGCAGAATGGCAGGAGGCAGACCCTGCACGCTGCCCAAGAGCGGCGCAACGCCAGGGTCCTGCAATTGCGCTTCATCGGCCACATACTGGCGCCAGAACCAATCCAGCTTGTCGGTCGACAACCCAAAGCGGCCATCGCCCAGTTCCTGCTGCGCAGGCGTATCACGGCGCGCCGACAGCATGCCGTAGATCAGCGCAATCCCGCGCAACAGCGGCTCGCCCGCATCCCGCAGCCGTTGCGCCGCCGCCAGCGTCAGATTGCCGCCAGCGGACTCTCCGCCCAGACTCAAGCGTCCGGCATCCAGGCCCAGCGATGCCGCATTGCCATGCAGCCAGCGCACCGCCCCCAACACCTGCTCCACCGCCACCGGGTATCGTGCTTCGGGCGCCAGCGCATACTCCAACCCGCCCGTCACGATGCCGGCCTCATTGGCAATCTCGCGTTTCCAGCGATCCAATGTTTCCAGATCCCCGTGCGCGAACCCGCCGCCGTGCAGATGCAGATACAGCGGCAGCGCCTTGCCCTCCGAGCCCGCGGGATAGTAAAGCCGCAACGTCGCCGGCACCGTCAGATGATCCAGCCGATGCTCCACCACCCGCCCGACCTCGGGCACGTCCCCAGCCAACCAGATCTGATAACCGCGCGCCTGCCGGCGCACTTGATCCAGCGGGGTGGTCAGCACGTTGGGGGTGCCGACACCGGCTTCACGGCCCAAGGCCTGGGCGGCTTGTACTTCGGGTGACAGGGTGCTCATGATGCGTCCGATGCAATGAAGGAAGGCTGGCCGACGGCGGCGGCCAAAACCGCTCAGTATGGACACCCCGGCCTCAGGCGTCCAAATACGATTCAGACATATGCTTTTAACCTGCGGCGAAAGGCAGGTGTTCCCCCGAGCCTGCGATGGCGGCACCTGCGCGACAGGGGCCAAGGTGCGCGATCCACGGGGACAGATCGCAACCGTATACTGCGCATTCTTTGAATGCCTATCGGAAGCCCCCTGCATGTCTTACACGCCCGGCGATATCTACGTCACGTTCAACCGCCGCCTGCAGGCCTACACCGCCTCGCAGATCACGCACGTGAAGGGTGACGGCGCGGACGCCGAGATCGCGGTGCTGAGCCTGGACTGGGTGGGCAGCGCGTTGCCCGGCGACGCCGACATCGCCGCGATGCGGCCGGCGCACTTCGATTTCTACTTCTGGCGCGACCGCGTGGACCATACGTGGATCAGCGGGCCGGTGCCCGCGCATGCCAAGCACGTGGGCTGGCGCGATCCGCTCGTGACCGAGGAGTCACGCTCGTATTCAGGCGGCTGGTCCAGTGGCGACATGCTCTACAACCAGCGCCGCTGGAACGCGATCGACGCCGGCGTCCGTGCGCGATTCAAAGCGGCCGCCCACGCGGATACGCCCGATAACACCGTAGTGCTGGAGCAACCGGGCCGCACGATCACGCGCGCCATGCGCGGCCTGGACAGCGCGGCGCTGCTCGCCGCGCCGTCGCTCGCGACGTTCGACGACATGCCCTTGCTGATCAAGCTGCACGTGGATGCGCCCGTGCCCGGGCTGATCGAATGGGCCCGCACGAAGCCGATTCTCAGCGAACTGGAATACGCCAGTTTCGGCGAGCCGGTCGTCGACCTGCGCGGCACCTCGTTCGGGCGGGTCGCGATTGACGTGACCGGCGTGCGCGAACTCTATTTGAATGACGGGCTGAACACGCTGTCGCTGCGCGGTGAGGTGCATCCCGACCTGGTCGTGCACGCCGAAGACGACGGCATGTGGTTGCGGCTGGAACGCGAAAACGCCATCTGGTCCGGCGCCGGATTGACGCGCCTTGGCGCGATCTCGCTGCGCGGCATGAAGACGCTGGACTGCGCCGAGGTCGCGCGTCTCTTTCCGCACCTGCACTCGCTGTATGTGTGGGGCGCCCCCGGCGTGGCCACCGGCATCGAGCATCTGGCGGCCCTGCGCGAGCTGGCGATGATCCTGATCAACGACGTGTTCCCGCCTGCCGAGAGGCGCCTGCCCGGGCCGGACGCCTGGCCCAAGCTGCAATCGCTCTGGCTCACGAGCATGCCCGCTGAGATCCTGGCGCAGGCCAAGAAGGACTACAAGAAAGCCGCAGCGGCGGGTCTGGATCTGGAAGTCAGCAAGCCCCGCAAGCCCGAATGGCTGGCCGCGAACCTGGACAATCCGTTTCGCGAATGGGACGGCAGCGAGCACATCACCGCCGCCCAGGCCAAGAAAGCCGCGGCGTTGTACCGCAAGACCCGCGCCGACGCCCTGAAGGCCGCTGCGACCCACGCCGCGGATGCGCAAGCGCTGATGGCGGCTCTGTCCGAGATCGTTCGGACATATACCGAAGGCTTCAACGCGCTCGACCGGCGCACCGGCTTCATCGAAACGGTGGAACGCGATCAGATCTACGTGGCGCTGATGGGCATCCTGGACGCCGTCCAGGCCAAGCTCATCGAGGACGCGGGTGAAGACGCGGCCGTGCTGGATCGCGATGCGCTGGATCGTGCGGTGGATGAGGTGCGGGACTTTTAAGGACAGCGACATTGCGGGCCGGTATCGCCAATGTCGAGGGTGGTGACGCGGCCCGGGGCGTTCTCGGCGCCAGCCCTAGGGAAATCCCGGGGCTAGCCTGGCCCTTGCCCTTCCCCTAGAATTTGCCCTGCCTTCAAGCATTGAAGGTCGGTCCGGTTAGTTCCAAAGGCGCAACTGCCAGCAAGGCCGCTCAGTATTTCTCGTCGACAACGGCGTCGACATCCTGCCGGGTTCTCGGCATACCCACACACCTACACACGTCTACGCGACTTTCGGCGTCGGCCTCTGCACGTCCCTGCACTTCGCGCGGGGCGCCAGACCGCACGCGCCGCAAGCGCTCAAGGGGCCATCAACATGAGCATGAACCGCCGTCAGTTCCTCTCGTCCACCGCTGCCACCGCCGCCTCCGCCACCCTGATGGGACTCACCGGCTCGCGCGCCTTTGCGGCTGGCGAGGAGAAAATCAATGTCGCCGCCATTTACGATCTGTCGGGAGGCCTGGACATCTACGGCAAGCCGGTGATGGACGCGCTGCGGTTCGCGGCCGAGGAAATCAACGCCAAGGGCGGTCTGCTGGACAAGCAGATCAACTTCATCGCCTACGACGCGCAATCGAATATGCAACTTTATGCGCAATTCGCGCAGCAGGCCGCGCTGCGCGACAAGGCCGCCGTGGTCCACGCCGGTATTACCTCGGCTTCGCGTGAGGTCGTGCGGCCGGTGCTCAACCGCTATCGCACGCTGTACTTCTACAACAATCAGTATGAAGGCGGCGTCTGCGACCGCAATTACTTCGCGGCCGGCGTGACGCCAGCGCAGACAGTGCAGAAGCTCGCACCGTACGCCGTCAAGCAATGGGGCAAGAAGGTGTACATCGTGGCGGCCGACTACAACTACGGCCAGATCGTGTCCAACTGGGTGCGCAAGTACGCAGCCGATGTCGGCGGCCAGACCGTCGCCACGGAATTCTTCCCGCTGGACGTGACCGATTTCGGCGCTGCCATTTCCAAGATCCAGGCTGCCTCGCCGGACTTCGTCTGGTCGGGTCTGGTGGGCGGCGCGCACATGTCCTTCTATCGCCAATGGAAGGCCACCGGCATGACAGGAAAAATCCCGCTCGCCTCGACCACCTTTGCCGGTGGCAATGAACACATCGTGCTGTCGCCCGAAGAATGCAACGGCTTCCTCGTTTGCCAGAACTACCTGCAGGAGCTGCCTGGCGCCGCCAACGCCGACTTCGTCAAGCGCTTCCATGCCCGTTACGGCGCCGACTATCCCTACATCACCGAACTGGCCATGGGTGCTTATCAGGGCTTCATGCTGTGGGCCGAAGGCGTGCGCAAGGCCGGCTCGATCGACCGCATCAAGGTCATCGAAGCGCTGGAATCGGGCATCGCCATCGATGCGCCGAGCGGCCGCGTGTCGCTGGACCCCGCCACGCACCACTGCACGCTGGACGTGCACATCGCGGAAGTCCGTGACCGCAAGCTCAATCTGATCGAGAGCTTCCCGCAGCAGAAGCCCGGCGACACCGCCGCGGTCTGCGACCTGATCAAGAACCCGGCGGACAACCGTCAATACGCCATCAAGTTCTGAGCGTTCCATGGATCTCGTTGCCATTTATGCCATCGATATCCTGGGTGCGATCGCCATCCTGGCGCTGTTGAGCGTCGGGTTGGCGGTGGTGTTCGGGATGATGAAGATCATCAATCTCGCCCACGGCGAATTCATGATGTTGGGCGGCTATGTCGCCATCCTTGCCACCAATCAATGGGGCGTGCCGATCTGGATCTCCATGCTGGTGCTCGCGCCGTTGATCGTTGGCATCTTCGGCGTGCTTGTGGAACACCTGCTGGTGCGTCATCTGTATGGCCGCATGATCGACACCATGCTCGCGACCTGGGGCTTGTCCCTTGCCGTCATCGGGCTGGCCACCATGGTCTTCGGAAACACCACCGTCGGCATTTCGTCGCCTCTGGGCGGCATTGCCATCGGCGCGCGCCAAGCCAGCGGGTATACCTTGTTTCTGATCGCGCTGGCCGCCGGCGTGATGCTCGCGTTGTGGTGCCTGCTGCGTTTTACCGATTTCGGCCTGCGGGCCCGGGCCTGCATGCAGAACGCCGCGATGGCCAACGCGCTGGGCATGAACCCCAATGGCGTCTACAAGATGACCTTCGGTCTGGGCGCCGCCTTGTCCGGTCTGGCCGGCGCCGTGCTCGCCCCGCTCACGGGCGTCATCCCGACCATCGGCGCGGCCTACATCGCCAAGGCCTTCATCACGGTCATCAGCGGCGGGGGCGCCGTCATCGCCGGCACGGTCAGCGCGTCGGGCTTCTTCGGCGCCATCAGCCAAGGAGTGACATTTCTTGCCACGCCGGTTTACGGCCAGGTGGCCTTGCTGCTGGCCGCCATCGTGCTGATCCGTCTTTTGCCGCAAGGCATTACCGGGCGATTTTTCAAGCGAGCGATCTGATGCGTGTACCTGTGATTTCTCTGGCGCTGGGCGTGGTGGCCGTCGCGGCCGCGATCATGTTGCCCACCGTCGTCGACATGTTCAGCCTCTTGTCCATGACGGTCTACCTCGTCATGGCCTTGCTTGCGCTGAGCCTGGCCTTTGTCTGGGGTCACGGCGGCATCCTGTGTTTCGGGCAGGCCGCCTTCTTTGGTCTGGGCGCTTATGCCTGGGCGATCGGCGCCTTCAACTTCGGACCGGACCTGGTCGCGATGGCCTTGGCCGTCGCCGTGCCGGCGGCTTTTGCCGCCCTGCTCGGCTACTTCATGTTCTACGGCAAGATCAGCGACGTTTATCTTGGCGTCATCACGCTGGCCGTGACCTTGATCCTGTTCAACCTGATGAATTCGACCTCAGGCGACAGCTATCGCATCGGCGAAGCGCTGCTGGGCGGATTCAATGGCATTCCGTCGATCCCGCCGCTGACGCTCCCGGGCGCGACAGAGCCCCTTTCGCCCGAAGGCACGTTCACACTGGCCGCCCTTACCCTCATCGGGGCATACTTTGGCCTGCGCGCAATCATGGCCTCGCGCTTTGGTCGCGTGGTTGCCGCGGTACGTGAAAACGAACAGCGCGCCCTGCTGCTGGGCTACAACGCCAGCCTGTACAAGTTGGCCGCGTTCACGCTGGGCGGCGCGCTGGCCGGCCTGGCCGGCATGCTGTACGCCAACTGGGGCGCCTTCGTCAGCCCCGGCGTGTTCGGTCTGTCGCAGTCGGCGCAAATCATCATTTGGGTGATCGTCGGGGGCCGCGGCACGCTGATCGGCCCCATCATCGCCTGCGTGGCGCTGCAAGCCATGGTCACGGAACTGGGTGCGCAGCACACCGTGGACACCGGCCTGGTTCTTGGCCTCATCCTGATTTTCTTCGTTCTGTTGATCCCGCGCGGCCTGGCCCCGACGGTGCTCGACGCTTGCCGCCGCGCAGTGCGCCCGGCCAAGGAGCAAGCATGAGCACACCGCTGTTGGAAACCCAGGCCCTGGGTGTGAGTTTTGGCGGCGTGCACGCTGTGCGAAATGTCGATTTCCGACTGGAGCGCGGCGAAGTGCGCTGCCTGATCGGCCCGAACGGCGCCGGCAAAAGCACCTTCTTCAAGATGCTATCCGGCCAGTTGCAGCCGAGCCGCGGCGACATCCGCTTCAAGGGCCAACCCCTGCGCGGTCTGGCCACGCACGAGGTGGCGCGCCTGGGCATCGGCATCAAGACTCAGGTGCCCAGCGTCTTCGAAGGGCTGGACGTGCGCGAGAACCTGCGGCTGGCCGCGGCGCGGCGCGCCGACGGCGAGCCGGACGCCATTGCGGCGCAAGTGCTGGCCGAAATCGGCCTGGATGCGCTGGCCCGCACGCCAGTCAATGCGCTCGCTCACGGCCAACGCCAATGGGTGGAACTGGGCATGATCCTGGCGTCGCGGCCCGAGCTGGTGCTGCTGGATGAACCGGCAGCCGGCATGACGCACCAAGAGACACGCAAGACCGCCGACCTGATAGCCGCCATCAACCGCCACAGCACCGTGGTCGTGGTCGAGCACGACATGGCCTTCATCCGCCTGATCGCGGGCCGCATCACCGTCTTCAACCAAGGCGAAGTGCTGGCCGAAGGCAGCTTCGACGACATCATGGCGCATGCCGAAGTGCGTGCCGCCTATCTGGGCAAGCAAGGAGAAAAACATGCTCCAGGCGCATGACCTGAAAGCCGGCTACGGCCGCATCCCGGTGTTGCATGGCGTGAGCTTCGGCATGGCCGCCGGCGAATTCACCGGCATTCTGGGCCGCAACGGCATGGGCAAGACAACGTTGTTGCGCACGTTGATGGGCGAGCTGCCCCTTACCGGCGGCGACCTGACGCTGGCCGACCGAAAGATCGGCACGCTTGCTCCGCATGCCCGCGCCCGCCAGGGCCTCGGGTTCGTGCCGCAGGGGAGGCAGATCTTCCCGGCACTGAGCGTCGCCGAAAATTTGCGCATGGGTTGCGTGAAAAACCTGCGCGGCGCCGAAGCCATGATCGCCACGGTGCTGAAGGTGTTTCCGCGTCTGCAACGTCTGCTTGATCGTCCCGGTGGCAGCCTGTCGGGCGGCGAACAGCAATTGCTGGCGCTGGCCCGCTGCCTGTGCGGCGAACCCAGGCTGATGCTGCTGGACGAACCCACCGAAGGCATCCAGCCTTCGATCTGCGACGAAATCGTCGAGGCGTTGCAGACCCTGCGCGCCTCGCATGGCATCGCCATCCTGCTGGTCGAACAGGACATCGATTTCCTGTGCGCGCTTTCCGACCGCATCCTGGTGCTGGAAAAGGGCGAGCTGATCGCCGACATTCCCACCGCCACCACTACTCCCCAAGAGATCGCCCGGCGTTACGGCGGTCTGCAATCCTGAACCGGAATCCGAGATGTCCCTTCCCCGTCCCACTCTGGAAGCACTGGACCAGGCCGCGCGTCGCATTGGCCTGAATCTGGACGATGCCACGTTGCGTGCCTACGAACGCATCCTGGAGGCCACCTTCGCCGAGTACGACCAGGTGGATGCCCTGATCGATCAGCCGCCGGTGGTGCGCTATCCGCGCACACCGGGCGTCCAGCCCGAGGACAATCCGCTCAATGCCTGGTATGTGCGTACCGAGATCGACGGCCGCCCCGGCGGTCCGCTGGCCGGCAAGCGGGTGGTGCTCAAAGACAATGTCTGCCTGGCCGGCGTGCCCATGATGAATGGCGCGGCTACCTTGCGCGGTTATGTGCCCGACCAGGACGCCACGGTTGCCACCCGCATTCTGGACGCTGGCGGCCGCATCGTCGGCAAAGCCCATTGCGAATATTTCTGCGTATCGGGCAGCAGCCATACCAATGCAACCGGCCCGGTGCGCAACCCGCGCATGCCCGAGCATTCGGCGGGCGGATCGTCGTCCGGCGCGGCGGCGCTGGTCGGCGCCGGCGAAGCCGACATGGCCATCGGCACGGACCAGGGCGGTTCGGTGCGTATTCCAGCCGCCTACTCCGGCATCTATGGGATGAAGCCCACACATGGCCTCATTCCCTATACCGGCATCATGCCGATCGAAATGACGCTGGATCACGCCGGCATCATGACGGCAACGGTGGCCGACAATGCCCTGCTGCTCGACGCCATCGCCGGCAGCGACGGGCTGGATCCGCGCCAGCAGAACCTGCCGGCCGAGCGCGGGTCGTATTGCGAGGCGTTGGGGCTCGCCCTCAAGGGCTTGCGCGTCGGCGTGGTGCCCGAAGGCTTTGGGTGGCACAACAGCGAAACCGTGGTTGACGATGCAGTGCGCCAAGCCGCCGCCAAGCTGGCCGCGCTTGGGGCTGAAGTGATCGAGCTGTCGGTGCCGCTACACCGCAAGGGCCATGCCATCTGGACCCCCATCGCGGTCGAAGGCACGACCCAACAAATGAAGGGTTTCAACTACGGTAGCAACTGGAAAGGCCTGTATGTCACCGGCCTGATGCAGGCGCAACGCCACTGGCAAGATCATGCCGACGACTTCCCGCATGACGTCAAGACCTGCCTCCTGGCCGGCGAATACTTCTACGCACGCTACGGTGGCCAGTACTATGGCAAGGCGCAAAACCTCGCGCGCCGCCTGCGCCAGGCCTATGATCAGGCTCTGGATCGTGTCGACATGCTGTTGATGCCGACGGTGCCCATGCGCGCACCGCGCCTCATCGATGCCGGCGCGGCGCCGGACCTCTTTGTGACCCGCGCCCTTGAAATGAACGCCAACACCGCGCCCTTTGACGTCACCGGCCATCCGGCCATTTCCGTGCCCTGCGCCCTGCGAGACGGCTTGGCGGTCGGCATGATGCTGGTGGGCCGTCATTTCGACGAAGCGACGCTGTATCGTGCGGCCCATGCTTTCGAGCGCTCGCTCGACTGGACGTCGCTGTGACGACCACCACCGGCCATCGCGTCGGCCTGCTGTTCTCGCACGAGAGCCTGACAGCGGCGACCGAGATCACCCAGGAAAACGCCACGCTGCTGGCTATCGACGAGGTCAATGCCGCCGGCGGCATTGATGGCGCGCCGCTCGTCCCAGTCAGCGCCCGCGTGGGCGCCCAGCCGGCCGACTATCGCGAGGCCGCCGAACGGCTCTGCGATCGCGAACGCGTGCCGCTGATCTTCGGCACCCATATGTCCAGCACCCGCAAGGCCGTGCTGCCGGTCGTGGAAAGCCGCCGCGCCCTGCTGTTCTACGCCACGCTCTACGAGGGATTCGAGTATTCGCCCTATTGCTTCTATGGCGGCTCCGTTCCCAATCAGAACTCAGTGCAGCTGGCCAGCTACGTGATCCGTCACTTTGGCAATCGGGTCCTGTTCATCGGCGGCCAGTACGTCTACCCGCGCGAGTCGAATCGCATCATGCGCGAGCTATACGAGCAGGCGGGCGGCGAAGTGGTCGACGAGGTCTACCTGCCGCTGAACGCACCGCAGGAACACCTTGCCGAAGTCCTCAAGCGCGCCGTGGCGTTGCGTCCGGACGCGATCTACTCGACCATGGTCGGACGGGACATCGTCAAGCTGTATCGGGCCTACCGCGAGCTGGAGTTGGATCCGGCGCGCATGCCCATCGTCAGCCTCGCCACCAACGAGACCGACGTGGCGGCGCTCACTGCCGAACAGGCCGAAGGCCACATCACGGCCGCGCCGTACTTCGCTTCGCTGGACACCGCGCCCAGCCGCCGGTTCGCCCAGGCCTACCATGCGCGCTTCGGCGAAGACAGCCCGATCACGGCGGGCGCCGAAGCCGCCTATTCCCAGGTCCATCTCGTCGCCGACGCCGCGCGCCGCGCGGGCGGTCTTGCCGTGCCCGATCTGGTAAGGGCTCTGGACGGTGCCCAATTCCAGGCGCCCCAAGGTCTCGTCACCATCGACGGCGACACGCAACACACTTCGCTCTGGCCGCGCATCGCCCGCATTGATGCCCAACGGCAGTTCCAGATTATCTACGCCGCGCGTGCCGCGGTGCGGCCGGTGCCGTACCTCGTGGACCATGCGCTGGATCCCCAGGCCCTGACCCTGCCGTGACTGCCTACCTGAACCGGCCGGGTCGCAGCACCACGGCGCTCCGCGAACTCAACGGCCTGCGCGTGCTGGTCCTGCACCCGCAGGACGCCGAATCTCGCCTGTTGATGTCGCATCTGAAGCGCATCGGCTGTGTGCCGACCCAGCAATGGCCGCTGCCCGATACGCTCTGCTCCGATGCCGACGTAGTCGTTCTACCCATCGAAGAAGACTATCGCGAAGCCATTCAGAAGCTGGCCGACGGCCTGAACGCGCTGAGCCCGCCGCTGGTCGGCATCGTCGAATACGAGAATCCGGCCACGCTGCAACTGGTTCTGCATAGCGGCTGCACCGGTGTCATCGAACGGCCGATCCGCCCCTTTGGCCTGTTGACCCAGCTACTGCTGGCGCGCACCGCCTGGCGCCAGCAGGCCGCCACAATGGCCCATATGCGCAAACTCGAAGGGCGTTATGCCGCCGTCAGCAAGGTTGCCACGGCCAAGACGCTATTGATCGCGCGTGAAGGCATTACCGAAAACGAAGCGCACCGTCGTATCCAGAGCCGCGCCATGGCGACGCGATCATCGCTGGAAGACGTAGCGCAAACCATCATCAACGAGTTCTCCTGATCCCATGTCCGCCTTCTCCTTCCAGACCGTCCCCCACATTCTCGTCGAACCCGGCCTGGCTCGCCGCCTGGGCGCCCTGCTGCGCGAGCGCCATGCGGGCGCACGTGCGGTGTTGGTCTCCGACAACTTTCTCAATCGCAGCGGCGCGCTGCAACCGGCGCTGACCAGTCTGGCGGCCAGCGGCTGGCAGACGTTGGTTATCGACGACGTGGTCGCCGACCCGCCCGAAGCCGTGGTCCAAGCAGCAGCCGAACGCGCCCGCGCGTTCGACGCGGATGTGGTCATCGGTTTTGGCGGCGGTTCGTCCATGGACGTGGCCAAGCTGGTGGCCTTGTTGTGCAATAGCGATCAGCCGCTGCATGCCATGTATGGCGTCAACCAGGTGCAAGGCCAGCGATTGCCGCTGATTCAGGTGCCGACCACGGCCGGCACGGGCTCGGAGGTCACGCCCATCTCGATCGTGACCACCGGCGCCACCACCAAGAGCGGCGTGGTCGCGCCGCAGCTCTATGCCGACGCGGCTTTTCTGGACGCCGAACTGACGGTCGGCTTGCCGCCGGCGGCCACGGCCGCCACAGGCGTCGACGCCATGGTGCATGCCATCGAAGCCTACACCAGCAAACGCCTGAAAAATCCGCTGTCCGATCACCTCGCCATCCTGGCGTTGCAGCTGCTCACTGCCAACCTAATTACGGTTTGCCGCGACGGTGCCAACCTGCAGGCGCGCTCCAACATGCTGCTGGGCGCCATGCTGGCCGGCCAGGCATTCGCCAACGCCCCCGTCGGAGGCGTGCACGCGCTCGCCTACCCGGTCGGCGGCATATTCCATGTGCCACACGGCCTGTCGAACGCGTTGGTCCTTCCCGCCGTGCTGCGTTTCAATGCGCTGGCCGCAGCGCCCCTATACGCCGAACTGGGTACAGCGGTGGGCCTGCCGCCGGCCGCGGATGCCGCGCGCGGCGCGACCACCTTTATCTCCTTTCTGGAAGACCTCATCCGCCAGGCCGAGCTGCCGCGGGGTCTTCGCGCCGTCGGCATCGTGGAATCCGACCTGCCCACGCTGGCGAGTGCCGCGATGGCGCAACAGCGCCTGCTGATGAATAATCCGGTGCCTATCGATAAGGCCCAGGCGCTCGACATCTACCGTGCCGCCTACTGACCCGGTATGTCGGCGATGGCCGCAACCCGCTTGGCGAAAATCCGCGCAACGCTGTGACTCACGGATCGGTTGGGCCAGTGCGATCTACTGTTCCTTCAACCCCAACGATTTCATCAACGGCGCGAACAGCTTCTTCTCTTCCTGCACGCGCGCGGCATAATCGGCCGCGCTCAGCGGTATTGCTTCGGCGCCCGCATCCAGAAAGCGCTTCTGGATGTCCGGCCGCGCAAGCACTTTGTTGAGTTCGGCGTTCATGCGCTCGACCACATCATCTCGGGTGCCCGAGGCGGCATACACGCCGAACAGGCTGTCCGCGAACACACCGTCGATGCCGACCTCGGAGAACGTTCGAATGTCGGGCGCCACGGCAGCGCGCTGCCGGCTTGCCACCGCCAGCACTTTCAGCTTGCCCGCTTGCACCATGGGAAAGACCGTCGCAGGGCCAAACGCGAAGTCGATCTGGCCCGCTGCCAGGTCTTGTATCGCCGGCGCCACGCCGCGATACGGCGCATGGGTAGCTTGCATGCCCGTCGCCTGCTTGAGCAGTTCGCCGGCCAGATGCGGCGTCGTGCCGTTGCCGGCCGAACCGTAATTGAGCGGATCGGGCCGCTTGCGCGCGTATTCCACGAACTCCTCGAGCGTATTGACGCCGAGCGAGGACCGGACAAACAGGAACAATTGGCTGTTGGCCAGCAAGCCAACCGGCCGCAAATCCTGCTGCGGATCGAACGGCATGTTGGCGAACATCAGCGGGTTGACCGACTCGGTCGTCGAGGGATTGAGCAGGAAGGTATGGTTGTCCTTTCCGTTGCGCGCCACCTCGGCGCCCGCCACGTTGCCGCCCGCACCGCCACGGTTCTCCACGATGACGGTCTGCTTGAAGGCCTCGGCCAAGTGCGGCTGCACGGTGCGCGCCAGCACATCGACCAGCCCGCCCGGCGCCAGTCCCACGACCAGGCGCACGGGTTTGGTGGGCCAGGCCTGAGACGGCGTCTGCGCATGGCTACCCGTCGTCCAGCCAGTCAGCGCCAGCATCATCACGGCCAGACAACGTCTACGCAGCAGCATGCGATTCTCCAGATGGGGCGTCACCCCGCAATGTCGAGCACGGTGCGTCTCGTGCCGCACCACGGTGAGCCGCCCTCATGCCTCATCGCAGCGGCGGCCCTGCATCCGCCGCCCATTCTTCACAAAAGTTTAAGCATAAAGAATCCCGGAATAACCCTAATTCCCCGGCTACGAGCGAGGCGCCTCGTTGTCGCGCTGCTCACTGACTTCCACCTTCTGAGCGGATGTGGGCGCAACTTCACGGTATGGCGCCCGCGCTCGCATGTACGCCATCGGGCTGCACTTCATCTCCGTGCGGAACGCAAAGATGAACGACGACGTGGAACCATAGCCGAGTTCCAAAGCAGTCCCCGTTACGTCGAGACCACTTTCCAATAGCTCGATGGCTCTGAACAACTTCAGCCGGCGCCGCCAGTCGCGCAGCGTCAACCCGGTTTCCGCAAGGAATTTTCTGGCCAGCGTCCGCCCGGACATCCCCAACTCCCTGCCCCAATCGTCCGGGCTCCTTTGATCGGCCGGCCGGTTGTACAAGGCTTCGCAAATGGTCAATAGCGGGCCGCTCGTCGGCCACGCCAGCACCAATGAAATCGGGATGGCACGGCACAGTTGGTCAAGCACCAACCGATACACCCGACCGAAGTATTCGTCTTCGTCCGAGCGCCCTTGAATTGCCGCCGCCTCAACGATCAACGCTTTCAACAACGCAGACACGCCAAAGACCGCCACCCCGCCCTCGGAAAGCGTGCCCCCGGGATGGTCGGCAAGCCACAGGCTGCGGTACTCGGCGCCGAGAAAAGAACCGACGCTATGAACTGTCCCAGACGGAATCCAGGCGGCCTGGTTTGGGGAGATGGCGAAAGAACGGTCGTCTGCCGTGACCATGAGGACGCCAGAGACGGCATATACGACCTGGTGCCATTCATGCGTATGCGCGGCGAAGTAATCCCGCGCGCCAATGGACTGCACCCGCATGGTCATAGGCGCCGGCGGCCGGACGTCCGCGGGGGCCGTAATGGCTTTCCACTGCATGAGCGCATTCATATGTCGCCGATTCTATATAACTTGGCAATCTGTCGATAGATCGCCTACGTAACTTTGCGTTGTAATGCCAGCTCACCTATCCCGTCCCACGCCTTTCACCGCAATGACACAACGTAGCGCCTCCCCAGGGCACGATCGCCCCGCCGTTCTGCCCGAGGGCGTTCAACAAGGCAATATCTGGCGACTGACCACCGCCCAGGCCCTGGCGGGCGCGAATTCGGTGGTCGTTTATGCAACCGGCTCCATCGTTGGCAACATGCTTGCCCCGACGCCCATGCTCGCGACCCTGCCGATTTCCATTTTTGTCGTCGGCATGGCGACATGCACGCTGCCGATGGGCGCCGTCGCCAGGCGCCACGGGCGGCGTGCGGCATTTCTGCTGGGCACCGGCGCTGGGGTGCTCACCGGCCTGCTGGCGATGCTGGCGGTCATGATCGGAAGTTTCTGGCTGTTCAGCCTGGCCACGTTCTTCGGCGGTGTCTATGCGGCAGTGGTCCTGTCCTTCCGCTTCGCCGCCGCGGACGGCGTGGAGCCCAAGCGACGGGCGCGCGCGCTATCCCTGGTCATGGCGGGTGGCGTCGCCGCCGGGGTCGTCGGGCCACAACTCGTCACCTGGACGATGAATCTGTGGCCGCCGCACATGTTTGCCGCCACGTTTCTGGCGCAAGCGGCGGTTGCAGCGATTTCCGCGTTCATTCTTCTCGGCGTCAGATTGCCCGCCCCCACTGCCGCTGAGGTCGCGGGCGGACGCCCGCTTTCCGAGATTGCGCTGCAACCGCGGTTCATCGCCGCAGTGATCGCCGGCGCGGTCTCATACATGCTCATGAACTTCCTCATGACGGCCGCACCGCTGGCAATGCACATCTGCGGCCACTCCCAGGAGTCCGCCAACCTGGGACTGCAGTGGCACGTCATTGCCATGTACGCGCCAAGTTTCTTCACCGGCAGACTGATCTCCCGCTTCGGTGCAGGACGGGTCGCCACCATGGGCCTCGTGTTGATTGGCGTGGCGGCTGCGGTGGGCCTGGGAGGTATCGACGTCATGCACTTCTGGTGGTCACTGGTCCTGCTCGGCGTGGGGTGGAACTTCGGGTTTCTGGGCGCATCCGCGCTGGTGCTGGAATGCCATCGGCCCGAGGAGAAGACACGCGTCCAGTCCCTGAACGACTTCATCGTCTTCGGCCTGATGGCAATCGGCTCCTTTTCATCCGGGGGCCTGCTGTCGGCTTTCGGCTGGAACACCGTGCTGTGGGTGTCCTTCATTCCGCTGGCGCTGTCCGTCGCCGCCCTTGGCGTTGCCATGCGTAGAAAGGCCGTCGCACAGAGCCGATGAAGCCGCGCATCCACAAAAGATTCACGCTTGACCGGCGCGCGCCGACATGACGTCAATCCGTCGCGACGAGGAGCTTGAGCCATGCTGAACAGCATGCTGTTCCTCGTCTTCGTTGCGGTAGCGGTGTACGCGCAGAACCTGACGGGCTTCGCGCTCGCTCTGGTCCTGCTCGGCCTCACCGGCGCCGCCGGAATCTTGCCGCTGCCGGATGTCGTCAATGCCGTTTCGATCATTGCAGTGGTCAACGCGGCCGTGTTTCTTTACAGGCGGCGAGCATTACGGCTGGACCGGAAATTGTGGCCGCTCCTGATTGCCAGCATGCTAGGCACGATGTTGGGGATAGCGGCCCTGGCGTGGATCATGGGTAACGCTTATGAGCTACTGCGTCTTCTGCTCGGCCTGAGCATCATTTATTGCGCCTGGATGTTGGGACGGAGCAACCAACCGCGGGCCGCTGAGTCTGCGCCAGGCGCTTTTCTTGCGGTGGGATTCCTTTCCGGTCTGATGAACGGTCTATTCGCCGCAGGCGGGCCGCCGCTTGTATTCCTGTTGTACCGGCAGCCTTGGGATCTGGCTAGAACACGGGAATCCCTGATGTTCCTCAACGGCGCCGCCGGACTGATTCGATTCGCCGTCATGATGCCGACGATCGGCTTCACCGGGCTGTCATTCGAATTGACGATAATGGCCGTGCCGATCGTGCTCTTGGTCACGATACTGACCGCACGCAGGCCGCCTCCGTTCTCGCCAGTAGTGCTGCGGTTGCTTGTGCGCACACTGCTTGCCGCAACTGGAATCATCATGAGCGTCTCGTCGATGTCCGTTCTTCAAATGACGTAGCGACCAGGCGATTCGATTCAACTGTCCGCAGCCGCGGTCAGTACCAGGCGGGACCGCGATGCGCACCTCGCCTGCACCGGGCGCGCTCGACATGGTTCCCGGCAAGTTCAGGCTCAAAAGGCTGGCGCCCGCCTACTCTGTGGCGTGCGACATCTCATGCACCAGCCCAGCCTCGAGCTGCCGCGCCACGCGTCCCAGCCCCCGATTCAACGGCCACACGATGGCCAGATCGAGACCGCCTTCCACATCGACGGGCACGACGCTGAGCCCGTGACGGCGCGCATACAGGCCGCTCATGCTGTCAAGGATGGCCACGCCCAGGCCGCGTTCCGCAAAGGCGCAGGCGGCCGAATACTGATTCACCTCGATCACCGGTAGAAACGGCAAGCGCTCCTGCTCGAACCGCCGCGCCGTCAGTGCCCCCACCTGCAAGTGACGACTGAGCGAGATGTAGGGGGTGTCCGCCAGGTCGGCCAATGCCAGACGGTGTCGATTCGCCAGCGCGTGGCCCGCCGGCATCACGGCCTGCAGGCTCAGCCGCGCCAGCGTGCGCTGGCCTACGTTTGGCAGCGCGGCCGAGCCGATCACCACGCCGATATCGATGCGTTGATCGGCCGCCAGCCCCGTCACCCCTAGCGTCATGTCCGTGCGCACGCTGACCCGCACACCGGGCTCCCGGGCCTGCAACCAGGCCATCGCGCCGGGCAGGATGCTCGCGCCCACGGCCGCAACGGCCCCCACGTCCAGTCGCGCCTGCGCCCCGCCCCGCATGCTGGCCGCCATACGTTCGGCGTTGTCCATCGCCGCCAAGGCATGGACGATCTCCGGCAGCAGCAAGCGAGCCTCGGCGGTCAGCGCCAGCCGGCGCTTTTCGCGGCTGAACAGCGCGAAGCCCAGCTTGTCTTCCAACGACTTCAGCATCGCGCTTGCCGCGGGCTGCGACATCCCGGTGGATGCAGCCGCCAAGGTGACGGAGCCGGTGCGCCCCACGGCTTCGAACAGCGCCATCTCGCGTTTATTCATGTGAACCTCGTTGTTCATACATATCTATGTATGAAATGACTCAATTTATATATTTGACTATATCAATCTGCCTGCCGGACACTGACTCCACATCACAACAGCCGGCGCGGCTTGCATGCGGCGCACGGCGACATCGCGAGGAGACACCGATGCGCACGACCCCTGGCGTATACCCACGCAGGCTGCTGGCCAGACTGCTTACTCCGCTGCTCGGCACCGTATTGCTGGCTTCGGGCGCGCCCGCGCTGTCCGAGACCCCGGCGGGCGGCACGATCCGGATCGTGGTCGGTGCGCCGCCGGGAGGCGCGCCCGACACCGTGGCCCGCATCGTGGCGCAGCACATGCAGGTGGGCGGCCGCGCCGTGATGGTGGAGAACAAGAACGGCGCCGCCTCCATGATCGCGGCGGCCTACGTGGCTCGCGCGAGGCCCGATGGCAACACCCTGCTGCTCGCCAGCCAGACGACCGTCGCCGTCGCGCCCACGCTGCAGAACGTGACAACGTTCGATCCCATGAAGGACTTCACTGGCGTGGCGCTGGTGGGCAGTGCGCCGCAAGTGCTGCTGGCCGGGCCGAAGCTGCGCGCCACCTCCGTCCAGGAGCTCATTGCCCAGGCCAAGACCGCGCCGGGCGAGATCGATTTCTGCTCGGGAGGCATCGGCACCTCGCCCTATATGGCGGCCGTCTTGTTCGCCCAGACGGCGGGCATCGAATTGCACAGCATCCCGTTTGCGGGCGAACAAGCCTGCATCACCGAAATGCTGGCGGGCCGGTTGCCGTTCATGTTCGCGAACGCCTCGACGGCCCTGCCCTACATGAAGGATCAGCGCCTGCGCGCGCTGGCCGTGACCAGCAAAGCGCGCGTCAACTTCGCGCCGCAGTTGCCGACCACGGCAGAGGCGGGCCTGAAGGACTACGAGGTCGCGACCTGGCTTGGCCTGCTTGCACCCGCCGCCACGCCGCCCGACGTGGTCAACGCGCTGAACGCGGAGGTGCGCCGCGTGCTTCGCCTGCCGGATGTGCGCGAGAAGCTGGAGGCGCAGGGTTACGCACTGTCCGATGACAGCCCGGCGGCCTTCACCCGCTATTACCAGGCCGATCGCGACAAATGGGTGCGGCTGATCCAGACCGCCGGCATCAAGCAGAACCCTTGAGCGCGGCCGCGTGTACGCCCTTTCCCCATCATCTTCCCGAGCATCCCATGAGCCGTACCCAGCTTGCCGCTACTCCCGACGACCCGCGTACCGTGCTGGGCGTCCGTCACAGCCCGGTCACCGGCACAATTCCGCCTGGCGCCTGCGATTGCCATGTGCACATCTTCGGCCCGTTCGACCGCTATCAGCTGGCCGAAAGCCGCGTGTTCATGCCGGGGCTTGCGTCGACCGATGATCTGCTTGCGCTGCACGCGGCGCTTGGGATCGACCGCGCTGTCGTCGTGCAGGCCAGCCCGCAAGGCACCGACAATCGGTGCATGACCGATGCTCTTGCCACCCTGAATGCGGCAGGCCATGCATCGCGCGGCGTCGCGGTCCTGGCGCCCGATATCTCGCGCGACGGCCTGCGCGCGCTGCATGCGGCGGGCGTGAGGGGCGCACGCGTCAACCTGCAATCATTCGGCCAGCAGGATCCGGCCATCGCGCGCGATGCGCTGGCGCGCACCGCCGAACAGGTTGCCGATCTCGGTTGGCACGTGCAGATCTACACCACGCTGCCGGTCGTGAGCGCGCTCGCACCCGCACTGCGCGACTGCCCCGTGCCCGTCGTGATCGATCATTTCGCACTGGCAAGCGCCGTGGCCGGCACGGGCCAGCCCGGCTTCGATGCGCTGCTGGAGATCGTGGCATCAGGCAATGTGTACGTGAAGCTCTCAGCGCCGTACCGCCTGACGGTCTGGCAGGATGGCCGCCCGCCCATCGAGGCGCGAGAGATCGCACGCGCCCTCATCAATACCCGGCTTGATCGCATGCTGTGGGGCACCGACTGGCCGCATTCGGGGGCTTGGCCGGGCGTGGCCCGCACGCGCGATCGCAGTGAACCGCTTCATCCGATTGACGATGGTGAACAGCTGTCGGCCTTCTGCGCGTGGGTGAGCGAAGCGGAGAGGCAGGCGATCCTGGTCGATAACGCGGCGCGGCTTTACGACTTTTGAAGGTCCAGAATACCGAATGTACGGTCCTCGTGGCCGCGTCACAGCACTACCTACCTTTCTCCTCGACGATGGAACATCCCTTGAGATTGAGACTTGCAGGGTCTTCAGGCAAGTTGAAATAGGGGCTCAGAGGATTGTCGGGAAAAGCTCGCGCATACGTAACCGATATGGGCCCCCAATAGACCTCCCTGCGGGCCTCGCATCTGAAATCTTGAATCGAGATATCACCAGCGTCATCAGCCACCGCGGCAGTCACTTTCTTGTACGTGAATCTCTGGCCGGAAAACGTACTACTTCCGGGCGTCAGTCCCTCGTCTTGAGTGACTCGCCATCTCCAGTTGCGAAAAGGCTCGTAGCTGATGCGATAAGGTGGCCCGTATACGGATTCATTGCTCGCATCGAATAGGTAAATGTGCATTCGCGAGGGCCAAAATACATTTAGCAGTACGACAGAGAGCACCACCGCGCCCCAACCGAGCCACCTTTTGCCACCAAGCAACATGATGAGCCAGCCTCCGAATGCCAGCTGGATTCCAAACCAGTTCAGCCATGGCGGAATCTCGTTATCGCTCCAAGGCCGGTATGTGACGTTATAAAATCCCGCCAGGTTGGCGACGACGGTCAGCATAGCTCCGGCGACAGCAACGCGACTCGTCAACCTCACGGTTTTAATACTGGGTGCAAACAACACGATAGATTAGCCTCCGGGTTTGAGCGTCAGTTGCAGTATTCGCCTTGGCAAATATCGGAGACCGCCAACTCACCCGAGAAAGCCCACTCGCCTGCCACATCCGCGATGCGGCGATACGATATAGAGATCGATTGCGCATTCGAATCAGACAGGTTCGAAACTTGTCATCAGGCGGGAGGCAGGTGGCAGAGAAGAACAACTGACCTCGAGTCCGTTGATCAAGACACCGTGATCCCTGCCCGGGCCTCCAAATATGTAACAGCGCCCCGCCCCCCCTTGAACCTCAGAACATCATCCCTATAATTAGCACTCGACTCCGGTGAGTGCTAACGCCTCCCGGGCAACCGACCACCTCTTTCATTTAGTTAACAGGAGTTCCTCATGGCCTTGCGTCCCCTGGGCGATCGCGTGATCGTCAAACGCCTCGAAAACGAGCGCAAGACTGCCTCGGGCATCGTCATCCCCGACAGCGCCGCTGAAAAGCCCGACCAGGGTGAAGTCGTGGCCGTCGGCCCCGGCAAGAAGACCGAAGACGGCAAGATCCTGCCGGTCGACCTGAAGGCTGGTGACAAGGTTCTGTTCGGCAAGTACGCCGGCCAGTCCGTGAAGGTTGATGGCGAAGAACTGCTCGTCATCCGCGAGGACGAAATCCTCGCCGTGGTTCAGTAAATCTCCCGCCTCAAACGAATTTTCGAAGGAAGCTAAGAAATGGCTGCCAAGCAAGTATTGTTCGGTGATGACGCTCGCGTGCGCATCGTCCGTGGCGTGAACGTTCTCGCCAACGCTGTCAAGACCACCCTGGGCCCCAAGGGTCGCAACGTCGTGCTGGAGCGCTCGTTCGGCGCCCCGACCGTGACCAAGGACGGCGTGTCCGTCGCCAAGGAAATCGAACTGAAGGACAAGTTCGAAAACATCGGCGCCCAACTCGTTAAGGACGTCGCGTCCAAGACCTCCGACAACGCCGGTGACGGCACCACGACCGCCACCGTGCTGGCCCAGGCCATCGTTCAGGAAGGCCTGAAGTACGTTGCCGCCGGTTTCAACCCCATCGACCTGAAGCGCGGCATCGACAAGGCTGTCGCCGCCGCCGTCGCCGAACTGCAAAAGCAATCCAAGCCGGTCACGACCAGCAAGGAAATCGCCCAAGTCGGTTCCATCTCGGCCAACAGCGACACCTCCATCGGCCAGATCATCGCTGACGCGATGGACAAGGTCGGCAAGGAAGGCGTCATCACCGTCGAAGACGGCAAGTCGCTGGAAAACGAGCTGGACGTCGTCGAAGGCATGCAATTCGACCGCGGCTACCTGTCGCCCTACTTCATCAACAACCCGGACAAGCAAGTTGCCGTCCTGGACGACCCGTTCGTCCTGATCTTCGACAAGAAGATCAGCAACATCCGCGACCTGCTGCCCGTGCTGGAACAAGTTGCCAAGTCGAGCCGTCCCCTGCTGATCATCGCGGAAGACGTCGAAGGCGAAGCGCTGGCCACCCTGGTTGTGAACAACATCCGTGGCATCCTGAAGACCACCGCCGTCAAGGCCCCGGGCTTCGGCGACCGCCGCAAGGCCATGCTGGAAGACATCGCCATCCTGACGGGCGGCACGGTGATCTCCGAAGAAACCGGCATGTCGCTGGAAAAGGCCGGTCTGGCTGAACTGGGCCAAGCCAAGCGCATCGAAGTGGGCAAGGAAAACACCACGATCATCGACGGCGCTGGCGACAGCAAGTCCATCGAAGCCCGCGTCAAGCAAGTGCGCGTGCAGATCGAAGAAGCCACGTCCGACTACGACCGTGAAAAGCTGCAAGAACGCGTGGCCAAGCTGGCCGGCGGCGTTGCCGTGATTCGCGTTGGCGCTGCCACCGAAGTCGAAATGAAGGAAAAGAAGGCTCGCGTCGAAGACGCCCTGCACGCCACCCGCGCTGCAGTGGAAGAAGGCGTTGTGGCTGGTGGCGGCGTTGCGCTGCTGCGCGCCAAGCAAGCCATCGCTGACCTGAAGGGCGACACGCCTGACCAGAACGCCGGCATCAAGCTGATCCTGCGCGCTGTGGAAGAGCCCCTGCGCACCATCGTCACGAACGCCGGCGAAGAAGCCAGCGTCGTGGTCAGCAACGTGCTGGGTGGCAAGGGCAACTACGGCTACAACGCCGCGACCGGCGAGTACACCGACCTGGTCGAGCAAGGCGTGCTGGATCCCACCAAGGTGACCCGCACCGCCCTGCAAAACGCTGCCTCCGTCGCCAGCCTGCTGCTGACGGCCGAAGCCGCCGTTGTTGAACTGGCTGAAGACAAGCCCGCTGCTCCGGCCATGCCCGGTGGCATGGGCGGCATGGGCGGCATGGACTTCTAAGTCCCGCTGTTCTTGCAAGGCCTCCCCGGCTTCGGCCGGGGAATGCAGTATCCGAAAAACCCCCGGTCCTTCGCCCCGGGGGTTTTTCTTTTTTGCGCACCGAAATGGCGCCCGATACTTTGCGTGTTGTTTCAGTAGCGGCAAATATCCCGGCGTTTGAAAACGTTTGCCAACAATCTGACCGTATCTGGGGCTTGTACGCGTCCCTACAATGAAGGCTCGCCCTACCGAGACATTGCGCCATGCGACTGCCCAGAACCGTTCTGCAAGTACTGCGACCCTCACAGATCGGCGGTTTGCTGATGGACTCAGCCAGGCAATGGTCCAGCCATCGCGCGTCCAGCAAGGGCGCCGCGCTGGCGCTGTACATGGTGTTTTCGCTGGCCCCGATGCTGCTGCTGGTGATTGCGGTGGCGGGCGCTTTCTTTGGCGAAGAAGCCGTGCGTTCCGAACTGTTTGCGCAGTTGCGCGACCTCATCGGCGAGCGCGGCGCCGAGGTGATCCAGACGGTACTTGCCAGTGCGCACGAATCCGGCAGCGGCTGGATTGCGGCCATGGTGTCGATCGGCGTGCTGATCTTCAGCGCCACCACCGCCTTTGCGGAATTGCAGGCCAGCCTGGATGAGTTGTGGGAAGTGCAGGCCAACCAGAAGAGCGGCATTAAAGGGCTGGTGCGAAGCCGCCTGCTGTCGTTCGGTCTGGTGCTGGTGCTGGCGCTGTTCTTGCTGGTGTCGTTGACCGTGAACGCCGCGCTTGCTGCTGCGCGCGGCATCTATGGCTCGCTCTGGGCCAATTCGACCTTCTCGATCGTGGCGGAGTGGGCGTCAAACCTGTTTTCGTTTTCGGTCGTGGCGGCGCTGTTTGCCGTGATCTTCAAGCTGCTGCCCAGCGCCAGGATTTCGTGGCCGGACGTCATCCCGGGCGCCGTCGTGACGGCCGCCCTGTTCCTGCTGGGCAAGTGGGGTATCGGGCTGTACTTGAGCCGCGGCGCCGCCGTTTCCGCGTACGGCGCGGCGGGTTCGCTGATCGCGCTGCTGCTGTGGATCTGGTATTCCGCGCAAATCTTCTTCTTTGGCGCCGTGTTCACGCGCCAGTTTGCGTTGCGGTTTGGGAAAGTGGAACGGCCGCGGCAGGCGGCCGCGCAGATGCCGCCGCGCACGTCGTCGCCGACGCCTGCACCGGCAAGCGCACACCCGGTCCCTCCAGCGTCTTCGCACATGACTCCGCAGGCGCATCCTCAAGCGCCTGCGCCGACCTATCCACAAGCGCCCTCGCAAGCGTCTTCTCAAACGCCCCCGCCTGCGCCAGTTCCCAAAAGCGAGAGCTGACTCGCCGCGATACCTGCGGCGTCCGCATCAAGGCGCGGGCGCGGTTTCCAAACCTGCCATCAGACGCAAACACTGCAGGAACACCGGCCGCAATTCCTCTGGGATTGGCGCCAGCACCTGCGCCTCCACCTCCGCGTCTCGGGGCAGGACACGCGCGAGCAGCGCCGCCCCTTCCGGCGTAATCTCCAGCGCATAAGCGCGTCCGTCTTCCGCCGACCGCGTCCGGCGCACGTACCCCTTCTTCGTCATCCGCGCGATCATTTCCGCAAAGGAATTCCGATCCAGCGCGATCAGCTCGGCGATGCGATTCTGCGTCGCGCCGGGATTTTGATAGACCGTGACCAGCAACGCCTTCTGGCGCGGGGTCAGGTCCTCGTCCGGAAACGCCTGCGTGAAAAGCGCCTCGGCCCGGAAATGCGCACGGCGCAGCAAGTGCGACGCCACATGCGTCAGGTCGAATTCCTTCAGGGTCCGGGCGGAAGCCGGTCGGGCGGATCGGGAAGCGGCGGTCATCTGGCATCCATGGAATGTGCCTGGCGATTGTAGGCGCAGCCGTCCTCGCAAATGCGCATTGACTTGGATTCGACCACTGCCTAATATCCGCCAATATAGTACGTATACGTATTTATCTGAACCGCCCTATCAGACTTCTTGGGAACACGCCGATGCCGACTCGCCAACTGCGCAACTTCCTGGACGGCCGCTTCGAAAACGGCGCGTCCACCTTCGACAAACACAGTCCGGTAAACGGGCAACTGATCGCGCAGGTGCATGAAGCCAGCCGCGAACAGGTCGACCGCGCCGTCATCGCGGCGCGGCGCGCCTTGCCCGCGTGGGCCGCGCTACCCGTGGCGGCGCGCACCGACTACCTATTGGCGCTGGCCGACGGCATCGAGCGCCGGTTCGACGACTTCCTGCAAGCCGAGATCGGCGACACCGGCAAGCCCATCGGCTGGGCCGGCAAGATCGACATCCCGCGCGGCGCGGCCAATTTCCGCACCTTTGCGGAACTGGCCCGCACGCTGGACATGGAAAGCTACATGACCGACACGCCCGACGGCCGCCAGGCGTTGAACTACGCCTACCGCAAGCCGCTCGGCGTGGTCGGCGTGATTTCGCCCTGGAACCTGCCCCTCTTGTTGCTGACGTGGAAAGTCGCGCCCGCGCTGGCGTTCGGCAACACCGTCATCATGAAGCCGTCCGAAGTCACGCCGTCCACCGCCACCCTGCTCGCCGAAGTCGCGCACGACGCCGGCCTGCCGCCCGGCGTCCTGAACCTGACGCATGGCTTTGGCCCGAACTCGGCCGGCGAGTTCATGACCACGCATCCCGACATCGACGGCATCACCTTCACCGGCGAATCCTCCACCGGCGCCGCCATCATGCGCGCCGTGGCGCCCGGCGTGAAACCCGTGTCGTTTGAGCTCGGCGGCAAGAACGCCGCACTGGTCTTCGCCGACGCCGACTTCGACGCGGCCGTCGACGGCGTCACGCGCTCGGTCTTTGCCAACTGCGGCCAGGTCTGCCTGTGCACCGAGCGTGTCTACGTCGAGCGCCCGATCTACGACCGCTTCGTCGCCGCGCTCGCGGACCGCGCGCGCGCCATGCGCATAGGCTGGCCGCTGGACCCAGACACCGAAATGGGACCGCTCGTCTCGCGCGAGCATCGCGAAAAAGTGCTGTCCTACTTCGCCCTCGCCCGTGAAGAAGGCGCAACTGTCGTCACCGGCGGCGGCGTGCCCGCCTTCGGCGACGCCCGCGATGAAGGCGCCTACGTACAACCCACCATCTGGACCGGCCTGTCCGAAGACGCCCGCTGCATCAAGGAAGAAGTCTTCGGCCCCGTCTGCCACATCGCCCCCTTCGACACCGAGGACGAAGCCATCCGCCTGGCCAACGACACCCGCTACGGCTTGGCCGCCGCCGTCTGGACCCAGAACCTCACGCGCGGCCACCGTGTCGCCCAGGCCATGCGGGTCGGCCTTGCGTGGGTCAATTGCTGGTTCCTCCGCGACTTGCGTACGCCATTCGGCGGCAGCGGCCTTTCCGGCATCGGCCGCGAAGGCGGACGCCACTCGCTGCACTTCTACACCGAACCGACCAACGTCTGCATCAAGCTCTGATATCGCGAGAACGCCCCTCAAACCTCTGCATCAAGCTCCGACAGCACTACCCCGCACCGGCAACGCCAGCATCAAGCGCTGCCACCTCGACACAAAGGACCGCAAGATGAACCAGCCTACCCCCACCGCCACCGTCGTCCCCGGCAAGGCCACGCCCCGCGGCAAGTATCCCCACATCAAACGCGCCGGCGACTTCCTGTACGTCTCCGGCACCAGCTCGCGCCTGCCCGACAACCGCATCGCCGGCGCCGAGGTCGACGCCATGGGCACCACCACGCTAGACATCCGCGAGCAGACCCGCGCCGTCATCGAGAACATCCGCGACATCCTCGCCACTGCTGGCGCCACGCTTGCCGACGTCGTCGAGATCAGCACTTTCCTGGTCAACATGAACGACTTCGGTGGATACAATCAGACCTACGGCGAGTTCTTCGACGCCGACGGTCCGGCGCGCACCACGGTTGCGGTGCACCAGTTGCCGCACCCGCATTTGCTGATCGAAATAAAGGCCGTCGCCTACAAGCCCGCCGCCCGCTAGCCGATCCCCGGCGATCCGGACAACGCACCATGGGCGGCGGCATGTCGGACTCACCCAGGGAACAGGACCATCGTCCGCGGCCACGCGCCGGGGCGGCCGCACGGATGTCGAACTTCCGCATAACGCCCAACGCGCTGAGCCACAAGCTCAAGCTGCACCAGCTTCAGATCTTCGAACGCGTCCTGGCGCGCCGCTCCCTATCGCGCGCCGCCAGCGAACTGCACCTGACGCAACCCACCGTCACCAAGGCCATCCACGACCTCGAAGCGTTCTTCGGCTCGACCTTGTTCGAACGCTCCAACCGCGGCGTCACCCCCACCGAACTCGCCCTCGTGCTGGGCCGCCGCGTGCACGCCATGATGGCCGAAGTGCGCTACATGGCCGACGACATCGACGCTGTTCTTGGCGGCGCCAGCGGCCACGTCGTCGTCGGCACTTTGATTGCCGCCTCCGCCAAGCTCCTACCCGAAGCCATCGCCCGCCTCATGACCGACCACCCCGGCATCCAGGTCACCGTCCGCGAAGGCCCCTCCGCGCAATTGCTGCCCGCGCTTGCCACCGGCGACGTGGACATCGTCGTCGGTCGCCTGCCTGGCGCGGATATGGCTTCGATCTCCGGCGTTGCTGTCGATCATCACAAGCTCTACCACGAAGACCTGTGCCTGGTCGTCGGCGCCCGTCATCCGATGGCTGGCGCCCCGGATGTGGCCTTGGCGGATTTGATGGATCACATCTGGATCCTGCCCGCACCGACGTCGCCGCTGCGTGCGTCGATAGAGCGCACGTTCTTTGACGCCGGATTGCGTTTGCCTGCGCGGCATGTTGAGTCGCTGTCTCTCTTGACCAATATCGGCGTGCTGATGCATAGCGACGCGCTGGCGCTCATTCCTTATGACGCTGCGGCGCAGTTTCTTTCGATGGGCATCCTGGCCCGGCTGCCTACCAACGTGTTTGGCGCGTTTGGCGACGTCGGGTATTCGATCAGAGCCGATCGGCCGTTGACGCCGGCTTGTCAGCGGTTGGTGGATTATTTGAAGCAGATTACGGCCCAGCGGCTGACGACGACGGACGCACCCTTGGCGGGTGCTTGAAAACGACGCGGCATCATGCCTTGTGACGCCGGCGCTTCGTAGGCCGGTGTCAGACACCTGGGAAGCATCGGCTCTGTGCGGCAGGTCAATGCTGGGGTGTCAGACACCTACGTCGGCAGACGCCTACGAAAGCAGCCACCTAGATGAGCAGACACCTGAGTAATCGCAGCCACACGCGAAGCGTCATCACGACGACGCAAGACGCCGCGTAAGCCCCACCAGGCCGCCCGCGCGGCCGCTGTGGGGCGGGCACCGCAAGCCGCTTCAAACCCGCGCCGACGCGGACAAAAACCTCAAGAACCCAACCCGCCCCACGGACCGCCAAGCTGATTTCATCGCAGCCGGGTGCGGCGTCGGCCTGGGGC